>NZ_MBST01000032.1:0-44875 GCF_001695865.1 Ensifer sp. LC384
TCGGC
Source organism: Ensifer sp. LC384 (assembly GCF_001695865.1). Classification (NCBI taxonomy): domain Bacteria; kingdom Pseudomonadati; phylum Pseudomonadota; class Alphaproteobacteria; order Hyphomicrobiales; family Rhizobiaceae; genus Ensifer; species Ensifer sp. LC384. Next base: position 6 of record NZ_MBST01000032.1, read on the forward strand.
CACCGACTTGACCTTGATGCCGGCCTTGCGGCCTTCCGGCTCCTCGGTCTTCAGCACCTTCAGCCGCGCCGTCGTGTCGACGCCGAAATCGGCCGGCGTGTGTCTGTCGAGCGGCTTCTTCTTCGCCTTCATGATGTTGGGCAGCGAGGCGTAACGCGGCTCGTTCAGCCGCAGGTCGGTGGTCACCACCGCCGGCAGCGTGATGGCGATCGTCTGCAGACCGCCATCAACTTCGCGCGTCACCGTCGCGCTTCCCTCACCGATCTCGACCTTGGAAGCAAACGTCCCCTGGGCCCAGCCCAAGAGTGCCGACAGCATCTGGCCGGTCTGGTTGCTGTCGTCATCGATCGCCTGCTTGCCGACGATGATCAGCCCCGGCTGTTCGGCCTCGGCAACACCCTTGACGATCTTGGCAACGGCGAGCGGCTCGACCGGGTCGTCGGTCTCGACCAGGATGGCGCGGTCGGCGCCCATCGCCAGCGCCGTCCTCAGCGTCTCTTCGGCCTTGGCCGGACCGACCGACACGACGACGACCTCGTCGGCCTTGCCGGCTTCCTTCAGCCGCAGCGCCTCTTCCACCGAGATCTCGTCGAACGGGTTCATCGACATCTTCACATTGGCCAGCTCGACACCCGAGCCGTCCGCCTTCACCCGGATCTTGACGTTGTAGTCAACCACCCGCTTGACCGTCACAAGTATTTTCATGGATTCTTCCCTCCAAGAGCTTTCGCAGGAAAATGCGCCTTAACGGAGCCGCCTGATTGTCGGTGGGCGACATCGATACGCGTTTTTTCTCCAATTACAATCACTGTGCATGGCGCTAAATCGATATAATCCCGAGAATTGGAATAACGTTTACGTACACGTAAGAAAGTGACCTGACAAGACCTCTTCGCCGATGCGGTACGAGCGTACTCTTCCTATCGTTCATGGGAGGTCAAGCCCTTGAAATGACGACGAAACCGGTGCGGGTTGGATCTCAAGTCCGCGGTTTCAAGCTGTCGGGCGACCCCAGGGTGTCGGTGGTTTGCGCGTTTCCGGCGTGGGTTGCGGCGAGACGACGACGGACTCCGCCTTGTGTTCGACAGCGCGGGGCGTGACGATCGTGCGGTCGAAGAGCGGGACGCCGCGGCGTCGCAAAATGACCACCAGTACCAGCCCCGCGACGATGCCGCCGACATGGGCGCTCCAGGAGACGCCACTACCGGGATCGACCACAAGCATGAAGAATTGCTGGCCGATCCAGAAGGCGAGCGGAATGGCCGCCGGCAGGGGCAGCGGTAACCGGAAGAACACCAGAACCCAGACACGCACCTTCGGGTGCAGCAGAAAATAGGCGGCGACCACGCCGGAGATCGCGCCCGATGCACCGATCAGCGGGGCTTCCGATGCCGGGTCGAGCAGGCCATGCGCCAAGGCCCCGGCAGCGGCACAGGCGAGATAGAACACAAGAAAGCGAAAGTGCCCGAGCGCATCCTCGACATTGTCGCCGAACACCCAGAGAAACAGCATGTTCATCGCCAGATGCATGAAGCCGCCATGCAGGAAGGAATAGGTGATGAAGGTGAAACCATCAGGCACGATGATCAGCGACGGGTCGAGCTGGGCATAGTCAAAGATGAGCGCCGGGATATAGCCGAAGCCCAGCAACGTCGCGTTGGCGAATTCTTCCGTGGCGATCGGACCGGTTATCAGCCAGACGACGATGTTGATGACGATCAGGCTGATTGTCACATACTGAACCTTGATGTGCTTCAGGGTGTTCCTGTCGTGAAGCGGTATGAACATGCGGTCCCCCGAAGCGTGATCCTACAGTCCGGCGCCGATCTAGACGCGCCATGGAGTCGGAAACGTTATCTGTTTTTCCCGGGAATCCAAAGGACGTCGGCATGTCCCTTGTCGTTTGCCCAGCGGGCTGCGACGAACAGGAAATCCGACAGCCGATTGATGTAGGCGATCGCCTCGCGGCTGACGATTTCGGCCTCGAGCTGGGCAAGCGCCACCATCTGCCGCTCGGCACGTCGGGCAACGGTTCGCGCCACATGGAGCGCGGCGGATGCGGCGCTGCCGGCCGGCAGCACGAAGGAGCGCAGGGGCTGGAGATCGGCGTTCAGCCGATCGATCTCGGCTTCGAGCCAGGTTACCTGCGTGGCGACGATGCGAAGCGGCTCGTATTCCGGCTTCTCGCCGGTGTCGGGGGTCGCGAGATCGGCGCCGAGATCGAAGAGATCGTTCTGGATCCGCATCAAGGCGGCGTCGAGATCGACGGCATCGGCGGTGTGTTGCCGTGCGAGCCCGACGAAAGCGTTGGCCTCATCGACGGCGCCGTACGCGTCGACCCGGAGATCGCTCTTCAGGCGGCGCGCACCGGAGACGAGCCCGGTGGTGCCGTTGTCGCCCGTCCGGGTGTAGATCTTGTTGAGCTTGACCATGGTGTCGTCACGTTCCTCAGGCGGGGCGGCCGCCGCCGGTGATCCATAGCGTCAGCATGATCAATACGATCGCGACTGCCTGCAGCAGTACACGGGCCTGCATCAGCTTGTTGGATTTACTGCTGCTGCCACCCCTCATCATGTTCAAGAGGCCGCGGATCAGAACGATGACGACCAGCCCCATGACAAACAGGGTCAGGCCGGTGACGAAACTGGACATCGAATGCTCCCTTGCGTTTTCACTCAGCCGAGTCGGCCGATAATACGGTAAAACAATGCGGCCGGCAGGAGCTTCTTCAGGAACGCGCCCTGCTTGGCGGGCCTTGTTACAATATAGTGCGGTTTCGGTCTCTTTGCTGCCAGCGCGTGCTTTAGGACTGCATATACGGCTTCTGGTCCGAGCTTGCCTGCGACCGGTTTGCTCTCGCCTTTCAGGCGGCGCATCTGCCGCTCGTACTCGGCGCGGTGGACCGAATTCTTCAGGTCGATGAAGCGCTCGATATAGGTCACCGCATTGGCGGTGAATTTCGAGGCGATCGGCCCCGGCTCGATTAGGCTCACCTTGATGCCACTTCCGGCGAGTTCCATTCTCAGGGTCAGCGACAGCGCCTCGATCGCGAACTTCGATGCGTTATAGGCGCCGCGCCAGCGATAGGGCACGATGCCGAGGATGGAGGAGCATTGCACGATGCGGCCGCTTCCGCGCGCCCGCATCGCCGGGATCACCCGCCGCGTCAGGTCGTGCCAGCCGATGACGTTGGTTTCCAGCTGCAGCCGCAGGGCTTCCGGCGGCAGGTCCTCGACGGCGCCGGCCTGGCCATAGGCGCCGTTGTTGAACAGCGCATCGATACGACCGCCGGAGCGCGCCATTACTGCCTCGACGAGGGCGGCGATCGTCTCCGGCTTGGTATAGTCCATCAGGAAGGTTTCGATGCCCTCGTTTTCCAGGGCGCTTCGGTCCTCTTCGCGGCGCACGGTTGCAAACACCCGCCAACCGTCCGCATGCAGCGCGCGGGCACAATGGGCGCCAATCCCGGATGAACAACCGGTGACAATGATTGTGGGGCGATCGGACATCCTGTCGATTCCTGTAGAAATCCTGCCCCCGTTTCCCATATTCATCGGCGGGATACAATTGAATTGCGCGAGCCCAAACCCGTGTACGTTGTCGCGGACGGATGAGCGTCAATGCCGTGGAACGGCGCCCAAGGACCCGCATGCAAAGGCAGGCGACCGCGGCGCCACTGGGCCGGAGTGGAAATGCCAGCGTTTATTCGCATCATCTGGAAAGTCGTGTTCGATGCGCTATGGCACTTCAGTCTGGACGACGGCTGGGCCATGGCGAGCCATGTGGCGCTTTCGTCCTTGCTTGCCGTCTTCCCCTTCCTGATTTTCGGTACGGCGCTCGGCAGCTTTCTTGGGGCCGATCAGTTTGCCGAGACCGCGGTTCACCTCATTTTCGACGCCTGGCCGGAGTCGATCGCCACCCCGATCGCCAACGAGATCGTACAGGTGCTGACCATTCCGCGCGGCGGCCTGCTGACCGTTTCGGTGCTCGCAGCCGCCTACTTCGCCTCGAATGGCGTCGAGGCGCTGCGGGTGTCGCTCAACCGCGCCTACCGGGTGACGGAAAGCCGCTACTGGTACGTGACGCGCCTTGCCAGCCTCGGGTTCGTGATCGCCGGGGTGCTGATCCTTGCGGCGCTGAGCATTATTCTCGTTGCCGTGCCGCTGGCGCTTCGCTATGCCGGCGAATGGCTGCCCTGGCTCGACGGCGTGCTGGCGACCGTCGACAACTGGAGCTTGCCGCTGGCACTGGTCGTGGTGACGGGGGGGCTGTTTATGTCGCACCTGTGGCTGCCGGATGGTCACCGCAAGGTCGTCGACGTGTTGCCGGGCATTTTTCTGACGCTGCTCTGCTGGACGATCGGCGGCTACACCTTCGCCTATTACCTCTCGACCTTTGCGACCTATGTCTCGACCTATGCGGGTCTGGCCTCGATCATGATCGTGCTGGTGTTCCTCTATATAGTCGCGGCGATCTTCATCATCGGCGCCGAGATCAATGCCGCGATCCTTAAATATCGGGTCAAGCGCATGGTGCGGCGCAGTTTCCAGGGCGTGCGCACGACCGAGGACTAAGTTCGCTTAGAGGATCAGGGCACGGATGTCGGCCGGCGACCGGCCAGCCTCGCGGAAGGCTGAAATACCGGTGTCCCGATTGCTCTTGGAAAGCTTCCGGCCGTCGGCGCCGAGCAGCAGGCGGTGATGGTGGTAGTTGGGTTCGGGCAGATCCAGCAGCCGCTGCAGCAGGCGGTGCACGGCGGTTGCGTGATAGAGGTCGCGTCCGCGCACCACATGGGTTATGCCTTGCAGCGCATCGTCGACGACAACAGACAGATGGTAGCTCGACGGCGCGTCGGAGCGCGACAGGATGACGTCGCCCCAGGCGGCAGGATCGGCCTTTATGGTGCCCGTCTCTCCATCCGGTCCACTGCCGGTTTCCTGCCAGACGAGGGGAGGTCCACCGGCCGCAAGCACCGCCTTTTGCATGTCCAGCCGCCAGGCATAGGGCTTGCCGCCTGCGATGATGGCGTTGCGCGCACCGGTCTCCAGATCGCGCTCGCGCCCGGGGTAGAGCGGTGTGCCGTCCGGATCGCGCGGCCAGCTCCTGCCCTCAGCTTCAGCATTGGCAACCGCCGCCTTGATCTCGCCGCGCGACAGGGCCGAGGGATAGACGAGGCCCATATCGTTCAGCCGCCGGAGCGCGGATGCGTAAAGGTCGAGATGGTCCGATTGCCGGCGCACTGGCCGTTCCCACTCAAGCCCGAGCCAAGCGAGATCGCTAGAGATCGCGGCCTCGAATTCCGGACGGCAGCGCGTCCGGTCGATATCCTCGATGCGCAGCAGGAACCGCCCTCCCGATGCGCGCGCCATGTCGTGGTTGAGCATCGCCGACAGCGCGTGGCCCAGATGCAGAAGGCCGTTCGGACTCGGTGCAAAACGGAAAACAGGTTGTGCGGATGACGTGTCTGCCATCGTTTCCCTTTGGCATGGAAGCGGTATAAAAATCATCCGCTTTTTGGAGGCGCCATGCGGATCATCCGAACACATGAGGACATCGAGGCGGGCCTTGCTGGTCTGGTGATGCTAGACGCCCGTCTCGAGCATGTCGTGGCCAGGGCCGGGCCCGTGCCGCTCAGACGAACCGACCCCGGCTATCGCGGTCTTGCCAGCATCATCGTGTCGCAGATGGTGTCGAAGGCAAGCGCTGCGGCGATCTGGAAACGCATGGAAGTGTCGCTCGGTGAGATCACCGCGCCTGCCGCCCTGACACTCAGCGACGAGGATTGCCGGACGATCGGGCTTTCCCGCGCCAAGGCCGACGCGCTGAGGCGGGTGGCACAGGTGGTTGTTGCCGGCGAGATCGACCTCGACGCGATTTGCAATGTCGAAGCCAAGGAGGCGATCCACGAGCTGACGACCATCAAGGGCGTCGGGCGCTGGACAGCGGAGGTCTATCTGTTGTTTTGCGCCGGGCATCCGGATGTCTTTCCATCCGGCGATGTCGCGTTGCAAAACGCGATCAGCCACGGTCTCGGTCTGGAGTTGCGCCCGACCGCCCGCGAGATTGATTCGCTGGCCGCGTCATGGTCGCCTTGGCGCAGCGTCGCGGCACGTCTGTTCTGGGCCTATTACGCGCAAGAAATGCGGCGGGATGCTGTTCCTGTGACGTCTTGAAGGAAAAAGCGAATCCGCTGTTCGTTTTTCTTTCCGGCTTCACAATCCTGTTGCAACGGGCCTAATATAGAAGGTGCAGATGCCGAATCGATCAGGAGAATACGCTTGACGATTGCAGTCTCACCGCAGGCCTTGCCGGCGCTCGTCTTGAACGCTGACTATCGGCCGCTGAGTTATTACCCCTTGTCGCTCTGGTCCTGGCAGGACGCGATCAAGGCCGTCTTCCTTGACCGTGTGATTATCCTCGCGGAGTACGAGCACTCGGTCTCCTCGCCCAGCTTCTCGATGCGGTTGCCCAGCGTTGTTTGCCTCAAGAGCTACGTGCAGCCGTCGCGTCATCCGGCGTTCACCCGGTTCAACGTCTTCCTGCGCGACAAGTTCGAATGCCAGTATTGCGGCACGCCCGACGATCTGACCTTCGACCATGTGGTGCCGCGGGCCCATGGCGGCCAGACAACCTGGGAAAACGTCGTTGCGGCCTGCTCGCCCTGCAATCTGCGCAAGGGCAGCAAGCTGCCGAAGCAGGCCGGCATGTTCCCGCACCAGAAGCCCTATCACCCGACGGTGCAGGACCTGCACAACAATGGCCGGCTTTTCCCGCCGAACCACCTGCATGAAAGCTGGATGGACTATCTCTACTGGGATGTCGAACTGCAGCCCTGAGGCATCTCGGCCATGTGGACGACGGCAGGCCGAGAGCGGAGTTACGGCGCCGCGCGTCAAATATGACGCGCAAAGGTCGCAGTAACACTTTGAGTTACTGCATAATTCCTTAAATCGATTCCGATTTAAGGAATTATGCAGTATTGCGCACGCCGCTTAGTTCATTGTCACGCGGCCATCTCCTGAAGGCAGGCCGTTTCAGTCTCGGGGATCAGGCCTTCGCAGCGCCGCGCAAGGCGATCGCTGCAAAGATCAGGCTGGCAATCACATTCCAACCGGCAAAGGACAGACCGAGCACCCGAAGCGCCGCCTCAGAGCAGGACGGGGCGTGCTTGGAATCGAGATCGCCCAGCAGGTCGCCGACATTCGACGATACGCCCTGCGCCGTCGTCGCGCAGGTCGACGGACCCTCCCATAAGCCCCATTCCGCACCCGAGTGATAGACGCCCATGCCCGCACCGACGAGCATCAGGATGCCGATCGCCAGAAGCAGGCTGCGCGTCGTCCAGGCCGGCAGCCGCAAGGCACTGGTGATAACAGCCAGAATACCGAGCGGGATGCCGTAGTAATAGGGATCGCGCTGCAGCAGGCAAAGCGCGCAGGGGATGTACCCGCCAAGGTGTTCGAAACCGAGCGCGCCGCCAACGGTCGCCGCCATGCCGAGTGTGACGAGAACGGCGATGAGCAGGTGATGGCGGGAAGCGGTGGAAGCGTCGATCATGCGTACCTCACGCTGGAAAGCATAACGGATCTGTGTCCGGCATATGCTGCATTGCAACTAAATATGGCCTTCTTAGGTGCGACGGCACCCGCTGTAAATCACGTCCTCTGCGTCACCTTTGCACGCTTTCGTGATTGCCGCTCCGCTACTGCATAATTCCTTAAATCGGATTCGATTTAAGGAGAAAATCATGCAGCGAGTTTAAAGCGTTACAGCGTCCTTTGCGCGTCATATTTGACGCGCGGCGCTGTAAGCCGCATCGCGACCTTTCGGCATCGCTTGCCGCCCTTTGCGTTCCTGTTTTTTGCGCATGTCGTAATCGCAAAACCGCTGCACAGTTTTGCGCGACATGTATTCGTTGAAAATGATGGTTGACCGCGGCAAAAACCTTCGTGTAAATCCCAGCCGCTGATATCTTACATCCCTGAGCCCCATTGGCGGAATTGGTAGACGCGCTCGACTCAAAATCGAGTTCCGAAAGGAGTGCTGGTTCGACCCCGGCATGGGGCACCACTACTAAAAACCAACGCTGTTTTTATTGAGCTTTTTCGCTGTTTTTGTCCCACATTTTCGAACCTCGAAATGTGTGGGATAAATCTGTTCGTCTTTTGTGCGCCGATATGTGCTCGTACAAGCGCTCCTGCCGAAGGGAATTAGGGCGCTTAACCGAAACAAAACAAAGGGTGTTGACCGGAGGTTGCAGAGTGTTGCTCAACCTCAGATTAAATACTAGGTGTGTTGCGTCAAATCTGGCGCAAGGCGAGGACGATGCGGTTTCAAGACTGGTTAGACGATAATCATCCCAAGTTTAGGAGCCTAACCGCATCTGTGGAGCTTACCATACGAAGCCTGCTGAAGGACGCAGGAATACCATTCCTCACGGTTTCCGGAAGAACAAAGTCTCCATCAGATTGTTTATCGAAGGCGAAAAGAAAGAGCTACAAAGATCCAGCCCTTCAAATGACGGACATTTCCGGGATTAGAGTAGTTGTATACTTTGATTACGACATCGAAAAAGTTTCTGATATTATTAAGAGCAATTTCTGTGTCGACGTTTCGAATAGCCGAAACAAAGATGAACTTCTGTCGATTAACGAGGTGGGCTACCGCTCAGTCCATTTTGTTTGCGACCTCGGTGCTGATAGAGCGCGCCTTCAGGAAAACAAAAGACTTGAGGGGCTCAAGTTTGAAATCCAGATCCGGACGGTTCTTCAGCACGCATGGGCTGAGTTGGCTCACGACAGAAATTATAAATTTAATGGCAAGCTTCCCCAGCATATCGAACGAAAACTTTTCTTGTTGGCGGGCCTAATGGAGACTGCTGATAATGGTTTTAGCGACCTTTCAATAGAGATAGATAGCTATATTGAGCATGTATCGAAAAGCGCATCTGAGGGAAGTTTAGAGATTGATTTGAATGTCCTGAGTATAGAGCAGTTCGTCAGGCAATGGGCGTCAAAGAATAACTTTAAACTTGAGGGTGATTACAGAAGGGAAGGAGTTTCCGAGCTAATGCGTGAGTTGAACGCATTTGGGGTGAATAATCTCGACGAACTTAGTAAGATTATACCAAAAGATTTTGCTTCGAAATTTCCAGGACCCACGACAATACTCGGTGTTGTCCGTGATTGGATGATAACATCTGATCTTGAGCGTTTCGTAAGTCAGGTTAGCGTCGAATGGGAGATCACTCCCGAAGACATCGAGGTGTACGAGCGTTTTCTCACGCCTGTGCAGATAGAGCTTCTTCAAGCACACACCGGTGTTGATTACGGTGGTATACTTGACGACGACGATGATGATCACGACGCGACGGAGTGAGGCCCAATCGAATACCGGCGGCGTCCATGCTGGGAGCTAACGATCCTCCCCGGGAACGAGCTTGTGCATCGCGCTTGCCGCCATCTGTTTGCGGCGCGCTTTCATGTCAGCTAAACATGTGGTTCCCGTAGAGCCGCCTTTCATCGCCCATGCCGCTCACATCGCCGTTGATTTGTCGCGGACTTCCGATTCGGATCCGGCAACACACAGAATGACCTTTTTGTTTTTATCCCAGGCGCCCATCTCCGGGTCAGCAATCCCGGCTGCGGCGCAGGTTGGTCGGCACCCTTGCCGCCCCGGTGATTGAACAACGGCGGGCGAAAATGTTAGGTGCGGTGCAGCAGAAATCTGTTGCGGCGGGGCCATGTTACCGACAATCGAGAATTACGACGAACTCTACGGCGCATTCCGGTGGCAGATCCCCGCGAAGTTCAATATCGGCGTTGCGGTGAGCGACGCCTGGGCCGCAAAAGCGCCGGAGCGCATCTGTCTTCAGCATTTCAGCCCGGATGGCGCCCATCGGACGCTGACTTACGGCGCTTTCTCTCGGCAATCCTCCGCTTTCGCGCGCGGGCTCGAACGCCAGGGGGTCAAGCCGGGAGACCGGGTGGCGATCCTGTTGCCGCAGGGGTTCGAGGCTGCCATTGCGCACGCGGCCATCTACAAACTCGGCGCGATCGCCCTGCCGCTCGCCTTGCTCTTCGGGGTCGAGGCGCTGGAGTACAGGTTGGCAGATGCCGGTGCCGCGGCAATCGTCACCAATGCTTTTGGCCACGAGCGCGTGGCGGCCATCCGCGAGCGGCTGCCGGATTTGCGGCTGGTCGTGCTGGCTGGAGCCGAAGGCGTTCCCGGCACGCTCGGTTTCACCGACCTTGCCTCAGGCGATGCTGACGGCTTTGTCGCGGCGGATACCACGCCTGACGATCCGGCATTGATGATCTACACTTCGGGAACGACCGGGCCGCCCAAGGGCGCCCTGCATGGGCACCGGGTGCTGCTCGGCCACCTCCCGGGGTTCCAGTTTCACCATCATTTCCTGCCGCAACCGGGCGACCGGATGTGGACGCCTGCGGACTGGGCCTGGGCCGGCGGATTGTTGAACGCGCTGCTGCCCTCGCTGCTGCTCGGCGTTCCCGTGGTCTCGTCGCCGGCGCAGAAGTTCGATCCGCACACGGCTTTTCGGATCCTCGAAGAGATGGACGTGCGCAACGCCTTCATTCCGCCGACAGCATTGCGGCTGATGAAGGCGGTCGACAGGCCGCGCGATCGATACCGTCTCAATCTGAGGACCGTCGGTTCCGCCGGCGAGGCGCTCGGGCGCGAAACCTTTGAATGGGCCAGGGCAGCACTCGGCCTCGACGTCAGCGAGTTCTATGGCCAGACGGAGTGCAATATCGTCATTTCGTCGGCCGCCGATCTCGGTGTTGTCAAGCCGGGCGCGATGGGCAAAGCGGCGCCGGGCCATCGGGTGGCGATCATCGACGGCGATGGCCGCGAATTGCCGGCCGGAACCGTCGGACAGGTGGCGATCAAGCGGCCAGACCCGGTGATGTTTCTTGGCTACTGGAATAACGAGACGGCAACCAACGCGAAATTCATCGGCGACTGGATGACAACAGGCGACCAGGGCGTGATGGATGCGGAAGGCTATTTCACCTTCTTCGGGCGAGATGACGACGTGATCACGTCTTCGGGCTATCGCATCGGCCCGGGAGAGATCGAGGACTGTCTTGCCGGCCATCCGGATGTGCAGCTTGCTGCGGCCGTCGGAAAGCCCGACGCGCTGCGCACGGAAATCGTCAAGGCCTATGTCGTTTTAAGACCGGGTATCGCTGGCGACGACAAGACGGCTCAGTCCATCCGCGAATGGGTGAAGACGCGGCTGTCGATGCACGAGTATCCCCGGGAGATCGCCTTTGTCGACAGCCTGCCGTTGACGACGTCGGGCAAGGTCATTCGCCGGATCCTGCGCGAGCGGGCGGCGGCGGAACCGCCGCATTCGCCCACCGACTGAAACAGGTCAGCGCCCGGCGAGCGCCTTGATCTTTTCCCGCAGCATCCGCGCCATGTTGCGGGTGTTGCGGTAAAGGTGCAGCTGTGCGGCGACCTGCCGGACGTCGCGGTCGCGGGTCTGCTGCAGGCCGATCACCAGCGTGCCCATCTCTTCGCGCTCCTGCCAGAAGCGGCTCATGATCGGGTGGTCGGGAACGGCACAGGAATCGGAGCGGGCGATGTTGGCGTCATCGAGATGCCATTCGGTCAGTTCCGCCAGCAGCAACTTGCCGGGCGAGAACTTCGCGTAGCGCTCGTCGTAGGCCGTCTTCCACGTATAGGCCTCGCCGGACATCAGGAATACGACCATGGAGGCGATCGCCTTGCCGTCGAGATCGAGCGTGTGGATGCGGACGCTATCGGCCTCGGCGAGATTGGTGATCGCCTCGCGGGCAAAGGCCGCGCGGAAGCGGTCGAGCACCATGGCGCTGCGTTCGCGGCCCTTCCAGCCGGACGCTTCCAGCGCAAGGAACTCTTCCATGCGAATGCGGATCTCGCTGGGCTGGCGTGCGACCGAATAGGCAAGCTGCCCGCGCTTCTCCAGCTGGTCCCACTGGCGCCGCAATTCGCGGAAATGCGCCGGGCTGATCGATTTCTTCAGATAGGTCGGGCCGTCAAGCAGGCTCTCGAGCATCGGCCGGCTGAACGTGTCGGTCACCGTCAGCGGCAGATTCCGACCGATGGCGACGGCGCGCGCCAGCTGCGCGAATTTGCCCTTCAGGCGTACGTCCGGCAGCACCAGAACCCGGGGCAGGGTTGCTGATGGATTGGTCAGGGCTTCGAACAGGTTGTCGATCGTCTCAGCCGCATCCTCGGCATCGAGCAACGGCACGCCAAGCGGGCCGAACGGATTGGACCAGGCGCGGATGATCGGGGCGCCGATGGAAAAGCCGGGTTTCTCAATCGAGAACGGCATCAGGAAACGCATGCGGCTGCGGCGTTCATCGTTATCGCGGATGATGGCGAGCCGGATCACGCGCTCCTCGAGCCGGGGCATTGCGGGTGCCAGGAAGCGGCCGGTGAAGAACACGTTCGGCTCGAGCGCCCGGTTCGACAGGAAGTCGAGCTCACGCTGCAATTCATAACCGGCCTTGGCCGGGTAGATGGCAAGATGTCGTCCGGGCCGCCCGACCGCAAGCATGTGTTCTGCCTGTGGATGGGGGTGGCCCATCGGCGCCAGCCCGCCAAGAATGCGGGCCGCCCTGTCGTCTGCGTCACCGGGAAGATTGGTATTGCCGATCATGGATGGATCGCCCCGTTGTTGTCATGGTTCGGACGCCCGCTTGCGAGAGCGAAGAGCGCGAAACCGAAGGTGCGCCTTACGGCGAAATGAAGCAGCATAGCCTCGACGAACATAGCACCGGCGGTTGCAAATGCAGCACCGGTCAATCCGAAGAGAGGAATGAGGCTCAGGTTAAGCGCGATGTTGGCCACCAGTGCGCCAGCGTAAAGGATCACGCAGAGCGTCTGCTGACCTGCCATCGTCAGCAGGATTTCGGCAGGGCCGATGAAAGCCTTGGCCATGATGCCGGCAAAGAGGATGGCCATTAGCGGCAAGCCGCCGACGAAAGCAGGGCCGAAGAGCGAAAGCAGGAAGGGACCGGCAAGCAGGACCATGGTCCCGAGCAGGAGCGATGGCCAGAATGCCCAACGCGCACTGTCGACGGCGATGTCTGCCAATTGCCTGCGGTCGCGGGCGGCCATCGCGACCGCGATACGGGGGCCTGCCGCTGCCTTGACCGAGAACATGACGAAATGCACCAGTGCCATCGTCTTGGCGGCGGCGAAATAGACGGCGACATCATCGGGTTTGAGATAGAAGCCGACGATGACCACGTCGGAATTGGTCAGCAGGAAGCCGAAGCCGTCGATCAGGAAGATCGGGACCGCGACCTGGAGCCATCGTCCCATTTCGATCCGAAGCGGCCCACTGACATAGCGCGAACGCAGCCGCCAGGTGAGGACGAGAAACTGACTGATGGTCGTCGCATAGACGGCGGCCATGGCTGCCACCATGGCGGTGCGCGCCGTGTGCGGCGCGCCCATCATCGTTGCCAGCACCATGAAGGCGAGCACCAGCAGAGGGCGAATGATGAAGGTGGGGCTCATGGCCGAGAGCGGCCAGCCGTGCGCGCGCGCGGTGCCGTCCATCACATCGCCAAGCGCGATCATCGGTAGGATGAACAGACCGAGATAGAGCGGAACGAGATAGTAGCCCTCGATCCGGTCGGCGAAGAGCCACAATCCCAGAAATCCGACGAGGGCAAGCGTGCTTGCCGACACGAGGGCAAAGACCCGGGCGGTGGTCGTCAGGCCACGAATTTCGGCCAGCGCCGACGTCGCCTGGTACTCGGGCAGGAAGCGGATCACGGTCGAATGGAAGCCGATGCAGGACAGGTTGCCGAACAGGATCACCAGCACCCAGACGAAGACGAAGATGCCGTATTCGAACTCGCCCATCAGGCGCGCGAGAATGATCTGGGACAGGAATGCGATCGCGGCGCTGAGGATGCGGATGACGAAGGCGACCAGCGCCATGCGCCGCGCCGTATTCTTCGGGTCCTGTTCGGTCAGGGCGGCGATCAGCACGCCGATCAGCGGAGACAGGCGGTGTCGCAGCGCCGACGGCAGCATTCGTCCGGCTGTTTGACATACCGCCATGAACACGAGAACACCCTGAGATTACGCAATACAGGGCTTAGTTGTGCCAGATCAGCGTTAACAAACGGTTCAACCGGGTGCTTTGCACGAGGGAGGGCCTCGATCAGACGGTCTCGGCTCATCGGCTGCGAAGGCCCGGGGGCGGGTGGCAAAGCGGGCGAGGTTGTCCCATTCGGCGAAGCGGCTCGACGATCTGCGACCTTTTCCTGGCCCCAAACAAAAATGCCGCCCGGAGGCGGCATTTCAGATCAAGCTTCGTAAATCCCGTGGCAGTGCTTGTACTTCTTGCCGGAGCCGCATGGGCAGGCCTCATTGCGCGAGACCTTGCCCCAGGTCGAAGGATCGGCCGGGTTGCGGTTCACCGGCGCGACGGCCAGCAGCGAACCGGCGCCGCCACCGAAATCGTCTTCGCCGGTCAGCGGGTCGATATGGTGACCGACCATCTGTGGCGGCGCGGGCTGGGGAGCCTCGGCTGCCTCACGGACCAGTTCGACGCGCATGAGCTGGGCCGTTACGGCCTGGCGCAGGTTGCCGAGCAGGGCCTGGAACAGTTCGAAGGCTTCGGACTTGTATTCCTGCAGCGGGTCGCGCTGGGCATAGCCACGGAAGCCGATGACCGAGCGCAGGTGGTCGAGGTTGACGATGTGTTCGCGCCAGAGATGGTCGAGCGTCTGCAGAATGACCGAGCGCTCGACATATTGCATGATCTCGGGGCCGAAACGCTCGGCCCGGTCGGCCACCGCCTTTTCGGTAGTCGCCGTCACGCGCTCCAGGATGTCGCTCTCGTCGATGCCTTCCTCGGCTGCCCATTCGACGATCGGCAGGTCGAGGTTGAGGTATTGTTGGACGTCGGCCTTGAGGCCCTCGACATCCCACTGTTCTGCATAGGCCCGCTCGGGGATGCGCTTGGAAACGACGTCTTCGATGACTTCGTTGCGCATGTCGGTGATGGTTTCGGTAACGCTCTCGGCATCCATCAGCTCGATGCGCTGCTCGAAAATCACCTTGCGCTGGTCATTGAGCACGTCGTCGTATTTCAGAAGGTTTTTTCGGATGTCGAAGTTGCGGGCTTCGACCTTCTTCTGGGCGCGCTCAAGCGCCTTGTTGATCCAGGGATGGACGATCGACTCGCCTTCCTTCAGGCCGAGCTTCTGCAGCATGCCGTCCATGCGGTCGGAGCCGAAGATGCGCATCAGGTCGTCCTGAAGCGACAGGTAGAACTTGGAGCGACCCGGGTCGCCCTGACGGCCGGAACGGCCGCGGAGCTGGTTGTCGATACGACGGCTTTCGTGGCGTTCGGTGGCAAGTACGTAAAGTCCGCCGGCGGCCAGCGCCTGTTCCTTCAACTGCTGCACCTCGTCGCGGATCGCCTGTTCGCGCCCGTGGCGCTCGGGGCCGGGCTCGACCTCTGCGAGTTCCTGCTGGATGCGCATGTCGACGTTGCCGCCGAGCTGGATGTCGGTACCGCGACCCGCCATGTTGGTGGCGATCGTGACTGCGCCCGGCACGCCGGCCTGTGCGACGATAAAGGCTTCCTGCTCGTGGTAACGCGCGTTCAGCACCTGGAAGTTGTTGAACCCGGACTTCTTGAGCAGATCGGCAAGCTGTTCGGACTTTTCGATCGACGTCGTGCCGACCAGCATCGGCTGGCCGCGCTCGTGCGCCGACTTGATCTCGTCGATGATCGCCTTGAGCTTCTCGCCCTGGGTACGATAGACCTCATCGTCCTCGTCGAGACGCTTGATCGGCAGGTTGGTCGGAACTTCAATAACTTCCAGGCCGTAGATGTTGCCGAATTCTTCCGCTTCGGTGGAGGCCGTGCCGGTCATGCCGCCGAGCTTGGAATACATGCGGAAATAGTTCTGGAAGGTGATCGAGGCGAGCGTCTGGTTCTCGGGCTGGATCTGCACCTTTTCCTTGGCTTCGAGCGCCTGATGCTGGCCTTCGGAATAGCGGCGGCCCGGCATCATGCGGCCGGTGAATTCGTCGATGATGACGATCTCGCCGTTGCGGACGATATAGTCCTTGTCGCGCTGGAACAGCTTGTGGGCCTTCAGCGCGTTGTTGACGTGGTGGACGATTGCGACGTTTTCGATGTCGTAGAGCGATTCACCCTTGAGCAGGCCTGCCTGTTTCAGCAGGTTTTCGAGCTTCTCAGTGCCTTCTTCGGAGAAGTTGGCCGAGCGCTGCTTCTCGTCGATCTCGTAGTCTTCCGGCGAAAGCAGCGGGATGAACTCGTTGATCGTGTTGTAGAGATCCGAGCGGTCGTCGAGCGGGCCGGAGATGATCAGCGGCGTGCGCGCTTCGTCGACGAGGATCGAGTCCACTTCGTCGACGATGGCGAAGAAGTGACCGCGCTGGACCATCTGCGCACGCTCGTACTTCATGTTGTCGCGCAGATAGTCGAAGCCGAGTTCGTTGTTGGTCGCGTAGGTGATGTCGCAGGCATAGGCCGCATGGCGCTGGTCATCGGTGAGGCCATGGACGATGACGCCGGTCGACAGGCCGAGGAAGCTGTAGACGCGGCCCATGGTGGCGGCGTCGCGCTGTGCCAGGTAGTCGTTGACCGTGACGACGTGCACGCCCTTGCTGGCAAGCGCGTTGAGATAGACGGGCAGGGTCGCCACGAGCGTCTTGCCTTCGCCGGTCTTCATTTCGGCGATGGCGCGCTCGTGCAGGATCATGCCGCCGATCAGCTGCACGTCGAAGGGACGCAGGCCAAGCACGCGGCGGGCTGCCTCGCGGGCAACCGCAAAGGCCGGCACCAGCAGGTCGTCGAGGGTCTTGCCGTCTGCGAACTCTCGGCGGAATTCCACGGTCTTGGCGGCGAGTGCCTCATCCGACAAAGCCTTCATATCGGCTTCAAGAGCGTTGATGGCATCCACTCTGGCCTTGTAGCCACGCACACGGCGATCGTTGGAGGAGCCAAACAACTTGCGGGCTAGGCCGCCGAGACTGACCATACGAATGGTCCTTTCTTTTTTGTTGCCTTGGGTTCCACCGGCCGCACCGTCCAAAACCGCGCAATGCCGTGAAACGCCCGGAAACTGTTCTGGACGCGAGGTTGCGTGACAGATAAGAGGGGGGTCGAATTATGTCAACGCACTTGCATGGCCGGACGGCTACAGAACGGCCACATTCTGGTGGTGTTCAGCCGCCACAAGCCCGATGCAATCGCGTTGACGGCCAAAGGTGAAAGGTTACGAGCATGTCGAAGTTGAAAACCCTGGCCGCTGCGGCCCTGGTTGCGGCGATCGCCGTTCATGGTGTCGCGCGCGCCGAAGACGCGGACCCGGTCATTGCGACCGTCGGTGGCGAGGAAGTGCGCCAGTCCGAGCTCAATCTCGCCCTTGGCGGTCTCGACCCGCAGCTCCAGCAGATGCCGGAAGAGCAGAAGCGTGCTGCCGCGCTGTCGGCTGTCATCGACGTCAAGCTTCTGTCGAAGACCGCCGAAAAGGAAGGCCTTCAGGACGATGCGACCTTCAAGCAGCGTCTCGCCTACCTGACCGAGCGCGAACTGCACAACGCCTTCTTCAAGAAGCACGTCGTCGACGCGATCACCAAGGAAGAAGTGAAGGCGCGCTACGACAAGGAAATCGCAGCCGTTCCCGTTCAGGAAGAAATCAAGGCGCGTCACATCCTCGTCAAGACCGAGGAAGAGGCCAAGGAAATCATCAAGGAACTCGACGCCGGCAAGAGCTTCGTCGAACTCGCCAAGGCCAAGTCCTCCGATCCGAACAAGGACGACGGCGGCGACCTCGGCTACTTCACCAAGGGCCGCATGGTTCCGGAATTCGAAGCCGTCGTGTTCACGCTCGACAAGGGCGCCTACACCAAGACGCCGGTGAAGACGCAGTTCGGCTTCCACGTCATCCTGGTCGAAGACAAGCGCCCGCAGGCGCCGCCGACGCTGGAGCAGGTCGAGCCGCAGGTTCGTCAGCTTGTCATGCGCGACAAATACGTTGAGCTGCTTGCTGCTGCCAAGAAGGACGCCGGTGTCGAGATTTCCGATCCGGCTCTGAAGAAGGCCTATGACGAGGCCAACAAGGCGCAGGAAGCCAAGTAATTTTCGACCGGCGGGCCCTGTCTGAGGGCAAGGTTCGCCGGTCAACGTTTCTTGTCGATGCCCGACGGCCCCAAAAGCCGATCGGGCATTTGTCGCAACTCCACCTTGATCCCACGGTCTTCACGCAGGTTTGCCATGTCCGGTTCCGTCTCTCCGCTCGCTCCGAAAACCTTTGCCGAAATGCCCGCTTTGCGCGGTGTTCGCATGGCAACTGCCGCTGCCGGCATCAAGTACAAGAACCGTACCGACGTGCTGATGATGGTCTTCGACCAGCCTGCTGCCGTCGCCGGCGTGTTCACGCGCTCAAAGTGCCCCTCTGCGCCTGTCGACTTCTGCCGCCAGAACCTTGGCGGCGGCGTTGCGCGCGCAGTCGTCGTCAATTCCGGCAATGCCAATGCCTTCACCGGCAAGAAGGGCCGCGAAGCGACGGAGCTGACCGCGAAGTCGGCGGCGAAGGCCGTCGGTTGCGCCGAGAGCGAGGTGTTCCTGGCCTCGACCGGCGTCATCGGCGAACCGCTGGACGCGACGAAGTTCGCAGGCGTGCTCGACGATCTCGCGGTTGCCGGCCGCCAAGACTTCTGGTTCGAGGCGGCCAAGGCGATCATGACCACGGACACCTATCCGAAGGTCGCCACCCGCAGCGCCGAGATCGGTGGCGTGAAGGTCACGATCAACGGCATCGCCAAGGGCGCAGGCATGATCGCGCCTGATATGGCGACGATGCTTTCCTTCGTCGTCACCGACGCCGACATTGCGCCGGCGGCACTGCAGGCGCTGCTTTCGGCTGGCGTCGGCCCGACGTTCAATTCGGTCACCGTCGACAGCGATACCTCGACATCGGATACGCTGATGCTGTTTGCGACCGGTGCCGCCGCCGGCGATGGCCAGCAGAAGATGACGGATGCATCCGATGCGAAGCTCGACGCCTTCCGGACGGCACTCAACGACCTGCTGCGCGATCTGGCTCTCCAGGTGGTTCGCGACGGCGAGGGTGCGCGCAAGATGGTTGCCGTCACGGTGGAAGGTGCCGAGAACGACGCGGCTGCCAAGCGCATCGCGCTTTCGATCGCCAACTCGCCGCTGGTCAAGACTGCGGTTGCCGGCGAGGACGCCAATTGGGGGCGGGTGGTCATGGCCGTCGGCAAATCCGGCGAGATGGCAGAGCGCGACCGGCTGGCGATCTGGTTCGGCGATGTGCGCGTCGCTGTCGAGGGCGAGCGCGATCCTACCTATTCGGAAGCGGCCGCCACCGCAGTCATGAAGGCGCAGGATATCCCGATCCGCGTCGATATCGGCCTCGGTTCCGGACGTGCGACGGTCTTTACCTGCGACCTCACCAAGGAATATGTCGAGATCAACGGCGACTACAGAAGCTGACGGATTCACGGGCAACCGTTCGCGGGGCTGCTTGCAGCTCCCGGGTTGCTCGTATCGCCGACGACTGGTCTGACCTGGGGGTAAGCAGATGACATCGATCGACACTCAGCCGAGCGCAGGCGATGCTACGGCTGAAGGCAAGGACAAGCGCATGGTTGATCTTCCGAGCGTGCGGCGGCTTGAGGCCGTCGGTTTTCGCGCCTGGCCGGCAGCGTCGGTTCACTATGACGGCAGCTGGCTGATCCGGCTGAATGCCGGCCACGATTCCAAGCGCCTCAATTCGGTCAACCCGCTCGATCCCTCCGATTACCGCGACATCCCCGTCCGATTGGAAAAAGCCGCCCGACGCTTTGCCGATTACGGCCGGCCGCTGACCGTGCGGCAGACGCCGTTGACGCCGCCGCAGCTGATCGCACACATGGATGCCGAGAGCTGGACTGCCTTCTCCCATAGCATTGTGATGATGGCTGATATCGCCGAGCGCGACTTCGGCGATGGCATAGACCATTTGCCGATCAAGGATGTCGGCCGCTTCGTCGACGCGCGCATCCGCATCGGCAGGGAAGATCCCAAGACCAAGGCGGCGCTCGCCGAGATCATCAATTCCATCAAGCCGGAAAGCGGTCTGTTTCTTTTCGAGGATGTGGAGAGCGGCCCGACGGCGGTGTCGCTTGTCGTTCAGGACAACGATCTCGCCGGTATCATGCTGTTTGCCGTTGACGAACACTTCCGCCGACAGGGGGTGGGCAAGGCCATGCTCGACGTTTCGCTGCGCTGGGCGCGGCTACGCGGCGCCAAGAAGGTCTGGTTGCAGGTCGAGGCAGACAACGAGGCGGCGCTGGCGCTCTATCGCGGTGCCGGCTTCTCAGACGTCTACACCTATCTCTATCGCACGCCGAAGGCCTGATCCATGGACGCCAACGGAAAGAAGATCGTCCTCGTCGCTGCCTGCGCGCTGGTGGATTCCGACGGCCGAATCCTTCTGGCGCAGCGCCCTGAAGGCAAATCGCTTGCCGGCCTTTGGGAGTTTCCCGGCGGCAAGGTGGAGCCCGGCGAGACGCCGGAGGAAACGCTGATCCGCGAGCTGGACGAAGAGCTTGGCATCCAGACCAAGGTCGCGTGTCTGGCGCCGCTGACCTTCGCCAGCCACACCTACGACGATTTCCATCTGCTGATGCCGCTTTACGTCTGCCGGCGCTATGAAGGCGTGGCGATCGGGCGGGAGGGCCAGGCGATCAAATGGGTGCGCTCCAAGGCGCTGCGCGACTACCCGATGCCTCCTGCCGACGAGCCACTTATCCCATTTCTGATGGATTTGCTCTGAACCTACCCAAAAACCGACCGATTATTAATCGATCGTTTATCTCCCTCCCGCAAAGATAACCTTAATTCAGTTTCGGTACGTAACGTTCAGCGAACGGCGTATCGGTTTCGGGCAATGTGGCAGAACGAAGCTTGGGAAGGATGCTCCCGTTCGCCGCACCTTATGCGTTTGTGAGGCTGGGATGGTAGACGACGATTTCTGGAGGACGGTTCAGGAGAAGGACATGGTGACGAGCCAGTCCCGCCGGACAGGCGTGCTCAATCTGTCGCTGTTGTTTGGAACGGCCGTGATCGCGCTGACGCTGATCCTGACGCCGATGCTGTCCTCGAAGACGGACAAGCGCATGCTGGCGAATACGCCGGTGGACTACGACAATATTTCAACCGGCTCGATCCCTTCGAACGGCACGACGAAGCGCTATACTGTGCGCCGCAGCGTGCTTCAGGAAATGCCGGGTGCGGTCTGCATCATCGATGCTGACGGCAGCAAGAGTGGCTGCTGATCTGGGCGGCGCGTCGGACTGGTTCCCTGCGTGTCTGCCGGTCGGGAAGTGAGTTCCAACCGGGTTGGGAACATATGAACACGCTGAAGCGCCTTATTCGCGATAGTAGTGCGGCCACTGCCGTGGAGTATGGGCTTATCGCTGGCCTGATTTGCCTCAGCCTGCTTCTTGGCGCGGAGCAACTAAGAGACGCACTCCTGTCTCTTTTCAATCTGCTGACAACGACGTTCCTGGATTCGCAAAACTGAGGGCCTGATCATCGGGTTTTCAGACCGGTCTTTCCTTCGTCCCCAGCGCCTCCGACAACCGCTGTTTCGCAGAGCCCGGCTTCAGCGGTTTCTGCTGGCTTTCGTGCGGCGCCCAACCGGAGAGGTAGACGACGGAGAAGGTCGCGCGGATGCGGCCGTCCGGGTCGGAGAAGCGCTCTGCATAGATTTCCGCAGCCCTCAGGAAAAAGCGCCGGGACACCGGTGTCCGACTGCGGGCCGCCAGCGGGCTGGTCATGCCCATGGCCCGCAAATCGCGGATGAGTGCGAAGAGCGAATCGTATCGAACCGTATAGGTTTCGGCGTCCGCCACCGGCAGGGCAAAGCCCGCCCGTTGCAGCAATGCGCCCATGTCGCGAACGTCGGCAAAGGGAATGACCCGCGGGCTCGCACCGCCGGTCAACTCGGCCTCGGCGGCAAGCAACGCCTCGCGCAGTTCGTTCAGCGTTCCATTGCCGGGAATTGCCGCCAGAAAAAGCCCGTCGGGCTTCAGCGACCGGCGCGCCTGGATGAAGGCGCCGGGCGTGTCGTTGGTGAGATGCAGCGACAGGGGGGAGACGAGAAGATTGAGTGTCTCGGGCTCGGCGGGGATGCGCTCGAGCGGCGCAATCGCAACCGGCATGGCGGTCGTACCGAAGCCGGGGTCGGTTTCCACCCGCTCGACCGTTCCGACCTTGCCCGTTTCCAGAAGGCGATGCGCCGTTGCGCCGGTGTAGCCGTGCAATTCCATTGCCTTGTCGAACTGCCGCTCCACCACGCTGACGCGGTCGGCCAACTCCTGTGCGACGATATCGAGGAGGAAGGCCGCCTTTGGGTCGGCATTACGCAGCGCCCGGCGACGGTGCGCCTCGACAAGGCTCTGGTCAAAGATGATTTCCACGGTACTGTGCTCCGACAGCATGATTGCTTCCCTGGAGCGGAACCGATTTAAGGGAAAAATCATGCTGAAATTCAAAGTGCTACAGCGACCTTTGCGCGTCTGAAAACACGCGCGGCGCTGTAGGGTGTTCCAGTGTCCTGCAAAGAAACCCACACGACGGCAAAGTCAACCTCATGAACGGGGAAGAGCGGCATTTTGGGCTGGCGGAGTGCCTGACCTTTCTGCGTCGGATCGGCAACGATCTCGTCAACGTCGTCTACCCTCCCGTTTGCTGCGGCTGTGGGCGGCTGATGGGCCGCCATCGGGCGGTCTGCGCCCCCTGCTGGTCGACGCTTCGATTGATCGAGCGGCCTTACTGCGAAATCCTCGGCCTGCCATTTGCCCATGACCACGGGGAGGGAGCGATGTCGCCAGAGGCGATCGCCGATCCGCCGGTCTTCGACCGCTTGCGCTCTGTTGCTGTCCACGAAGGCATCGCGCGTGAACTGGTGCATGGATTGAAATATCGGGACCGTACCGATCTCGCGCCGATGATGGCGGAATGGATGGTCCGGGCGAGCGACGGTGCCGTCGCTTCCGCCGATGCCATCATCCCGGTGCCACTGCATGCCTTCCGGCTGTGGGGGCGTAAATACAACCAGGCGGCGGAGCTTGCCCGAGCCGTCGCCGCACTGTCCGGTCGCCCTTATCTTCCGGCAACGCTTCACCGCGTCCGCCGCACGACCAAACAGGTCGGGCTCGACGCCAAGGCGCGCGAGGACAATGTTCGCGGCGCCTTTGCCGTTGCCGAGAGTGGTAAGCAAGGTCTCATCGGAAAACGCATCGTTCTCGTCGATGACGTCTATACGACCGGCGCCACCGTTACGGCTGCGACGCGCGCACTGAAGCGGGCGGGGGCCGGACATGTCACGGTTTTAACCTTTGCAAGAGCCATGTCGGGTCTTATATGACAAATAGAAGTCCGGCATCGTTGCCGGTGAAGGAGCGGTTAGGAAACATGGCTTCGGTCGTTATTTATACGCGTCAGTTCTGCGGTTATTGCTCGGCTGCAAAAAAGCTTCTGGAAACCAAGGGCGTCTCGTTCCTCGAACATGATGCGACTTACGATCCGCAGGTGCGCCAGAAGATGATCGAGAAATCGCATGGCGGGGTCACTTTCCCGCAGATCTTCATCAACGACATCCATGTCGGCGGCTGCGACGATCTGCACGCGCTGGAGCGGGCCGGAAAACTCGACGAGATGCTCGCCGCCTAAACCGTTTCCACTTTAGACAGAGCTAGGGAAGCGCTCTATCTTTCTGTTTCTACGCATTTCCTGACGGGAAAACGCTTCGTATGTTTCCCTGAAATGCTCTGAGGAGCCCGACTGCGATGACATTCAAGGCTGCCGCGATCCAGATGTGTTCCGGCGTCGATCCGGCAAGAAATGCCGAGACGATGGCGCGGTTGGTGCGCGAGGCGGCCGGGCACGGGGCGACCTATGTCCAGACGCCGGAGATGACCGGAGCGCTCCAGCGCGATCGCGCAGGTTTGCGGGCCGTGCTCAGGGATGAGGCGAACGACACCATCGTGCGCGAAGCGGCAGCGCTTGCGGGCGAGCTTGGCATTCATCTGCATGTCGGGTCGACCCCAATTGCGCTTGCAGACGGCAAGATCGCCAATCGCGGCTTCCTGTTCGGTCCGGACGGCGCCAAGATCTGCGATTACGACAAGATCCATATGTTCGACGTCGATCTCGACAATGGCGAAAGCTGGCGCGAAAGCGCGGCCTATAGCCCTGGCAGCACGGCGCGCCTGGCGGACCTCGATTTCGGCACCTTGGGCTTTGCCATCTGCTACGACGTTCGCTTCCCCGAGTTGTTCCGCCAGCAGGCGGTCGCGGGTGTGCAGGTGATGTCGGTGCCGGCGGCCTTCACTCGCCAGACCGGCGAAGCGCACTGGGAGATCCTGCTGCGTGCCCGCGCCATCGAGAACGGTTTCTTCGTCATCGCCGCGGCACAGGGCGGTGTGCATGAGGACGGGCGCGAGACCTTCGGTCATTCGATGATCATCGACCCCTGGGGCAAGGTGCTTGCTGCGGCGGGTGCCGCCGGCGAGGGGATCGTCCTGGCAGATATCGACGTGGCTGCCGTGCATGCGGCCCGCGCCAAGATCCCGAACCTCAGGAACGCGCGCAGCTTTGCGCTGGACCACGTCTTGCTCGCTGGCAAGGGAGGTGTTGCCGCTTGATCCGCTACACGCTTTCCTGCGATCAGGGCCACGCTTTCGAGGGCTGGTTCTCGTCGAGTGACGACTTTGAACGCCAGATGGACCGCAAGCTCGTTTCCTGTCCCACCTGCAATTCTACGTCCGTTGCCAAACAGCTGATGGCGCCGTCGATCGCAACCGCACGCAAGAAGGAAGCGACACGGGCGCTGGTCATGGATCAGGCACAGAAGGAAACCGTCGCCAAGATTCGCGAACTGGTAAAAGCGGTGCGTGAAAATGCCGAGGATGTCGGCGACCGCTTTCCCGAAGAGGCCCGCAAGATCCACTACGGCGAGGCGGACGAACGTGGTCTCATTGGCCAGGCGACCGTGGAAGAGGCAGTCGCTCTTCTCGAAGAGGGCATCGCTATCGCGCCGCTGCCGGTGTTGCCCGACGAGGTCAACTGAGCGGCAAGCCGGAATACCTCCTCACGTCGGCTATTTTCAGTGCCGTCGGGTGAAATCCCGGAAACACCCTTTAAAAACAGATCGTTGTTTCCCATCTCCGGATCTTTGCAATCCGGGATTTTGACAGCAATGGATCTTTCCGACCTTCGTATTTCCACCGATCGCCTGACGGTCAGGCATTTTGCACCTGAGGATTTCGACGGGTTCCATGCCTATCACAGGCTGCCGGAGGTCTACCGCTATCTCTATGCCGATCCGCTGGACGAGGACAGCGCGCGCGCAAAATTCGCCAGGGCGAGCAATCCTCGTATCGAGGAAGACGGAGATGTCGCGGTTTTTGCCGTCGAGCGGCGGGAGGATGGCGCGCTCGTCGGCGAGGTGCTGCTGAAGCTCGCGAGCAAGGCGGCACGGCAGGCGGAAACCGGCTATGTCTTCAACCCGGCTTTTGCGGGCAAGGGCTATGCGACCGAAGCGATGCGGGCGGTGCTCGAGCTCGGTTTCTCCAAGCTGAATTTCCATCGGATCTTTGCGCGCCTCGATCCACTCAACGCGGGCTCCGTCGGCGTCGTCGAGCGCTTGGGCATGCGCCGCGAGGCGCACCTGATCCAGAACGATCTGTTCAACGGAGCCTGGGGGGACGAGTTCATCTACGCCCTGCTCCAGCACGAATGGCAGGCCAGGCCGAAGCTCGACTGCTGCATAATTCCTTAAATCGGAATCGATTTAAGGAATTATGCAGCAACTCAAAGTGTTACAGCGACCCCTCCGGCGAACAGCGTCGCCGGAGGGGTTTGCAAAGGATTTGATGCAGGCCCGAGGGGGCTGGCGCTTTCCCGTTAAAGCGGGCGCTTGGCGACAATCATGTAGTTGACGTCCATGTCCTTCGACAGGTTCCACTGGTTGGACAGCGGATTGAAGAACACCCCGGTGCGCTCGGTCAGTTCGAGGCCGCTCGCCACAAGCGGCTTTTCCAGTTCCTCCGGGCGCACGAGCTTTTCGTATTGATGCGTGCCGCGCGGCAGCCAGCGCAGGACATTTTCAGCCGCAAAGATCGCGAGCGCCGCCGCCTTCATCGTGCGGTTGATCGTGGCGACGAACATCAGGCCGCCGGGGCGAACCATATGGGCGCAGGTGGTCATGAAGAAGTCGACATCGGCCACGTGCTCGACCACTTCCATGTTGAGAACGATGTCGAAGCTTTCACCCGCCTCGGCAAGGGCCTCGGCCGTCACGGCGCGATAATCCACGGCAACGCCGCTGCCGGCCGCGTGGGTCTTGGCAATACCGATATTCTTTTCCGAAGCGTCGGCGCCGACGACATCAGCCCCCATGCGGGCCATGGGCTCCGACAGCAGACCGCCACCGCAGCCGATATCGAGCAGGCGCAGGCCCTTCAGCGGCTGCGGGCTTTTCGGATCACGGCCGAAATGCTCGGCGACCTTGTCGCGGATATAGGCGAGGCGTACGGGATTGAACTTGTGCAGCGGCCGGAACTTTCCCGTCGGGTCCCACCATTCGGCGGCCATGGCCGAAAAGCGGTCTACCTCGCTCTGGTCGATCGTCGTGCGCGCTGTCTCGCTCATGCTGCCATCTCCTTCATTCTGCCTGATGAAGTCGGACGATCGGGCAGCGATGTCAAGAGGCGGGCAGCGGCCACAACAGCGCATCTGAAGCGGCCGCGCGTGCGTCCGGCGACGTCAGGTGCCACGTCGGGCAGCCTTCGATCAGGCATCCGGCTGCGGCTGGTAATGCAGGATGACGACACCGGACTTGAGCGGCCGCGTGTGGGTGAGCCTGAGGCTGGTGCGCTTCGACAGAGGTTTGAAGAGGGGAACGCCGCCGCCGAGCAGGACCGGATTGATGCCGAGCCGATATTCGTCGACGAGGCCTTTCTCCACCAGCTCTGCGGCAAAATCCGCGCTGCCGAAGATGAAGATGGTGCCGCCCTCCTGCGCCTTCAGGCGTTCGACTTCGGCGACCGCGTCGCCGGTAACGAGCTTAGTGTTGTGCCAGCCGACGGTTTTCAGCGAGCGGGAGAAGACGTACTTCTTGACCCCGTTCATGAAGGTGGCGATATCGCCTTCGGCTTCCGGCCAGTAGGACGCCATCATCTCATAGGTGACCCGGCCGAAGAGCAGGGTATCGGCTTCGAGCTGAGTTTCGCCGATATAGGCCGCGAGTTCATCCTCGAAGACGAACCAGCTGATGTCCTGACCGGGTGCTTCGAAGAAGCCGTCGACACTGACCATGTCCCACATGATGACCTTGCGCATTGTCGTCTCTCCCGTTTTCGCTCGCCGCCATTTGCGGCCCTGTTCTTTGGCCGACAACTGTCGCGTCGGATGAACGTGCGGGACAGCATGGGGCGAAGCCCGGGCGGTTCCGGCCCAGGCTCCAGCCGGCCTTATCTCTGTGCGTCGACGATCAGGATCATCGGCCGCTCCATCTCTTCGGCAAGATCCGGATTGGCGGCGATCTGCGCCGGCGTCGGGTGCCACTCCTCGACGTGACGGATGGCGAAACCACCGCGCATCAACGCGTTGAGCGTGGTGCCGATCGTGCGGTGGTATTTGACCACGCCCTTGGCCAGCCAGTCCGTCGTGCGCCGGCCCTCGACGGAGTAGTGATCCACCGGCCACCGCTTCTCCCCGTTTTCTCCGACCTGCCAGCCCGGGGTGAGCGAGGCCATGTAGATCGGGTGCTCGATGGTGAAGACCAGGTGCGAACCGGGCATCAGCGCATTGTGGATCGCCTGGATCAGGCGATCGAAGTCCTCGACATAGTGGAATGCGAGCGAGCTGTAGGCGAGGTCGAAGGCGCCGTCCTCGAGTGTCAGGTGATCGAGATCGGCGATGCCGTATTCGATCGCCGGATCGGCCGTGTCGCGTCGGGCGCGGGCGATCATGTTCTCCGACAGGTCGAGCCCGAGGACGCGGGCGGCACCCTGCTCGCGGGCGAAACGCGAGAACCAGCCGAAGCCGCAGCCGAGATCGACCACATGGCTGCCTTGCAGATCCGGCAAGGCGGCGCGGATCGCCGGCCATTCGGCGGCGCCGTCGAGACCATGCACGGATCGCCCCAGCTGGCTGTAGCCTTCGAAAAATTCCGGTTTGTCGTAGATATTCTGTGCCATTTCATTCTCCATCAAAATGCCGATGGACGGCGCACCCGTCAAAAGAAGAACCCCGTCCGTTTCCGGCGAGGTTGCAGGTGCGCGAACGCTCTTTCGTCAGCGTGCTCTATCGCCCTGCATCCCGCCTGTTGGGATGCTGGCCGAACGCGCAATGATAGGGACGTCATGTTCGCACATGGGTCCGATATCGCCCGACCGCGTCGTTCAGTCAAGTTCGTTGCTGGCGAGCATTGGTCATCTGCAGTTGCTTCCATGGCATAGCGGCGCACGGATCCATCGCGCGTCGCCTGCCTGTCAGGCCATTTCGCCTTGAGCGGCCGCGGCGAAGAAATCCTCCGGGTCCTCTACTTCGACGAGGCGCCGCTTCTCGATCAGCCAGAAGCGATTGCCGATGTTGCGCACGAAGCTGCGGTCGTGGGACACCAGCAGGCAGCTGACCTCGTTTTTCATCAACGCGTCTTCCAACGCCTCCTGGCCCTCGATGTCGAGATGGTTGGTCGGCTCGTCGAGCAGGTAGAAGTTGGGCTCCCGCAGGCGAAGCACCAGCATCGCAAGGCGCGCCTTCTGACCGCCGGAGAGCCGGCCGAGCGGCTTGTCCTGCATGTCGATGCCGACACCGGCGCCGGCGAGCAGCGAACGCACCTTCTGGTCGCCCAGCGAGAACCGGCGGGAGAGGGCGGCAAGCGGGGTCTCCTCGTCCGAAAGACCCTCAAGCGCCTGATCGCTATAGCCGAGCACCAGGGAAGGCGTGGCTTTCAACGTTTCGGGCGCGCGTGCCGGTTCTTCGATGGCGGTGCGGATGAGGTTGACCAGCCTCGTCTTGCCGGCGCCGTTTTCGCCGAGCAGGACGATGCGGTCACCCTGGCAGATCCAGCGTTTTCCCGTGCGGAAAAGCGGGGTGCCATCCGGTGTTTCCACCTGGATGTCATCGAGCGTTACCAGGATTTTCGCGTGCGTGCCGCGATTGGTCAGCCGGATCGCGCCGGCCGAACGCTCCTGATGGGCGGGCTTGGCCGCGTCTTCCAGCCGGTCGGCGCGCTGGCGCAACTGCTTGGTCTTCACCGTCAGCAGATCGCTGCCGGAGTTGATGCCGATATTGTTGAGCTTGGCCGCCTGCCGCCGCAATTGCTGCGCCACCTTCATGTCGCGCTGGTAGCGCCGCTCTTCCGAGGCGTCCAGTTCGTCGACGGCCGCGCGCGCCTGGGAATAGGGTAGCGCGAAAACGGGCGATTGGTCCGGGCGCAGGAACAGCGTGCGGTTGCTGGTGGCGTCGAGGAAGGCGCGGTCGTGGCTGGCGATCAGCACCGGCACGTCGCGCGCTAGCGCATTCAGCCAGGATTCGAGCCTTGCGATCTTGGCCAGGTCGAGATGGTTGGTCGGCTCGTCGAGGAGCAGTGCGTCGGGATCCGTGACCCAGACACGTGCAAGGAGCGCCAGCCGCTGCCAGCCGCCACTGAGGTCCGCGACGGCGCGTTGGCGAAGCGCCTCCGGCACCTCGAGCGAATCCAGCACGATATCGACACGCCAGCTTTCGCTGTCTGCCTGTTCGGCCGAAAGTGCTGAAAGAACCGCCTCATGGAACGACAGCGGCAACAGCTGTGCCGGCACGTTCTGCTCCACATGGCCGATGGTCAGGCCGCGCGAGCGGGTGATCTCGCCGGTCGTCGGCTCGAAGCTGCCGCCGATCGATCTGAGCAGGGTGGATTTACCGCGCCCGTTGGCGGCGACGATGCCGAGGCGATCGCCGGCCGCGATCGAAAGATTGAGGTTGGAAAACAGCGCCGTGCTGAGGGTGACGCCGAGGTTGCGGATATTGATCAAGGCCATGTTCGTTCTCTGGACTGCGCGAGCGACGGCAAACATCCACGGGCGGCAAGACTTCTGCCGGGTTGGGCGGATTGTCGGACCCGATGCACGGTATGGTGCAGTCTTCGGGCCGCGTCGGCTCGGAATGGACAACTGTGCAGGCGTTCAAACCGAAACGGTTTTCAGCCGCACCACACTGGGGCAGACCAGGGATAAGGTTCGCGAGGACGCGAAGCGATTGTACCGGTCAGCCCTGCAAACGCATCTGCAGGGCGTTGACGGGGCCACGCTGGCGGTGGTGCCGGAAAAAAGTCATCACAACGCAGCCCTCCTTTCACAATCGAGTTGCGCCGCAGTTTTACCATCGGCGCGAGCAATTTTCAACGGGGTGGCGAGGGCTGGGTGCGACCGAAGATGGCTCTTGCCATATGTGCAAAGCCGTAAAGCTATCTGGCGGGCCGTTCGTTACTCCAGGCGATGTCGATTGGCAATATTGTTGCTTAGCGTGCGGCCAGGTCGCTGTCACGCGGGCCTTATTCCTGCCTTCTTGCCATTGCGCCGCGCCCCCTGATCCGCTAAGAGACGCCGCGACTTTCCGCTCCCCGAAGCGGTGATTGGCCGATGTCCGAGAAGTCTCCCAAACTTTTTGATCGTCGGGTGCCGACGGGGGCGCTTTCCTGTCACGCGCGCTTGCGCGCAAACATTCGGTACCGGTAGAGGCGAAATGGCACGCATCGTGATGAAATTCGGCGGAACTTCCGTCGCTGATTTGGACCGCATTCACAATGTTGCTCGCCATGTGAAACGTGAAGTCGACGCCGGCCATGAGGTCGCGGTCGTCGTTTCCGCCATGTCCGGCAAGACCAACGAGCTCGTCGGTTGGGTGCAGCACATGCCCAAGGTCGCCGGCAGCAATGCGCCGTTCTACGATGCGCGCGAATATGACGCCATCGTCGCCTCGGGCGAGCAGGTGACCTCGGGTCTCCTGGCGATCGCGCTGCAGTCGATGGGCATCAATGCGCGCTCCTGGCAGGGCTGGCAGATTCCGATCCGCACCGACAACGCTCATGGCGCCGCCCGCATTCTCGACATCGAGGGTGCCGACATCATCCGCCGCATGGGCGAGGGCCAGGTGGCCGTGGTCGCCGGCTTCCAGGGCCTTGGCCCGGACAATCGCCTGGCGACGCTTGGCCGCGGCGGCTCCGATACGTCGGCGGTTGCGATTGCCGCTGCCGTCAAGGCCGACCGTTGCGACATCTATACCGACGTCGACGGCGTCTACACGACCGACCCGCGTATCGAGCCGAAGGCGCGGCGTCTGAAAAAGATCGCGTTCGAGGAAATGCTGGAAATGGCATCGCTCGGCGCCAAGGTGCTGCAGGTGCGCTCGGTCGAGCTTGCCATGGTGCACAAGGTCCGTACCTTCGTGCGCTCGTCTTTCGAGGATCCCGATGCGCCGGGCATGGGTGACCTTCTCAATCCGCCCGGCACGCTGATTTGTGATGAGGAAGAAATCGTGGAACAGGAAGTCGTAACCGGCATTGCCTATGCCAAGGATGAAGCCCAGATTTCGCTGCGCCGTCTTGCCGACCGGCCGGGCGTTTCCGCCGCGATCTTCGGGCCGTTGGCCGAAGCCCATATCAATGTCGACATGATCGTTCAGAACATCTCGGAAGATGGTTCGAAGACCGACATGACCTTCACCGTTCCTTCCGGCGATGTCGACAAGGCGCTGAGAGTGCTTGGCGACAATAAGGAAAAGATCGGCTACGACGTGATCCAGTCGGAAGCGGGCCTGGTCAAGGTCTCGGTCATCGGCATCGGCATGCGCAGCCATGCGGGCGTTGCCGCGTCGGCGTTCCGTGCACTGGCCGACAAGGGCATCAACATCAAGGCGATCACCACCTCCGAAATCAAGATCTCGATCCTGATCGACGGACCCTATGCCGAATTGGCAGTTCGCACTTTGCATTCCGCCTACGGTCTCGATAAGAGTTAACCGACAGGTGACTGATTTGGGATTCGCAGCCGTTTTGGCTGCGAATTCTTCCGCCGCCGTCGTCTACTCTTTTTCGGGGGACCCCACGCGATGAGAGACCTTTCCGCAGGTCCGCGCGTTCTCCTCAAGCGGTTGCGCGAACTGATGGCGGAACCGCTCGAGCCACAGGAGCGCCTTGACCGGATCGTGCGCCAGATCGCACAGAACATGGTCGCGGAAGTGTGTTCGGTCTATGTGCTGCGTTCCGACGGCGTGCTCGAACTCTACGCGACCGAAGGTCTGAACAAGACCGCCGTCCACCTGGCGCAGTTGAAGATGGGGCAGGGCCTTGTCGGCACCATTG
This sequence comes from Ensifer sp. LC384, assembly GCF_001695865.1. Taxonomy (NCBI): domain Bacteria; kingdom Pseudomonadati; phylum Pseudomonadota; class Alphaproteobacteria; order Hyphomicrobiales; family Rhizobiaceae; genus Ensifer; species Ensifer sp. LC384. The sequence continues at coordinate 32,447 of NZ_MBST01000032.1, forward strand.
CTGCGTCTGCGCGGCCGCTCAACCTATCCGACGCCCAGGCGCATCCCGCCTTTACCTACCTGCCGGAAACCGGCGAAGAGATCTATCACTCGTTCCTCGGCGTGCCGATCCTGCGCACGGGCCGCGCGCTCGGCGTTCTCGTCGTGCAGAACAAGGCGCAGCGCAACTACCGGGAAGACGAGGTCGAGGCGCTGGAAACGACCGCGATGGTTCTCGCCGAGATGGTGGCGACCGGCGAGTTGAAGAAAATCACCAAGCCCGGCCTCGAGCTCGATCTGTCCCGCCCGGTCTCGATCGATGGCAACAGCTACGGCGAAGGCATCGGCCTTGGCTATGTCGTGCTGCACGAGCCGAGGATCGTCGTCACCAATCTTCTGAACGAGGATACGGACCAGGAATTGCAGCGGCTTGCCGAAGCGCTGGGATCGCTGCGCATCTCGATCGACGACATGCTGTCGCGTCGCGAAGTGTCGATGGAGGGTGAGCACCGCGCGGTGCTCGAGACCTATCGCATGTTTGCCCATGACCGCGGCTGGGTGCGGAAGCTGGAAGAGGCGATCCGCAACGGCCTGACGGCCGAAGCCGCCGTCGAACGGGTGCAGAGCGAGACCAAGGCGCGCATGATCCGGCTGACGGATCCCTATCTGCGCGAGCGCATGCACGATTTCGACGATCTGGCCAACCGGCTGCTGCGACAGCTTTCGGGCTATGGCGCCAAGCTTTCGGCCAGCGATTTTCCGACCGATGCGGTGATCGTCGCGCGCGCCATGGGTGCGGCCGAACTTCTCGACTATCCGCGCGAAAACGTCCGCGGCCTGGTTCTTGAAGAGGGTGCCGTCACCAGCCACGTGGTCATCGTCGCCCGCGCTATGGGCATCCCGGTCGTCGGCCAGGCTGCGGGTGCTGTGGCGCTTGCCGAAAATCGCGATGCCGTCATCATCGATGGCGACGATGCCAAGGTGCACCTGCGGCCTCTGGCCGATCTGCAGCGCGCCTACGAGGAAAAGGTGCGTTTCCGCGCACGCCGACAGGCGCAGTTCCGGGCGCTCAAGGACGTCGAGCCACTCACCAAGGACGGCAAGCGCATCACGTTGCAGATGAATGCCGGCCTTTTGGTCGACCTGCCGCATCTGAACGAGGCGGGTGCTGAGGGCATCGGCCTTTTCCGCACCGAGCTGCAGTTCATGATCGCCTCGACCATGCCGAAGGCGGAAGAGCAGGAGGCCTTCTATCGCAGCGTCCTGAAGCAGACCGGCGGCAAGCCGGTGACCTTCCGCACCCTCGATATCGGCGGCGACAAGGTGGTTCCCTATTTCCGTGCGGCGGAAGAGGAAAATCCGGCGCTCGGCTGGCGGGCGATCCGCCTTTCGCTCGACCGGCCGGGTCTGCTGCGCACCCAGCTTCGCGCCATGCTGCGCGCCGCTGCCGGCGCCGAGCTGAGACTGATGCTGCCGATGGTGACCGAGGTCTCGGAGCTGAAGGAAGCCCGCGAACTGCTGCAAAAGGAAATCGAGCGCCAGTCGAAGCTCGGCGAACAGCTGCCGCGCAAGCTGCAGTTCGGCGCTATGCTGGAAGTGCCGGCGCTCTTGTGGCAGCTCGACGAGCTGATGAGCGAGGTGGACTTCGTTTCGGTCGGCTCGAACGATCTGTTCCAGTTCGCCATGGCGGTCGATCGCGGCAATGCCCGCGTCTCCGAGCGCTTCGACGTGCTTGGCCGGCCCTTCCTCAGAATCCTGCGCGATATCGTGCGCGGCGGCGAGCGCCATCAGACACCGGTGACGCTCTGCGGCGAGATGGCGAGCAAGCCCTTGTCGGCCATGGCCCTGCTCGGTCTTGGCTACCGCTCGGTGTCGATGTCACCGACGGCAGTCGGGCCGATCAAGGCGATGCTCTTGGCTCTCGATGCCGGCAAGCTCGGCGAGGTCCTGAACGCGGCGCTGGACGACACGCGCGACCAGACGCCGGTTCGCCAGATCCTGATCGACTTCGCTGCGGCGAACGGCATCCCGGTTTAGATAGATTTGAAGGGCTTTTGTCCTCGTTCGGGCTATGATCCGGGCGAGGCGAAGCGCATTTGGAGTGACACTTGGCAAAGCTTCCCATTGAGAAAATGCGCGAACTGGAACGGCGGTTCGGCGAGATCGAGGCCCGCATGTCGGCAGGGCCCGCGGCCGACGTCTATGTGAAGCTGGCGTCGGAATATTCCGAACTGCAGCCTGTGGTCACCAAGATCCGCGCCTATGAGAAGGCAACCGCCGAGCTTGCCGACATCAATGCCATGTTGGCCGACAGGACGACCGACAAGGACATGCGCGACCTGGCCGAGATGGAAAGGCCTGAAGTCGTGGAGGCGATCGAGCAGCTGGAACAGGAGATCCAGATCCTGCTCTTGCCGAAGGATGCAGCCGACGAAAAGAGCGCGATCCTCGAAATCCGCGCGGGAACCGGCGGCTCGGAGGCAGCGCTGTTTGCCGGCGATCTTTTCCGGATGTACGAGCGTTATGCGGCAGCCAAGGGCTGGCGGGTCGAAGTGCTTTCGGCCAGCGACGGCGAAGCTGGCGGTTTCAAGGAAATCATCGCCACCGTTTCCGGTCGCGGCGTGTTTGCGCGGTTGAAGTTCGAGTCGGGCGTGCACCGGGTTCAGCGCGTCCCGGAAACCGAAGCGAGCGGACGCATTCACACCTCGGCGGCAACCGTCGCCGTGCTGCCGGAGGCCGAGGAGATCGACATCGAGGTCCGGCCCGAGGACATCCGCATCGACACCATGCGCTCGTCGGGCGCGGGTGGGCAGCACGTCAACACGACAGACTCCGCCGTGCGCATCACCCATCTCCCGACCGGTCTCGTCGTCACGAGTTCGGAAAAGTCGCAGCATCAGAACCGCGCCAAGGCGATGCAGGTGCTGCGTTCGCGGCTCTATGACATGGAGCGCCAGCGCGCCGACAGCGAACGTTCGGCCGACCGCAAGAGCCAGGTCGGCTCCGGCGACCGCTCCGAACGTATTCGCACCTACAACTTTCCGCAGGGGCGCATCACCGATCACCGTATCAACCTGACGCTCTACAAGCTCGACCGGATGATGATCGGCGAAATCGACGAAGTCGTCGATGCGCTGCTGGCCGATTACCAGGCGAGCCAACTGGCTCTCCTGGGCGAGCAACGAGGCTGATCGCGATGACTGCCACGCTCGCGCGCCTCGTGGCGGAAAGCCGGGACCGCCTGACCGCGGCCGGCATCGAGCATGCGACACTCGACGCGCGCCATCTGGTGTCGGGCCTGCTCGGGCTTTCGCTGACGGATGTCGTGACCCGTGGCAAGGACCCGGTTTCGGAGGTGGACGCCGTCAGGGTCCGGGCCGCCGTCGAGCGGCGGATCGCGCGCGAGCCGGTCTACCGCATTCTCGGCGAGCGGGAGTTCTTTGGCCTGCCGCTCAAGCTGTCGCGGGAAACGCTGGAGCCGAGGCCGGATACGGAAACGCTCGTCGATCGCATGATCCCGCATCTGCGCCGTACCGTTACGGCGAAGGGGAGCTGCCGGCTTCTCGATCTCGGCACAGGGACGGGGGCGATCTGCCTGGCTTTGCTCGCCAGCGTTCTTGAAGCGCACGGCACGGCTACCGATATATCCGAGGATGCGTTGGCGACAGCGAGTGCAAATGCCGAGGCGCTTGGCCTTGCGGATCGTTTCGAGGCCCTGCGCAGCAACTGGTTCGAAAGGGTGGAGGGGCGCTTCGACGTCATCGTCTCAAATCCGCCTTATATACGGTCCAGTGTAGTTGCAGAGCTTGAGCCGGAAGTGCGATTGCACGATCCGGCCGCAGCACTCGATGGCGGAGACGACGGCCTTGATGCCTATCGTGCCATCGCCCTTCAGGCCGGTCATCATCTTGAGACAGACGGCGTGATAGGCTTGGAAATCGGTTTCGATCAGAAAGAGGCGGTTACGGCATTGTTTAATGCCGAGAACTTCCGTTTGCGCGAAGAAGCCAAGGATCTGGGCGGTAACGACCGGGTGCTGATCTTCGAGCGTAGCTTCGACCGTTGAAAAAATGCTGCACTGGCGCATCTTCTTTCTTGCAGACGCAAAGAAAGGGCTTGGAATCCCAGAGGAAGCGGGCTAGTTTGCCCGCGCACTGGGCAGATGGTCATGGACCTAAGATTCGTTCCGGTATGACCTGGCCACGGGGATTGCTCTCAAGAAAGAGTTGCTAGGGTTCAACAGTGCCTTGTGCAGGTACCTGCTAATTTGACGCCAGTCGGCGCCGAAGCCGCCATGTGCGGGCTCACCGGCGCGTGCTCTGTCGGGCGCGGACGGATCCGGCCGGAAGACGAAACCACATGATCATCATTATCAAGAGAATTCGGGTGAATGTACTATGAGGCCAGGACAGCAAAACAAGCGCGGCCGCGGGCGGAATAACAATAATAACAACAATAACAACAACGGAAGCAACAACAGTCATAACCGCAAGGGATCCAATCCCCTGACGCGGACCTATGATAGTTCGGGTCCGGACGTGAAGATTCGCGGTACCGCGCAGCATATTGCCGAGAAATACTCGGCGCTTGCTCGCGACGCGCAGAGCTCTGGCGACCGTGTCATCGCTGAAAACTATCTTCAGCATGCCGAGCATTACAACCGCATCATCGCAGCCGCACAGGCGCAGATGCAGGATCGCTTCCAGCGCGAAGAGCGCCAGGATTTCCGCGGCCAGGATGCCAACGACCAGGATCAGGACGATCTGGATCAGGGCTACGCCGACGAGACACCGGCTCCGCTTGCAGCCGCTCCCGTGGTCATCGAGCAGCAGCCGGTGATCGACGGTTCGGGCCCGCAGCCCGTCATCGACGGCACGCCAGCCGAAGTGGCGATGGAAGAAGAAACGCCAGCGGCTTCCGGCCGTGCGGCCTCGCGCCGCCGCAGCGCACCGCGCCCGCGCCGTCCGCGCCGCAGTGCAGCCGATGAGGCTGCCGGTGAAGGCGAAGCTTCAGGCGAAGCGCCTCCGGAAGCTCCGGCTCTGGCCGCGTCCGAGTAAATCTTCGCAGGGCCGCATATGCGGCCCGGCAGAAACAAACATCAAAAGCCCGGTCCGCTTTGCGGCCGGGTTTTTTGTTGCCTGACCATTGTTCGAACAGCCGGTTGATCGCGGCCGTTGTGGAGCGTTGTGCATCAGGCGCCGATGCCGTTGACGATCAAGGCTGCGAGATTGGCAGCCGCATTCTCCGCGGTCGCGCGACCCCGGACGAACTCTCTTGCAATCGTTTCCGCAGCGCCGGCAATGCCTGCGCAACGCAGGCGCAGATCGTCGTCAGTGAGGTTGGAGAAGGGGGCGACAGCCACGCCAATGAGCCCGACATAGTCGTCGGCCAGTTCCTGCTGCACGCGGTCCATCTCGGCGTTGCCACGCAGGGCGCCTGACATTGCCTGCCATTCCGAGCCGTTCTCGACGGCACATCCGATATAGACGGAGCTGATGATGCCGGCGACGGATGCCAGTTCGGCCGGCGCCACCAGCAAGCCGTTCTTCAGTTTTTCCGTGTGACGGCTCTCGATCTCGCGCGATAGTGCGATCAGCAACCCTTCGCGGGTGCCGAAGTGTTCATAGGCGATCGGTTTGCTGACGCCGGCGCGTTCGGCAAGGTGGCCGAGGGTGAGGGCGTCTGCGCCGCATTCCCGCAGGATTTCCTTGGAGGTTTCGATGAGCTGCGCACGCCGTTCGGGCTTGGCAAGTTTCCTCAACGCCGTCTTCGGCATCGGCTGCTCTCCTCCGGTCGTTCGCGCCAGGCGATAAATATCCCAATCCCTTGACGCAACGCGTTTGCTACTTATCTACTGATGGTAACCTACTAATGGTAGGTTGGCAAAACGCCCACCTCTCTTCCGTCTAGGAGATATGAACATGTCGAGCAAGTTCTCACCCGTCCTGATCATCGGCGGCTCCGGCGTTGTCGGGTCACAGGCGGCCAAGGCGATCCGCAGGCTGCACCCCGGTCTGCCGCTGGCAATCGGGGGCCGGGATCTCTCCCGGGCGCAGGCCGTCGCCGACCAGGTCGGGGGAGCGATCGGTGTACGGATCGATCTCGACCGCGCCGATCTTGGCCTTGATGACAATGCCGCCTTCAGCGCCGTGGTCATCTTCGTCAAGGACGAGAGACTGACCTCGATGCGGTACGCGCAGAACAAGGGAATACCGTATATCAGCCTCTCCAGCGGAACGTTCGAGGTCGGGCCTGAGGTTGCACAGTATATCCATGCGCCGGACAAGGCGCCGATCCTGCTCGCCAGCCATTGGCTTGCGGGAGCGGCGATTTTCCCCGTGCTCGACACCCTCTCGTCCTATGAGACGGTCGATGCGATCCGCATCGGCGTGCTGCTCGACGAAGAGGATATGGGCGGGCCCGCGGCACTCGCCGACTACAACCGCATTACCGGCAAGGCGCCTGCCTCGCTCACGGTCAAGGACGGCAAGCTGCATTGGGCGAGCGGGCAAGAGGCGCTCGCGCGCTACAGAAGTGTCGATGGCGTCGAACTCGATGCTGCGGCCTATTCGCCCTTTGATGTCATGGCGCTGGCCGCGCGAACCGGCGCCAAGGAAATCCGGCTCGACCTTGCCTATAGCGTGTCCGCCAGCCGGCGGCGCGGCGAACCGTTTTCAACCGAGATCACGCTTGAAATCGCTGGACAGGCGAAGGACGGAGAACCGCTGACGCGCCGGCACGAGATCGTGCATCCGCAGGGGCAGGCGCCGTTGACGGCACTTGGCGTTGCCCTTGCGGTCGAGCGTATGCTCGGTCTTGCCGGCGGCGAGGCGCCCAAGGCCGGCCTCTATCTGCCTGAGGTGCTGATCGAGCCGGCCTACTACGTCTCCCGGATGAAGGAGTTCGGTACGTCATTTGTCGATCACTGACCTCTGAGCTGCCACTGAGGGCGTTCGTCTGAGGCCACCCGGCATGCCGGCATCCACTTGCAAATGGCCACGCATCGCAAAGAGGCGTGGCCGTTTGCATCCCCCGCAAGATTTCCTATTTGCGACATGCAATCAGCCCTTTAATTTCGAAAACCGCTGCCCCATATTCGCTTCGGACGCGTTGATCCCGCGCAAGGTGTGGATCGACGGCCAATGACAGGTTCGCCGAATGCGGGGGCCTGATCCTGAAACACCAGCGGGTGCCGTGTGACGGGCCTGGTGGGCTATGGAGGTAGAGAATGAATATCGAGAAATATTCCGAACGCGTGCGCGGTTTTCTGCAATCGGCGCAGACCTATGCGTTGGCGCAGGGACATCAGCAGTTCACGCCCGAGCATGTGCTGAAAGTGCTGCTCGACGACGACCAGGGCATGGCCGCCTCGCTGATCGAGCGGGCGGGCGGCGATGCGCGCGAAGCGCGCGCCGGCAATGATGCGGCCCTGGCAAAACTGCCGAAGGTTTCCGGCGGCAACGGTTCCGTCTATCTGTCGCAGCCGCTTGCTCGCGTCTTTTCGAGCGCCGAAGAAGCGGCCAAGAAAGCCGGTGACAGCTTCGTGACCGTCGAGCGCCTGCTTCTGGCGCTGGCGATCGAAAGTTCTGCCGCCACGGCCGACATCCTGAAGAAGGCGGGCGTGACGCCGACCAAGCTCAACCAGGTCATCAACGACATCCGCAAGGGCCGCACGGCCGACAGCGCCAATGCCGAACAGGGGTTCGACAGCCTGAAGAAATACGCCCGTGATCTGACGGCCGATGCGCGCGAAGGCAAGCTCGACCCGGTGATCGGCCGTGACGACGAAATCCGTCGCACGATCCAGGTCTTGTCGCGCCGGACCAAGAACAACCCGGTCCTGATCGGCGAGCCCGGCGTCGGCAAGACGGCGATCGCCGAAGGCCTCGCTCTGCGCATCGTCAATGGCGACGTGCCGGAAAGCCTGAAGGACAAGCGCCTGATGGCGCTCGACATGGGCGCGCTGATCGCAGGCGCGAAGTTCCGCGGCGAATTCGAAGAGCGGCTGAAGGCTGTGCTCAACGAAGTGCAGGCGGAAAACGGCGAGATCATCCTGTTCATCGACGAAATGCACACGCTTGTCGGTGCCGGCAAGGCGGAAGGGGCGATGGATGCCTCCAACCTCTTGAAGCCAGCGCTTGCGCGCGGCGAGCTGCATTGCGTCGGCGCGACCACGCTCGACGAATACCGCAAGCACGTCGAAAAGGACGCCGCCCTTGCCCGCCGCTTCCAGCCCGTCATGGTCGAGGAGCCGACGGTCGAGGACACCATCTCGATCCTGCGCGGCCTGAAGGAAAAATACGAGCAGCATCACAAGGTGCGGATCTCCGACTCTGCGCTGGTTGCCGCCGCGACGCTTTCCAACCGCTACATCACCGACCGGTTCTTGCCGGATAAGGCGATCGACCTGATGGACGAAGCGGCTTCACGTCTGCGCATGCAGGTGGATTCCAAGCCCGAGGAACTCGACGAACTCGACCGGCGCATCATGCAGCTGAAGATCGAGCGCGAAGCGCTGAAGAAGGAAACCGACAGCTCGTCGAAAGACCGGCTGGAGAAGCTTGAGCTCGATCTGGTCTCGCTCGAAGAGCAGGCATCGGCGCTGACGGCGCGTTGGCAGGCGGAGAAGCAGAAGCTTGGCCGCGCCGCCGACCTCAAGAAGCAGCTCGACGAAGCCCGCAACGAACTGGCGATCGTCCAGCGCAAGGGTGAGTTCCAGCGCGCCGGCGAGCTGACCTATGGCGTCATCCCCAAGCTCGAAAAAGAGCTTTCCGATGCCGAAAGCCAGGAGAACGCCAACGCCAATCCGATGGTGCAGGAGGTCGTGACCCCCGACAACATCGCCCATGTGGTTTCACGTTGGACCGGTATCCCGGTCGACAAGATGCTGGAAGGCGAACGCGAGAAGCTGCTTCGGATGGAAGACGAACTGGCGAAATGGGTCGTCGGTCAGGGCGATGCCGTCCAGGCCGTATCGCGTGCTGTTCGCCGTGCGCGCGCCGGCCTGCAGGATCCGAACCGGCCGATCGGCTCGTTCATCTTCCTCGGCCCGACCGGAGTGGGCAAGACCGAGTTGACCAAGGCGCTTGCCCGCTTCCTGTTCGACGACGAGACCGCGCTGCTGCGCGTCGACATGTCGGAATATATGGAGAAGCACTCCGTTGCCCGGCTGATCGGCGCACCTCCCGGCTATGTCGGCTACGAGGAAGGCGGTGCGCTGACCGAATCCGTCCGCCGCCGGCCCTATCAGGTCGTGCTGTTCGACGAAATCGAGAAGGCGCATCCGGATGTCTTCAACGTGTTGCTGCAGGTGCTCGACGACGGTCGCCTGACGGATGGTCAGGGTCGCACCGTCGACTTCCGCAACACGATGATCATCATGACCTCGAACCTCGGCGCGGAGTATCTGACCGGGCTCGGTGAGAATGAGGACAGCGATGTGGTTCGCGACCAGGTGATGGACGTCGTCAAGTCGGCCTTCCGGCCGGAGTTCCTCAACCGCGTCGACGAGATCATCCTGTTCCACAGGCTGCGTCGCTCGGAAATGGGCGCGATCGTCGATATCCAGCTGGCCCGGCTGCGCAAGCTGCTGTCCGAGCGCAAGATCACGCTGGAACTGGAGGACGACGCGCGGACGTTCCTGGCCGAAAAGGGCTACGATCCCGCCTATGGCGCCCGCCCCTTGAAGCGGACGATCCAGAAGTATCTTCAGGATCCGCTCGCTGAAAAGATCCTGCAGGGCGAGTTCCCGGACGGATCCGCCATCAAGGTTCTTGCCGGCTCCGACCGGCTGAACTTCAAGCGTGGCGCCGGCACGGAAAAGGAAGCCGCCTAAACCACAGAAACTGAAAAAGACCGCCCTTCGGGGCGGCCTTTTTCGTTCATGCGCTTGAAATTCCGCCGCTGCGGGGATCGCGGCCACCGCCTATCAAGGCACCAAACCGCTACTGCACAATTCCTTAAATCGGAATCGATTTAAGGACAAAACTATGCAGCAACTCAAAGTGTTACAGCGACCTTTGCGCGTCTAAATAGACGCGCAAAGGTCGCTGTAAGAGGTGGGTGTCGCAGGCTACTTGCTGGCGACTTCGCTGCCGTCCTTGTCCAGCAACTCGTCGATGCGGTCGCGCTCCTTCTCGAACTTCGCGAGCGCGTCACCGCCCAGCGATTTGCCGCCCGGCAGGCGGATGCGCAGCGGATCGACCTTGTTGCCGTTGACGATCAGTTCGTAGTGCAGGTGCGGACCGGTCGAAAGACCCGTCGTGCCGACCCAGCCGATCACTTGACCCTGGACCACTTTCGCGCCTGTTTTGACGGTCTTGGCGATCGCGCTCTGGTGGTTATAGGAGGAGACATAGCCGTTGGCATGGCGGATCAGCGTCTGGTTGCCGTACCCGCCGGAATCCCAGCCAGCCTTCTCCACCGTGCCGTTGCCGGCTGCAATGATCGGCGTGCCGCGGGGTGCCGCCCAATCGACGCCGGTGTGCATGCGCGAGAAGCCGAGGATCGGGTGGCGACGCATGCCGAAGCCGGAGCGGAAATGGCCGTTCGGCACGGGGTTGCGCAACAGGAACTGCCGGATGCTCTTGCCTTCGCTGTTGAAGTAGTCGATCGAGTTGTCGTCCGGATCCTGGAAGCGGTAGAAGGTCGTTTCCGCGTCGCCGAACTTCGCCCTGACGTAGAGCAGTTCGGATTCCGCCGTTGCCATGCCGCGATCGTCGGTGACCGAGAAGAAGGCTTCGAGCGAATCCGTTGGTTTCAGCTGCGCCTGGAAGTCGACATTGCTGGCGAGCAGCTTGACCACGAGCCCGACCATGTCGGTGTTCATGCCGTAGGACAGCGCGGCGCGGTAGATGCCGTCATAGACGCGCGGCAGATCGTGGGTGCTGGTGATCGTCGGCGTGCCGTTGTCGTCGAAGGCGGTCGCGACCGCATCGAGCTTGGGCGGCTCGGCGCCGGGCACGAAGCGGCCGCCGTCGTCGACGGCCATCGTCAGCACATGGCGGTTGCGCGAATAGACGGTGGCGCGAACGATGCGCGCTTCCTCGCCCTTCTGGATGATGCCGATGCGCAGGACGTCGCCGTCGTTCAGTTCCTTGGCGCCGAGCGCGTCGCCGATATAACCGGCTGCGTCTTCGGCCTGCGCCTTGGCATAACCGGCATTGACCATGGCGGTCGCGATGTCGATCTTCCGGCGTACCGGAATGATGTCGTCGGCATATTCGGTGCTTTGTTCGTTGATGCTCTCGTAAGCCGCGTCGCTCTTGTTCTGCTCGACGATGCGCGCGGTCAGGCCCTGCAGCAGGTCGAGGCCGTCGCTATCGGAGGCGAAACGCTGCGGGTCGACATAAAAGAGCGAAGCGACCTGGGTGCTGCCTTCGGTCAGCACCGAACCATTGGTGCGCACATTCTCCTCGACCTCGTCGAGCGACATCGAGCTGTCGAAGGTCAGGCTGGAGCCCTTGATCGGGAAATCGACCGTCTTCAGCGCCACTTCGGAATCGACGTTGGAGCCGTAAAGGGTGCCGGTGCGTGCGACCTGCGGTTCGGCATCGGCGTCGTCGGTGGAGAAGATCGTCAGCGGGTCGAAATCCGGATAGCTGTCGGAGACCTGGTGGTTGGCGGCAAGCGCCATCTTGACGTGAACAAAGGGCTGCTTGCGCACCACTTCCTTCTCGCCGTCATGGATCATCGTCGAGACTTCCATGACGGTCTTGTCGGCCGGCTTGGCAACGATGTTGGGAGAAAGGATGCGGTCGCCGCGCTTGGCATTGACCGGCGCGTTGCCGCCGTTCGATGCGTCGAGTGCTGCATAGGCTTCGGCGGGGATCGCCAGCTGCTGGCGACCGTCAAGCGCTGCGAAAAGGGCGACGCCCATAAGAAGGCTGGAGGTGATGCCCGTCAGGAATGTGCCTGAAAGCCAGCGCAACGAAATCTCGCGTCTGTCCGGCGCGCGCCGGCCGTCCGCAAGGATCGGCGGTTGGTCGCCAAGCGACCGGACCATTTTCTTGTCGGTGATCATTCCGAGCTGGGGGCCCCTGATTTCTCTTGCCGTATTCTTGCAGGCGATACGTTGCGCGAAGATGTGCATCTTTCACACACGGGAGTCAAATCGATCGGGAAGACAGGGGAGGGGAGCGCACACCCCTTTGTATGTGCGCATCCGCGTACCCCCATGCGCCCCCGCGTGACGCGCCGTTGATGACGCTTAGATCGATGGATTGTGAAGAAGTAAGGGCCAAAATGTGTCTCCACAGGCCGTTAGGACGGGCTGGAAAGTTTTTTCGGGGCAAAAAGCCCGCATTTCCGGACTTTGTCAGAAAACTGTCATTTTTTTTGAAATTGACTGTTGACGTCTGTGAGGATGGGGGTCTATAAGCCCGATCACTGACGAGGGCGGCGGCGCTGCTGGCGACGATGTCCTTCGTTCTTAAGGTTTCCTTGATTGGCG
>NZ_MBST01000033.1:0-43953 GCF_001695865.1 Ensifer sp. LC384
CGATGCCGACGATTGCCAAGATCTGGCGCGCCGGCTGCATCATCCGCTCGCAGTTCCTGGATGAAATCACCACCGCCTTCACCAAGGCGCCCGATGCCGCCAACCTGATCGTCACGCCGGCCTTTGCCGCCATGGTCAAGGAAACCGACGGGGCACTGCGCCGCGTCGTTTCGGCGGCAGCGCTCGGCGGCCTGCCGGCACCGGCGCTGGCCTCGGCGCTCGGCTACTTCGACAGCTACCGCCGCGGCCGCGGCACGGCCAATGTGATCCAGGCGCAGCGCGACTTCTTCGGCGCCCACGGCTTCGACCGCGTCGATGGCGCCGACAGCCACCATGGCCCGTGGGGCAGCGGAGGAATCTAGACGATTACCGTTCCGGAGGTGAAAGGACGGGTTCGTCGCGGCGCACTGAATTGGAATCAGCTGCTCTGCTCGCGGACGGCTGCGTCGAACAGTTCCAACTTGTCGCTGAAGACTTCATAGATCGAACGCTTGAAAACCTTCGCCTTCGCCGCAACCGTAGCGGTGGTCGTGCGCGTAAACCCCAACTCGACAAACGCCACCATAATGGTGACGATGGTCGACGGCGCGGCCCAGTACATGCCTATGCCCAGCGCTACGACCGCTTCACCAACGAGGTGTGCAGCTTGCCCTCTGGCAGAGGCGCTGCGGAATCCGCGACCTCGGGGATTATCGGGCATTTCAAACGAATGAAACTGTCCGGGAATTGAAGGAGAACGATACTATGCACTTCCGCAGGGATTTTCTGATCATGGGTGCTGGCACCGGGGCGTTGCTTGCGGTCGGCGTATCGGCTTTTGCGCAGGACGGCGGCAACCATACGAAGTCCGCCATAGCGGTCACAAAAGTCTTCGGCGAGGGCGTCAAGCTGATCGCCGTGGCGATCGAATACGAGGCATCGGTTGATGGTGCGTCTCTCTCTGCCGATAGCTTCTCGGTCGAGGGACGGACCGTCACTGAAGTTTTCGCCAGCACTACCGCCGACCCGGCGGATCGGGCCGACGAGGGACCTTTCGTTATCGTCGTCCTTTCAGCCGAGGATGCGAATGCGGCGCTCGCCCAAAAGAGCGGAGAGCCGGGCAGTAGTGGCGGCGGTCCGGGGGGCCGCGGCGGCCCGGGCCATGCAGGCGACGTACCAGTCCATGATACGACCTATCCACCCGCCTCTGCGACAGTTGTGCAGTCCGGGCTGGTCACGCTGGCCGATGGCCAAGTGATCGACGGTGGCGACCGAGCTGTCGAGACGGCGAATGTCGAAAACCTGGTCGTCGACAACTTCCAACAGCTCGAATTCAACGACACGAAGACGGGCAAGCACCTGCGCTACAATCTCTTCGTGCCCAAGGACTACGATCCGGCGCAACGCTATCCGCTGGTGCTGTTCATGCACGATGCGGGGGCGACCAGCGACATGACACGCACCACGCTGTTCCAGGGGCTCGGCGCGATCTCCTGGGCGGGTCCGGAGGACCAGGCCGAGCGTCCGGCTTTCGTTCTGGCGCCGCAATTCGCCGAGATCATCGCCGACGACGATTCCCGTACTTCCGACGCGCTCGATGCCACGATCAATCTGATCAATAGGCTAACCGGGGAATACAGCATCGACACGACCCGCCTCTACACCACCGGCCAGTCGGGCGGCTGCATGATGTCGATAGCAATGGATATTAAGTATCCCGATTTCTTCGCCGCCTCTTTCCTCGTTGCCGGTCAATGGGATCCGACACTCGTCAAGCCGCTGGCGAAACAGAAGCTCTGGATCCTGGTCTCGCAGGACGATGCCAAGGCCTTCCCCGGACAGAATGCCATCACCGGGGTGCTGGAAGCCGAGGGCGCAAAGATCAGTCGTGCCACCTGGGACGCCCGCTGGTCGGCCGAAGAATTCCGCGTCGCCTTCGATGAGATCGATGCCGAGGCAAGCCCGATCAACTATGTGACCTTTGCCCCGGGCACAGTCATTCCCGAAGGCGAATCCACCGCCGGGGCCAGCGGCCACCGCAACACATGGCGCGTAGCCTATACGATCGAGCCGATCCGTGCATGGATCTTCCGGCAACGGAGGTAAGCTTTCCATGTCCATTTGCTCGGCGCGCGGCGATTGCAACACCTACTGCATAATTCCTTAAATCGGAATCGATTTAAGGAGGAAATTATGCAGCAAGTTTAAAGCGTTACAGCGTCCTTTGCGCGTCATATTTGACGCGCGGCGCTGTAACGCCTTCCCCAGACCCTGCGCTGCGAGCCGGATGGCCATGGGCAGAGACTTTGTCTCGATGATCACGATCGCGCCCGCGCAGTTGCGCTGAAAAGCGGATTTGTTGCGCTTGAAAAACAGCGCGCGCCTTCCAGTTTGCCTGAGGTTAGCGGGTCACCTGCGCCCAGCTGAGCGAAGCGACGACTATTTGCCGTCTCTCATCTTCGGGAGGTTGCTCAGGAGTGATGCGCATGCCTTCGTGATGTGGCTAACCAGGAGCTCCGATGCCAGCGCCACATCGCGCTGCCGACAGGCGGCAAGTATTTGCCGATGCTCTCGATCATCCACGCCTGTTCCACCCGACAAAGTCAATTGGATGCGAAGATAGCGTTCAATTCGGTCGTTGACGGACCGGATGAGATTGAGAAGGAAGGGCTTGTCGGCGTCCTCATAGAGACAGGAATGAAACTGCCAATTGAGTTCGGCCCACCGTGCGACATCGGTTTCGCGCGCGAATTCATCGCAATACCCTTCGGCACGTTGGAAGGTGCACTCGGTCATCCGTGGTATCGAGAGTTTAAGCGCATTTGCCTCGAGCATAGCCCGGACTTCGAAGATCTCGGCGATCTCCGGTTCGGTGATGCTCGTTACCACGGCGCCGCGATTTCGTTGAAACTCGACAAGGCCTTCAGCTTCCAGTCGCTTCAGCGCTTCCCGGACGGGGATTTTGCTGACGTCGAAAAGCTTGGCTATGTCATCCTGTCTGATGGGCTCGTGCTCATCGAGCGCGCCCGTGACGATTTCCTCGCGAATATATTCCGCGATAATGTCCGAGGTCGGGGGCGTGCTGCCGAGGGATGGCAAGCGCGGCCCGGAGAAAAAGGCCAAACTCGCCAAGGCCATTACCGAAACGCTGGAGCGGGTGGGCGGTATCAAGCCGGAGGCGACCACGGTGATGTTTGTCGAAATTCCTTCCAACGAGTGGTTCGTCGCGGGAGAACCGCTCGGGAACTCCTCGCACGAGAGCTGAACAGCCTATCCGAAAGTTTCATAATAAAACTCGGGGTACATCGCCGCGATCGTGGCAGAGAAGATCCTGGTGTCGGAACTGCCTTCCGTCTGTATCAGTACGGTCGCCGTGGTACGAGAAAGTCAGCCAAACGCAGTCAATATGAACAGGATTGCGAGAGGTACTCCGGTTATGGATAGCTCAACTGGATTTCGCCACTCGCTGCGTAGCATCTTCGCAACATGGCGGCGCGAGTTCTTAAATCCCTGAGCCGTCGAGCTCTCGCTCGTCGTCGCCTTCCCAGGGTGAGGGCATCGAGGTGCGATTGAGATTGGCCGAGGGCATCGGCATCCAGCACTTCAATTCCGGCTCGGCGTATTCGATGATGCGGCCGGGAGAGGAATCAGAGGCGCGCCAGCCTTCTGCACCGAACTGATCGCCATTCGACCAATACGCGAGGTCAACTTCTGCCGCCCCCTGTTCGGACGGGCGGATCGTGACGAGGATCCGACTGCCGTTTTTCGGCGCGCTTGCCATGTGACGCCAGCGGTCTGACTCGGCCATCATTTTTCCTCCTGCCTTGCAGGTTGCAAGTGTCGCCTCGCCATCAAACACGGTCAACTCAAACTTTGCAAACCCATCGTCTATCGATTGACCGTCCGATCAGGATGGACGGCCCGAATTGAGGCGCACCGTCACTCCCGGCTGGCAAGTCGTAGTGCTGGAGAGTTCGAATCCTATCAAGAGCGAGGAGTTGCAAGTCTCCACGCAATCAGGCCCCCGCAACCAAGCCAAACAAAAGCCGCTCCAAAAGGGCGGCTTTTGTTTGGCTTGCGAGCCGCGCGGAGAGGGGCGCGCCGAGCAGCTTTCGGTGGAGTTTTGTAACTTTCGCTTCCGGCGTTTGCTTAAAGCCCTCGGGAGCTGTCGCGCCACGATCGGACCAGCGCAGCCCACTCAGCCGCCGACAATAATCTTGTGAAAAATCCGATACTAGGGCACAATTTGTGAACGCATCTGAAGTGCGGCGCTATCTCCAATCCGGCCGTCTCGCCGAGTGACAGTTTGCGTCGGAGGGGCGGCGTCGATGGATCAGGGGTTCTTTCTTCTGTTCGCTACGGTGGCCGTGGTCGCGGCCCTGATGGTCGTCGTGGCGCGGAATCCGGTTCACAGCGCATTGGCGTTGATGGCTTGTTTTCTGCAGATCTCCGCAATCTTCATCATGCTCGGGGCGCCGTTGCTCGCCGTCATCCAGATCTTCGTCTATGTTGGCGCGATCATGGTGCTGTTCCTATTCGTGATCATGATGATCGATGTGCGGGAAGCCGTCTTGCAGCGGTTCTTGCCGGGCGGTAACCTTCCAACTCTCGTGCTGCTCGTCCTGCTTGGGATCGAGATGCTCGTGCTGGTGCTCCGGAGCGACCGTTTTTCCGTCACCGAGCCCGTCGCGACGCGCGGCGGCGATGCGATCAGACAGCTCAGCACGACGCTTTTTGCCGACTATCTCCTGCCGTTTGAAGCCGCCTCGGTGATCCTGCTGGCGGCCTTGGTGGGCGCCATCGTGCTGGCGCGGAAGGAGTCGGGGTGATGGTTCCGCTCTGGTGGTACATTTTGCTCGGAGTGGTCCTGTTTGTGATTGGAGCGGCTGGCGTCTTGCTCAGACGCAATATTCTGGTCGTGCTGATGTCGCTGGAGCTGCTGCTCAACTCGGTCAACATCAACTTCATCGCCTTCGGCCGTCAGTACGACGATTTCCGAGGGCAGATTTTTGCGATCTTCGTCATCGCAATCACTGCGGCGGAGGTTGCCGTCGCCCTCGGTATTTTGGTCGCCCTTGTCAGGAACAAATCCACCCTCAAGGTCGACGATGTGACCATGATGAAAGGATAGCGGCTTGGACCCGGAGACATCGATCCGGCCGCTGCTTGCCATCGCCGTCCCGGCTCTGGCGGCCCTGGCCGTTGTCCTTCTGAACAACCGCGAGAAACTCCGCGACGTCGTCTCGCCGTTGGCCGCGATCGCCCTGTTTGCGATTGTCGCCTCGATGGCGCCCACAGTGCTGGCGGGCGGGACCGTCGATTTGCGCCTTTTCGAGATACTGCCGGGGATCGACTTCGCTTTCCGCGTCGATGCGCTCGGCATGGTCTTTGCCACGGTCTCGTCACTTCTATGGATCGTGGCCGCGATCTATTCCATCGGCTACATGCGGCACCTGAACGAGCATGCGCAGACCCGGTTCTTCGCCTGTTTCGCCACCAGCCTCGCAGCGGCCGTCGGGGGCGCCTTCGCGGCCAATCTGTTTACGCTGGTGATCTTCTACGAGGTGCTCAGCCTCGTTACCTATCCGCTCGTCTACCACCACGAGGACGAAGAGGGATGGACGGGCAGCCGCAAGTACCTCGTCTATCTGATGGGCGCGTCGAAAAGCGTGCTGCTCGCCGCGCTGGCGCTGACCTACCACATTGCGGGATCGCTGGACTTTGTGGCGGGGGGACTGCTGGCGAGGGCCGATGCCTCGGCGGCGCTGCTGACGGTCGTCTATTTCTGCTATCTTTTCGGCTTCGCCAAGGCTGCCGTGATGCCGGTGCACGCATGGCTGCCTGCGGCGATGGTGGCGCCGACACCAGTCAGCGCGCTCTTGCATGCGGTGGCCGTGGTCAAGATGGGCGTCTTCTGCGTTCTGCGCATGTTGTTCCATGTTTTTGGCGTCGAGCTGGTCGGCAAGCTGGGCCTCGGCATAGCCACGGCCTATCTGGTCTCGTTCACCATCCTGATGGCGTCGGTCTACGCCCTGACGCGGGACGACCTGAAGGCCAGGCTCGCCTATTCGACGGTGAGCCAGCTCTCCTATGTCGTGTTGGGTGTGGTTCTGTTGTCGCCGGTCGCGATGGTCGGCGGGATCATCCACATTGCAGCTCATGCCTTCTCAAAGATCACACTCTTTTTCTGCGCCGGGTCGATCTATTGTGCGTCTGGTAAGCGGAACATCAGCGACATGGCCGGTATCGGCCGCAGGTTGCCATGGACGATGGGGGCATTTTTCATCGCTTCACTGAGCATGATCGGGGTGCCGCCGACTGCGGGCTTCGTCAGCAAGTGGTACTTGGCGACAGGGTCGGTGGACGCGGGGCACATCGCGTTCCTCGCCGTGCTCCTGGTGAGTTCGATCCTGAACGCCGCCTATTTCCTGCCGGTCAGCTATACCGCCTTCTTCGAGACGGAAACGCAGGAGAGCCGGACGCCGGTCCGTGAAATTCCGATGATGACGATCCCGCTGGTCGCAACCGCCATCCTGTCGGTACTGATGGGCATCTTCCCCGGCTATTTTCTCGCTCTGGCGGACGGAGTGGTCAAATGATCAAGCGCGTCGTCGACTTCTTTGGTGACGAAGAATATGCGAGGCAACGCCGCCGACTGTTCTATCTGGTGCTCGCTCTGATTGTCGTCGCTGACTTTCTGGTTTCTCGCGAACACGCCGAATACCTGTGGGACCGCCTGCCTGGCTGGTCTGCCGCCTACGGCTTCGGCTCCTGCGTGCTTTTGATTTTCGTTTCCAAGTTCCTCGGCCATCAGGGTGGGCTCATGCGGCGCGAGGACTATTATGACTGATCTCATCCATCCGGGCCTGATCTTCATTCTCGGCGCGCTGCCGATCCCGTTGCTCAGTGGGGCGATCCGCAAGGCCTATCTGCTGCTGATTCCGGCGCTGGCGATCCTCGCCGTGCTTGCGATGCAGCCGGGCAGCTATGGCGAGATGCAGTTCATCGGGCAGGAAGTCCTGATCGCCAAGGTCGACAAGCTGAGCATCGTCTTCGCAACCGTTTTCACCATCATGGCGCTGATCGGAACGGTCTACGCGCTGCACCTGCCTCACGCTGGCCAGCATGTCGCCGCTTTCGTCTACGTCGGCAGCGCGCTCGGTGTGGTGTTCGCCGGCGACTACCTGACCCTGTACCTGTTCTGGGAGGGCATGGCATTTGCCTCTGCCTATCTGGTCTTTGCCCAGGGCAGCCGGCAGGCGGTCGCCGCCGGTTTTCGCTATCTCATGGTCCACATCACCGGCGGGGTGGCCCTGCTCGGCGGCGTCGTTCTCCACGGGCTCGCCACCGGCTCGCTGCTCTTCGGCCCGATCGAGGGAGGGATGGGCGTGGGCGCCTACCTGATTCTTGCCGGGTTCCTGCTCAACGCGGCGGTTCCGCCGCTCAGCGCCTGGCTGACCGACGCCTATCCGGAGGCGACCGTCACTGGGGCGGTGTTCATGAGCGCTTTCACCACCAAGACCGCCGTCTACGTGCTGGCACGGGCGTTTCCGGGCACCGAGCTTCTGGTCTGGCTCGGCACCGCGATGGCACTCTACGGCGTCATCTACGCGGTGTTGGAGAACGACTGCCGGCGACTGTTGGCCTATCACATCGTCAGTCAGGTGGGCTACATGGTGGCGGGCGTCGGCATCGGGACCGAGATGGCGGTGAACGGAGCTGTCAGTCATGCCTTCGCACATATCCTCTACAAGGCGCTCCTGTTCATGGGGGCGGGGGCGGTGATTTACGTCACCGGGCGGCGCAAGCTCACCGAGCTCGGCGGGCTCTACAGGACCATGCCGCTGACCGTGGTGCTCTATATGGTCGGCGCCGTCGCGATCTCGGCATTTCCGTTCTTCTCGGGCTTCGTCACCAAGTCGATGGTGGTGGCGGCCGCCGGGCAGGATCACCGCGCGCTGGTGGTGCTGGCACTGACGATGGCGTCGTCGGGGACGTTCCTGTCTATCGGGCTCAAGCTCGCGTACCATATGTTCTTCGGCACGGACCGGAGGCTGGAGGCGCGGGAGCCACCCCGCAACATGCTGGTTGCGATGGGCATGGCGGCGGTGTTGTGCATTGCGATCGGGGTGTTGCCCCAGCCGCTTTACGCGCTTCTTCCCCATCCGGTCGACTTCGAACCGTACACCGGCGTCCATGTCACCGAGAGCCTTGGCGTACTGATGTTCACCGCCTTGGGCTTCGTCATGTTGCTCAGGGCGCTCGACCCGCATAACACGATCAGCATCGACACCGATTGGTTCTATCGCAAGGGTGCACGATACTTCATGTGGCTCGCCGAAAAGCCGCTGGCGCGCTACGAGAAGGCGGTGAGCGACGTGTCCGAGACCGCGGCGCTGCCCTTCCTGCATGGGGCGGCACGGGCAGGACTGTCGATCGATCTCACCGGCGTGGACGCCGTCGTGAACGGCGTCGCCCGCTCGATCCTGCGCGGCGGCGCGGCGCTGCGTCGGCTCCAGACCGGCGTCGTGACCCACTACGTGCTGGCGATGATTGTCGGTGTGATCGCAGCCGTCGCCGTCTTCGCCGTGGCGTGGCGGTAGGAGGTGCGATGGGATTCCCGCTACTCAGTCTCATCGTATTCACGCCCGTCGCCGGGGCAGCGGTCCTGATGTTTCTGCGCCGTGACGATGCGGTGCGGTGGACAGCACTGGGTGTCACCATCCTCGACCTCGCTCTCTGCGTAGCCATGCTAGCCAGCTTTGACACCACCACCCATGAGATGCAGTTCACCGAGAGGCGCCCGTGGGTGCCCGCGCTTGGGATCACATATGCGCTCGGCATCGACGGAATAAGCGCACTCTTCGTGTTCCTGACTGCGCTGTTGGGCTGGATCTGCGTGCTTGCCTCATGGGCAGCGATCGAAAGCAAGGTGAAGGAGTTCATGGTCAGCCTGCTGGTCATGCAGGCGTTGATGCTGGGCGTGTTCTGCGCGCTCGACCTGTTCTTGTTCTACGTCTTCTGGGAAGCGATGCTGATCCCGATGTATCTGATCATCGGCGTCTGGGGCGGCGACGGCCGGGTCTATGCAGCATTCAAGTTCTTCCTCTACACGCTGGCGGGAAGCCTCCTATTCCTAATCGGTGTCATCGTGCTCTATTTTCACGGCGGCGAGACCTTCGACATCCTCGCCCTGACAGCGCAGGATTTGCCGTTCCAGGTCCAGTCCTGGCTGTTTTTCGCCTTCCTGGTCGCCTTCGCGGTCAAGGTCCCCATGGTCCCGGTCCATACCTGGCTGCCGGATGCCCATGTGCAGGCGCCGACGGCGGGCAGCATCATCCTGGCGGGAGTGCTCCTGAAAATGGGGGCGTACGGATTCCTGCGGTTCTCGCTGCCGATGCTGCCGCAGGCGTCAGTGCACTATTCGACGCTGATGCTGACACTTTCGGCGCTCGCGATCGTCTATGGCGGGTTGCTTGCGCTGGCGCAGGACGACCTGAAGAAGCTGGTGGCCTATTCGAGCATCAGCCACATGGGCTTTGTGACGTTAGGGATTTTTGCGCTGAACCTGCGCGGGCTTGAGGGCGGCATCCTGCAAATGTTCAATCATGGCGTAACGACGGGTGCGTTGTTCCTGTTCGTCGGCCTGATCTACGAGCGGACCCACACTCGCAGCATGGCGGAATATGGCGGGTTGATGAAGGCGGCGCCGGTTTATACCGCGTTTCTTGCGTTGTTCGTCCTGTCGGCGATGGCGCTGCCGGGAACGAATTCGTTCGTGGGAGAGTTGCTCGTGCTGTCGGGCGGGTTTGCGGCCGATCTGGCCATCGGCGGGACCGCCGTCTTGGGCGCATTGCTGGGCGCGGCCTATCTGCTTGGCATGTACAGGAAAGTCGCGCTTGGTCCGGCCAGCGTCGGCGCCCGGTTCAGCATACGCGATGTGAATGCCCGCGAGATGGCCGCAATCCTGCCCCTGGCCGCCTTCGTGCTTTGGGTCGGGCTCTATCCGAAACCCTTTCTCGACATTATCGACGCCTCCGCGAAGCATCTGCTGATGCAGGTGCACGGTGAGGGGAGCGGCCAATGACCGCCGTCGCGCTCTTCCAGTCGGTGCTAGCGAGCCTACCCGAGATCGTGGTGATCACTGGGGCCTGCATCCTGCTGATCCTGGGACAGTTTCTGCGCAAGGGGCAGGAACCGTTCCTTGTCTGGGCTTCCGTCGCGGTCGTGCTGATTGCCGCTTTTGTGACACTCATGCTGGCCGGCGAGGTGCGGCCGGCCTACACGGGCATGTTCATCGCTGACCGCTTCGCTGTCTTCTTCAAGTTTGTGTTCTACCTAGCCACCGTTCTGACATTCTTGCTTTCGCAGCGATATGCCGAGACCGAGGGGATCGGGAGCAGCGAATACTATGTCCTGCTGCTTCTTGCGCTTTCGGGAATGATGATCATGGCCTCGGCGACCGACCTCTTGTCGGTCTATGTCGGCGTCGAACTGATGGCGATCTGCACCTATGTGCTGACCGGCTTCCTGCGCCGAGAGCAGCGGTCGAACGAAGCGGCGCTGAAATATGTGATCCTTGGCTCGGTCTCGACCGGGATTTTCCTTTACGGCGTTTCGCTGGTCTACGGGCTCACCGGCACCACACAACTGGACGCGATGGCTGCGGCGGTGACCGGCGATCCGCTCGATCCCGGATTGCTGCTGGCTGTGGTCTTCATCGTCGCGGGGTTGGTCTTCAAGGTCGGCGCGGTGCCGTTTCACATGTGGATACCGGACGTCTATGAAGGCGCGCCGACGACGATCACCGCCTTCATGTCGGTGGGTCCCAAGGCGGCGGGCTTCGCGGTGATCCTGCGGGTGTTCCTCAACCCGCTGTTCGCGACCTCCGATGTTTGGATTATCGTCGCGGTCATTGCGGTGGTGACTATGGCGCTCGGCAGTTTCGTGGCGCTGGTGCAGGATAATTTCAAGCGCCTGCTGGCCTATTCCAGCATCGCACATGCCGGGTTCGCCATTTTCGGCGTGGTGGCCGGCGGTGCCGACGGGATTGCCAGCGTGATGCTCTACCTGTTGATCTACTCTTTCATGAATCTCGGCATTTTCGGCACCGTCATCATGATGCGGAACGGCGATTTCTCGGGCGAGATTATCGAAGACTACGCGGGTTTCGCCAAGTCGCATCCCGGATTGGCGCTTCTGATGCTGCTCTATCTGTTCTCGCTGGCCGGTATTCCGCCGACGGCCGGGTTCTTCGCCAAGTTCTACGTCCTGGTCGCGCTCGTCGAGCGCGGTTTCGTCATGCTGGCAGTGATCGCAGTGCTGCTGAGCGCCGTCGCCGCCTACTTTTACATCCGCATCGTCATGGTGATCTACATGCGGGAGCCCGAGAGGGCGTTCGACCCGGCACTGACGCCCTTGGTCCGCGCCACGCTCGCCTTCACCGCCGTCGGCACTATCGGCATCGGCCTATTCCCGGCGTGGTTTCTGAGGCTTGCCCAGCATTCGGTGTTTGGGGGCTAATCGATTGGATTTGCAATGATCCGCCCGACAGAATAGACTGGGAGTTCAAGAAAGGATAGCCCAAGTCCCTTCCCTGGGCGACGCGTTACCGGTCCTAAATTGGGTCGGTCGCGGCCTGAGGAAAGCCCTCGGCGGGTGAGTGGGGCAACGCGATATGATTGCGATGGAGTTCCTCCCGGTTCTTGTCATGGTCGCCGGAATTGTTGGGGTGGCGGGGGCGACGCTATTTGTCTCTTCGCTGCTGCGTCCGTCCAATCCCTATCCCGCAAAGAACATGCCCTATGAATGCGGCATGGACCCGGCAGGCGAGGCCGCCGGAGGCCGCTTCCGGGTGCAGTTCTTTGTTCTCGCAATCCTGCTGGTCGTCTTCGATGTCGAAACGATGTTCCTCTTTCCCTGGGCTGTCGTGCTGAAAGACATCGGGCTGGTCGGCTATGTCGAGATGTTCGTCTTCATATTGCTGCTTCTTGTGGGCTTCGCCTACGCCTGGTTGAAGGGAGCGCTGGAATGGGAGGCGTAAACAATGGGATCCGCGACAGCGTGCTGTTCACCACCGCCGAGAGCGTTATCAACTGGGGCAGAAAATCGGCGCTGTGGCCCGAGACCTTCGGTATTGCCTGCTGCGCCATCGAGATGATTTCGGCGGGGTGCGCCCGTTATGATCTCGATCGGTTCGGCGTGGTGTTCCGGCCATCACCGCGCCAGTCCGACGTGATGATTATCGCCGGTACCATAACCCGGAAATTCGCGCCCGTCGTACGCCGGCTCTATGATCAGATGCCGGAACCACGCTGGGTTATCGCAATGGGCACCTGCGCTATATCGGGCGGGGTCTACAATACCTACGCCGTGGTGCAGGGGGCGGAGACCTTCGTGCCGGTGGACGTGCATGTTCCCGGCTGCCCGCCACGGCCCGAGGCGCTGATGCATGGCTTCCTCCTGCTTCAGGAGAAGATCAAGAAATCCCGAGCGCTGGCCGGGACTCCTCTGGACCGGGTCGCGGTGCCATGAGCGTGGAGACACCCCTCAATCTCATCCTGATCACGGAGCACTTCGGCAACGCAATCGACGATCTTGGCTTCGCGCATGGTGTTCACGCCTTCGCCGCTCCGCCTGAGATGATCGTCGAGCTTTGCCGGTTTCTGAAGGAACATCCGGCGCTGCGGTTCAATTTCCTGTCGGACATCTGCGGGGTCGATCATTACCCTGAGGTGCCGCGCTACGAGGCCGTGTACCACCTCTACTCGCTGCCGAACAAATGGCGCGTTCGCATCAAATGCCGCCTTGGCGATCCGCCACGGGTCCCAACGGTGACGGGCGTCTGGCGGACCGCCAATTGGCATGAGCGCGAAGCCTGGGACATGTACGGGATAAGGTTCGAGGGCCACCCCGACTTGCGGCGGATCTACATGTGGGAAGGCTTCGAGGGCTTCCCTCAGCGCAAGGACTTTCCGCTTCGCGGCTACAAGGACGAGTTGAACCCGTTTGGCGCCGAAGGCCCGCCGCCGACGCGGCCCGACCTCGCGACCAAGAACATTCCATAAGGGAGGCCGCTCCACGCCCGGAACGTGAGATGACTGAAGTCACGGAACTGAGCAGGCCAGAAGGCGAAGCGCTCGACACCAAGGAGGTGCTCCTCAATCTTGGCCCACAACATCCCAGCACACACGGGGTGCTGCGGCTTGTCCTTGAGCTGGACGGCGAATATGTCGCTCGCGTCGACCCGCATATCGGCTACCTCCACCGCGGCACAGAAAAACTGGCCGAGAGCTTCACCTACACCCAGATTTTTCCGCTGACCGATAGGCTGGATTACCTCTGCCCGCCGTCGAACAACCTGGCTTTCGCGCTCGCGGTGGAAAAGCTCCTGGGCATCGAAGCGCCGATCCGCGCGCAATATATCCGTGTGCTGATGGCCGAACTGGCGCGGATCTCCGGTCATCTCCTGATCACCGGCGCGCTGCCGCTGGACCTGGGCGCCATGACCGCGTTGCTCTACGCCATGCGCGAGCGCGAAATGATCATGGACCTTTTAGAGATGATCAGCGGCGCGCGGATGCACACCTCCTTCTGCCGGGTCGGCGGTGTGCGCGAGGACCTGCCCGACGGCTTTTTCCCCAAGATCAGGGAGTTCTGCGACATCTTCCCGAACCGGATCCGCGACTATGAACGGCTGGTCGAGAACAACCGGGTGTTCCTGAAGCGCACGCAGGGAATCGGCGTGATCACCGCCGAAGACGGCATCGATTTGGGCCTGAGTGGCCCGAACCTGCGCGCCTCAGGCGTCGACTGGGACATCCGCCGCGACGAGCCCTACGAGATCTACGACCGGCTCGACTTCAACGTCATCACCCGCAACGAGGGCGATTGCTACGCGCGCTGGCAATGCCGGGTCGAGGAGATGCGCGAGAGTGTGCGCATCATCGAACAATGCCTTAAGCAGATGCCCGAGGGGCGGTTCCAGATCGACATGCCGACGATCGCTTTCCCAGTGGACAAGGACAAGGTGCATTGTTCGATGGAGGCACTGATCCAGCACTTTGACCTGTCGGCGTATGGCTTCAAGGTGCCGAAGGGCGAAGTCTATTCGGCGATCGAGGCGCCAAAGGGCGAGCTCGGGTTCTACATCATCAGCGACGGGTCGGCAAAACCGTTCCGCATGAAGGTGCGGTCACCGTCGTTCGTCAACCTGCAGGGCCTGTTCGGGACGAGCAATGCCCACTACCTGGCCGACATGATCGCCGTGCTGGGCAGCCTCGACCCGGTGATGGCCGAGGTGGACAAGTAGCGGGAGATTTGGACGCGATGAGCATGCGCGAAAAGATCGAAGTGGCGGCGGCGCGGTATCCGGACCAGCGCTCGGCGATCATGCCAGCACTTCTGATCGCGCAGAAGGAGCATGGCCATCTGCCCGGCCCCGTGCTGGAAGAGGTCGCCGACATCCTCGGTGTCGAGCGCATCTGGGTTTACGAGCTGGCGACGTTCTACACACTCTTTCGCACCGAGCCAGTGGGGGTGTTCCACTTGCAGCTCTGCGACAATGTATCCTGCATGCTGCGTGGATCCGAGGATTTGCTGAGGCATCTGGAGGCAGTGCTGGGGATCGAAAAGGACGGCACGACCCTGGACGGGCTGTTCACGCTTTCGACCGTCGAATGCCTCGGCGCTTGCGAGATGGCCCCCGTGATGCAGGTCGGAGACGACTATCACGGCGGCCTCGACATCGCGCGGATCGACGCGCTGTTGGAAAGGCTGCGGGCGGTGACGGGGCAGGCGATTGGCGCCGATCCCGCCACCACAGCACCGCCGGGAGAGTAGCGCCATGTCAGAACCCGTCCTTCTCAGGAACGTGGACGTGCCGGATGGCCATCTGCTTCCGACCTACGAGGCCGGCGGCGGCTACCAGGCACTGGCGAAGGCGGTTCACGAGCACACGCCCGACGAGATCATCGATCTTGTCAAGAAATCCAACCTGCGCGGTCGCGGCGGGGCCGGATTCCCAACCGGCATGAAATGGAGCTTCGTGCCGAAGCGCGCCGGCAAGCCGAAATACCTGTGCTGCAACGCCGATGAGGGCGAGCCGGGCACCTTCAAGGACCGGATCATCATGGAGCGTGACCCGCACCAGCTGATCGAGGGCATGGCTATCAGTGGCTACGCGATCGGGGCCGAAACCGCCTATGTCTATATCCGCGGGGAATACGTGCTGGCGATCCGGCGGCTGGAGCAGGCGCTCGCCGAGGCCCATGCGAACGGATATCTGGGAAAGCGGATTCTCGGCTCGGATTTCAATTTCACCGTGCATATCCATTGCGGCGCCGGCGCCTACATCTGCGGCGAGGAGACGGCGATGCTCGACTCGCTTGAAGGCAAGCGCGCGCAGCCGCGCTTGAAACCGCCGTTTCCGGCGGTCGAAGGGCTCTACGCCAGCCCGACCGTCATCAACAACGTCGAAACATTGGCCTGCGTTCCGCATATCGTCGCGCGGGGGCCGGAGTGGTTCCGCGGCATCGGCCCGGACAAAAGTCCCGGCCCGAAGCTCTATTGCCTCAGCGGCCAGGTGCGCAAACCGGGCCTGTACGAGCTGCCGATGGGCATACCACTGCGCGAACTGGTAGAGGACCACGCCGGCGGGCCGCTACCGGGGCGCAAGATCAAGGCCGTGATCCCCGGCGGGGTCTCGGCGCCGCTGATCCCGGAGCGCGGGCTGGACGTTGGAATGGACTTCGACTCGCTGGCCGCCGCCGGTTCGATGCTCGGTTCGGCCGGGGTAATCGTAATTGACGACTCGACCTGCATGGTCAAGGTCGCGACCCGGATCATCGAATTCTTCCACCATGAGTCCTGCGGCAAGTGCACCCCGTGCCGCGAAGGGCTCAATTGGGTTGTAAAAGTGCTGCGCCGGGTCGAGGCGGGGCAGGGGGCGCCGGGCGATCTGGAACAGCTGGAGGCGCTCTGCAAGGGCATTTTCGGCAACACGTTCTGCGCTCTGGGCGACGGTGCAGCCATGGGGCTGCGGGCGGCACTAACGCATTTCGAGCATGAATTCGTCGCCCATATCGAAGCGCGGCGGTGCCCGTTTCACTGAGGAGCGCAAGTAGAAGGCCACAGGAAAGCAATGGTTAGCATCACGATAAACGAACAAACGCTGGAAGTGGAGGCGGGCTCTACCGTGCTGCAGGCTGCCGAGCGTTTGGGGATCGACATCCCGACCTTCTGCTATCTGAAGCGGCTGCCGGCGCTGGCCTCCTGCCGCATGTGCCTGGTGGAGATCGAGGGGCAGCGGCGACTGCAGCCCGCATGCGCGACCGCGGTCACCGACGGTATGGTGGTGCGGGCGAGCACGCCGCTGATCGAGGAAACACGCTCTTCCATGCTCGACATGCTGCTCGCCAACCATCCGCTCGACTGCCCTATCTGCGACAAGGGCGGCGAGTGCGAGCTGCAGGACCTGGTGATGGCCTACGGGCCCCGCGAAAGCCGGTTCCGTGATGCCAAACGTGTGTTCCACTCCAAGGACATCCGCCTCAGCCCGGTCATCATCATGAACGTCAACCGCTGTATCCAGTGCCAGCGCTGCGTCCGGATGTGCGAGGAAGTGGTCGGCGCTGTCGCCTTGGGCACGGTCGAAAAAGGCATGGATACCGCCGTCACCGGCTTCGAGGGCAGTCTCGCGAGTTGTGACCAGTGCGGCAATTGCGTCGAGGTCTGTCCGGTCGGCGCGCTGATGAGTTTTCCTTATCGTTACAAGGCGCGGCCCTGGGATCTGGCAGAGACAGACACGGTCTGCCCGCATTGCGGCACTGGCTGTCAGCTGACCGTCGGCACGCGCAAAGGCGAGTTCATGCGGGTCCGTTCGAAACAGGAGCATGGGGTCAACCGAGAAACGCTCTGCGTTCGGGGACGCTTCGGCCTCGATTTCGTCGAGAGCCGGGACCGGATCAGACGGCCGATGGTCCGTCGTGACGGCGCGCTCGTTCCGGTTTCCTGGGAAGAAGCGGCGGACTATCTGCGACGGCGGCTGTCGGCCGTCGCGGGAAAGGTTGCGGGCGGGCTGGCCTCGCCGCGCCTTCCCAACGAGGTTCTTTATCAGTTCCAGAAAGTGATGCGGACGGTGTTCCACACCAACAACATAGACTGCGCGTCTCGCTGGTCCACACCTTTCGATGCGCTCGGCCCATTGGTGGCGGGTTTCTACACGCGCGCGCCGCTCGAAGATGTGATCGGCAACGACTGCGTGCTGGTCGTCGGTGGCAACGTGACCGAGGAAAACCCGGTCACCGAATATCTGCTGCGGGACGGCGCGCGGCGACGCCAGACCGGCTTGCTCATGCTCTCGGCGCGGCCATCCCGTCTGGACGCCGATGCTCGGGCGGTCGTTCGCGTTCCGCCGGGTGGTGAGGCGGCGGGCCTTGCTGCGGTGGTGGCCCGTCTCGTTGCGCCGACCAATCAGGCCTTGGCGGGCGATGTTCCAGTGGATATCGGCGCGCCAAACGGCAAGCAGGGAGCAACCGATGGTGACGACCCGGACCGCGTAGCTGCTGCGCTGCTGGACAGCGGGAGCATCACTGTTCTTGTCAGCGTCGATCTCCTGAGGTCGCCACTGGCAAGCACCGCATTACAGCAGATCAACAAGCTGCTGAGGATTCTTCGTGCCCTCGGCAAGGATCTGGCGATGCAATTCCTCTTCGACCGTGCCAACCAGCTGGGCGCCTGGGACATGGGGGTTCTGCCGGCGGCGCTACCGGGACTGCGTGCCGTCGCCGATGATGCTGCGCGCTCAACTTTCGAACGGGCCTGGGGCACCGGGATCCCGTCTGAACCGGGCGCAGATTTCGAGACCATGCTTGCGCTCTGCGACGGCGGGCGGATGGGCGCGCTCTATATCGTTGGGAGCGACCCTCTGATGAGCTATCCCGACCGGAAACTCGTGACGCGGGCGCTTGGCGCCGCCGATCTCCTGATCGTGCAGGACGCATTCCTCACGGATACGGTGGGGCTTGCCGATGTGGTGCTGCCCGCAGCGAGTTACGGCGAAGAATCCGGTACCTTCACCAACAATGAGGGCCGGACCCAGAAAGTCTGCAAGTTCCGCGAAGCCGCCTTCGAGGCGCGCGGCAATCTGGCGATCCTCGACTTCGTCGCAGCGCTTCGAAACCAGCAGTCGCGGACGTCGACGCAAGGCGAGATCTTCGACGAGATGACCCAACTGGTTCCGGCCTATCAGGGGCTGACGCCAGGCGGGCTTGGTACTGACGGAGCATTTACCAGATCGGTCCCGACACCACCGGCTGATGAGTTCCTCGCGCCGCCGCCGGCCGTGCCGAATGCCGGCGACCGGCTCATGCTGATCACCGGCAACTGCCTGTTCCACAACGGATATCTTTCCGAACGCTCCGCGATCCTGAATACGGTTGCGGCCGACCCATATGTCGAGATGAGCGCGCGCGATGCCGCGCAGCTTGGTCTTGCGGATCGCGATCACGTGGTCGTTCGATCCACTCAGGGCGAACTGAGAGCGCAGCTCAAGGTCAACAGGCACTTTCCCAGGGGGCTCGTGTTCGTGCCGGAAAACTACAGAGACCTGCGTCTCAACAGCCTGATGCGGCAGGGCGAATATCCTTGTCCCGTGGAGGTTGAAAGGGTGCGCGCTGCCTTCGATGCGGCGGCGGGAGCCGGGGCGGCACCTGAAAATCCCGGCCGAGGCACTGCCGAGCTTCCGGGCAGTCCACCCTAAAGCGCGTCGCGATCTCTACAGCGCCGCGCGTCTTCTCAGACGCGCAAGACCGCTGCACACGTTTGCGCGACACGCTTTAATCGACGCGCCCGGTTTGCGCCCTTAGAGCGTTTTCGGTCTAAACGGAATCACAGAAACGCTATAACTCTTTGTTTTTACGCATTTCCTGACGGAAAACCGCTTCGCACTTTTCCTGGAAATGCTCTAGTGATAAGCCGTCCCGGCAATATATTCGTGCAGCGCCTGCTCATTGCGCAACGCTTCTTCGAGCCGGTGCTTGACCACGTCGCCGATGCTCACCACGCCGACAGGAACGCCGCCGTCCATGACCAACACATGGCGTGTGCGCCAATTGGTCATGATCGCCATCACAAAGGGCAGAAAATCCTCTGTCGAGCACGTCGCCACACTGCGGTTCATGATGTCGGCGACCCGCATGATGGGCGCCTCTATACCGTATTCGGCCACCGCATTGCAGCAGTCCCGCTCTGACAGCGTGCCCAGGCATTCCCCGGGCGAACGGCTGACAACCACAAAGCCGATGTTGTTCTCCCGAAACAACCGCAGGACTTCTACCATCGTCTGATCCGGCGTAACCGAGATGAGTCCGGGAGACTTGGTTTTCAAGATTTGGCAGACATGCATCTGAGCCTCCTGTCTACGCGTTCCGGCTTGACGGCGGACGCGTAC
This sequence comes from Ensifer sp. LC384, assembly GCF_001695865.1. Lineage (NCBI taxonomy): Bacteria > Pseudomonadati > Pseudomonadota > Alphaproteobacteria > Hyphomicrobiales > Rhizobiaceae > Ensifer > Ensifer sp. LC384. The sequence goes on from NZ_MBST01000033.1 coordinate 19,430, forward strand.
TCACGTTCGCCGGATATTCCGCCACCAGTTGTACCCTTGCAGTTCGCTCGTCTCGACCAGAACGTCGTGTTCGGTATTCAGGCGCGCCGCGACTACAGCACCACCGGTCGTCGCCTTGCCCGGCTTACCGAGCAGATCGTCACGCCCGATCACCAGATCACGCGAGGAAAAACTCGAGAATTCGTATTGCTGGCCAAGCGCGATCGCGTCCGCCGGGCACGCGTCCTCGCAAAGCCCGCAGAATAGGCACCGGGCCGTGTCGATTTCAAATTTTGCCGGGTGACGGTTGCCCTTCTCGTCCTCGTAGGGGATGACTTCGATGCAGTCGCAGGGACAAATCTTTGCGCAGAGCTCGCAGGCCACGCATTTGATCTCGCCCTCGTCGTCGCGCTTCAGGAAGTGGTGCCCGCGGTAACGGGCGTAAGGCAACCATTTTTCCTTGTCCGGATACTGCATGGTCACGGATCTGGAGAACATGTAGCCGAAGGTCAGAGCCAAAGCGTTCGCTAGATCGGCGAAGAACGCCCAGCCGATCCATGTTCCAACTCTGTCTCCTGCGTGCGACATCGCCGCCCCGCTACGGAGCCGCCGTGGCTCCCAAAAGAACACCGGTTATAATTATGTTCGCCAACGACAGAGGAAGCAAGACTTTCCATCCGATCGCCATCAGTTGGTCGTAGCGATAGCGTGGGAAAGTGAAGCGGAACCATATGAATACATAGACGAAGAAGGCGACCTTGAGCACAAACCAGAGAAGCGGCGGCAAGGGGAGCAGCACGCCGTTCCAGCCGCCGAAGAACAGGATCACCACCAGGACCGACACCAGCAACATAATGGCATATTCGCTGACCATGAAGAACGCAAAGCGGATACCGCTGTACTCGGTATGGAACCCGGCCCCCAGATCGCCTTCCGCTTCCGCGAGGTCGAAGGGAATGCGTTGCGCTTCGGCCAGTCCGGCGACGAAGAACACGAAGAAGCCGACTGGTTGGTAGACGATGTTCCAGACATCGGCCTGCGCCCGCACGATCTCGAGCAGACTCATGGACTGCGCCAGCATGACCACGCCGATGACCGCGAACCCCATCGGGATCTCGTAGCTGATCATCTGCGCGCAGGTTCTGAGGCTGCCCAGGACAGCGTATTTGCTGTTGGCGGCCCAGCCGCCGAAGATGACGCCATAGACCTCGATCCCGATGACCGCGAAGACGAAAAGGAGCGCCACATTCATGTTGGAGACGTAGAGCGTAATTTCGGCGCCGAGGACCGAGACGGTTTCGCCGAAGGGGATCGCGACGAACACCACGAAGGGTGGGGCAAGCGCCAGGATCGGCGCCAGTTTGAAGAGGAAGCGATCGGCCTCGGCCGGGATATGGTCCTCTTTGGTTAACAGCTTGATTCCGTCCGCTACCGGCTGCAGCAGCCCGTGCCAACCCACACGCATTGGCCCCATACGCTGCTGGATGTGACCGGCGATCTTGCGTTCCAGCCAGGTCAGCGGCAAGGGCAGCAGTAGCAGGATCGCAATCAGAAACGCGACCTTGAAGACGATCAGGCCAAGAGCGACGATAAGTTCCATGATCAGCGGCTACTTATTCATCGGGTCGAAACGACGCCCGGACTTTGGCTCCAGCTATATGTTGAACGCTACGCTTGCCAGCCTTTACGGTACAGCGACGATGCGTCAGTTGCAAAGCGGAAATCATTTCCGCTTTGCTGTTGGGCGCTTGGCGCAAACGACTTCACTCAGAACTTGAGTTCGGCTGGTTCTCACAAGCCTCCGTGCGATCAGGCCCCCGCAACCAAATCAAAAAAACCGCGAGACAGAAATGTCCGCGGGCTTCTGGCGTTCCAAAACCAACACAAACGTCGGCAGACCACCGATCCGACCGCTCTCCGCTTTGATGTCTTTGCCAGTCCAGCGGCTGTCCCAGCGGCAATTCAGCGGAGCGCGTCTGCGAGGCTCGCCGGCTTGCCTGCCGGCCGAGCGAGCTCCAGGCCCGACAGGAGGTCAAGCAGGTGTTCCTTCATCAGGTCGGCGGCCTTAGCGGATTCGCCCGCCTCGATGGCGTCGACCAGCGCATGATGCGCGTGGCTTTCGCAGGTTGTGTCGCGCCGCTTCCAGTAAAGAGCAATAATCAGCGAGGAGTGGGAAACGAGATCACGGACGAAGCCGGTCAGAACGCAATGGCCGGCAATTTCCGCGATACCCACATGAAATCGCGCCGATAACATGATCGCGTCGCTGTCGCGGCCGGCATGCAGCGCCTCATGCTCCTTGTCGAGATGGCGGCGCAGCAGCAATATGTCCTCCGGTTTAGCCACTTCCGCGGCAAGTGCGGCGACTTTGGGTTCGATCAGTGCGCGCGCTTCGAAAACCTCGCGCGCTTCTCTGGTCGACGGCTGAGCGACAAAGGCACCGCGATTAGGTTCTAGTCGTACGAGACGGTCGTGGGCCAGCGCCTGAAGGGCGGCCCGGATCACCGTGCGGCTGACCGCATAGATCGATGCAAGCTCGTCTTCCGGCAGCTTCGTGCCCGGGGCGAGCCGATGTGCGACGATTGCGTCCCGGAGGCCGTGATAGATCGGCGACCAACGCGTGGCCGGCATCCGACTGTGGATTTCCGGATCGAGTATCGGCGACATATTCATCGTTTCTGGCGGGCTCGTCTTTTGTCTCGCTCGCCGACGGACAACGTCCTTGGGCATCCCGATGCATCCTTATTGAAGCTTGCTCAACCCCGGCGACAATGGCGCGTAGTGACCGGCAAATTGCTTGACGAGTGGCGCGGCATAACCGCCGACCTTCGAGGTTCTCAGACCCAAAGCGCAGATGGCTTCGGCAAGCTTGACCGCACAGGCCACACCGTCAAGCACCGGCACCCCATATTCGCTCGAAAGCTGGTGCGCCAAATCGGCCATCCCGGCACAACCGAGTACGATCGCCTCTGCTTTGTCTTCGGCGATCGCACGGGCAATTTCAACCGAGATCTTCTGACGCGCTTCAGAACCCGGCTCTTCGAGGTCAAGTACGGCGACATCCGACGCCCTCACCTTGGCGCAGCGAGAGGACAGGCCGTATTTCGATAGATTGTGTTCGATCGCCGGCACTGAGCGCGCAAGCGTGGTGACGACGCTGAACTTACCGGCAATCAACGTTGCAAGGTGAAACGCCGCTTCGCCTATTCCAATCACCGGTGCGCTTGTAGCGCAGCGCGCCGCATCGAGACCCGTATCGTCGAAACATGCGATGACATAGGCGTCCATATCGCCTGCCTTGAACATTTCGGCGAGAATGCCAGGCACCACGAAGGCCTCATCGAAATAGCCCTCGATGCTTGGTGGGCCGTCCTCGGGATTGACTGCGATGATCCTGGTTCTGGCCGACGCCGCGATCTTTGCAGCCTTGCCGATCTTGCCGGTCATCGAGGCCGTGGTGTTGGGATTTATGACAAGGATGCGCATGTCCGGTCCTACCTACACTTCGCCGCCGAGATAGAGATGCCTGACACGGTCGTCATTCAGCAACTCGACCGAATTTCCGCTGAGCGCCACCTTGCCGGTCGTCAACGCGTAGGCACGCTGGGAGATCCGCAGCGCCATGCGCGAGTTCTGCTCGACAAGCAGCACGCTGACCTTTTCGTCACGATTGATCGCCACGATCGACCGCGCGATGTCCTGGACCAGCTTCGGCGCGACGCCAAGCGACGGTTCGTCGAGCAGCAGCAAACGGGGGCGCGCCATCAGCGCTCGGCCGATCACCAGCATCTGCTGCTCACCACCGCTCATCGTCCCCGCCTGCTGCGAGTAACGCTCCTTGAGCCGCGGGAAGCGCGTCAACACCATATCCATACTCTGCTGTATCTCAGCCTTGTCGGAGCGCGTGAAGGCACCCATCAGAAGGTTGTCGCGCACCGTCATGAAAGGGAAGACACGACGCGCTTCCGGCACCATGGAGATGCCCATGCGGACGATCTCATCCGGCGCGACGCCGTCAATGCGGTTGCCGCGATAGCGGATCTCACCCTTGCGGATCCTTCTGAGGCCGGTGATGGCACGCAGGATCGACGACTTGCCCGCCCCGTTGGCGCCGATCAGCGCCACGGTCTCGCCTTCCTTAACCTCGATCGACACGCCTTTCAGGGCATAGACGTGGTCGTAGTAGAGCTCGACGTCATCGAATTTGAGAAGCGGTTCCATGGCCTACAATCCGATCGATTCGTCTTCGGCACCGAGATAGGCTTCGATGACCTTTGGGTTCTGCTGGATTTCCGCCGGGGTACCCTCGGCGATCTTCTCGCCGAAGTTGAGTACGACGATGCGGTCGGAAATGTTCATGACGGCCGGCATATCGTGTTCAACCAGGAGCACGGTAATGCCGCGTTCGCGCAGCTTACGCACGATTTCGACCGCGCGCCTGGTCTCGTCGTGATTCATGCCCGCGAAGGGCTCATCGAGCAGGATGACGGACGGATCGGTGGCAAGCGCGATGGCAATGCCGAGCGCCCGCAGATGCCCGTGGGGCAGGTTGCTGGCGATCTCGGCCTGCATCGCTCCCAGTCCAAGGAAGGCGAGAATCTCGTCGGCGGATCTGCCGAAGGCGTCCAGATCGCTGCGCGCCGAGGCACTGCCGAAGTAAAAGCCGACGAGGCTGGCGCGGGACCGCAGATGGTGAGCCGTCACGACGTTGTCGCGCACGGTCATGTCCTTGAAGATTGTGGTCTCCTGAAATGTCCGCACCACACCCTTTCGAGCCGTGATGTGCGGCGACAGCCCGGAGATCCGCTCGCCCTTGAACCTCACTTCGCCTTCGGTCGGCCGCAGGAAGGAGGCGATCAGCTTGAACAGGGTCGACTTGCCGGCGCCGTTCGGCCCGATGACTGAAAGGATCTCGCGCTCGCGCACCGAAAAGGAGACGTCGTTGACCGCGACGAGCCCGCCGAAACGTTTGGTAAGGCCGATGACTTCGAGAATGTCGGTCATGGTGCTAGCCGCTCCTCTTGCCGGGCAGGGCTAGGCTCAGCAGGCCGTTGGGTAGGACCAGCATCAGCACGATCAGCACTGTCGAGAAGATCAGGAGTTGGAATTCGCCCGCCTGGAACAGCACGTCCCAACCGAAATAGAGGACAAAGGTTCCAAGCATCGGTCCGAGCACATAGCCAAGCCCGCCGAGGAAGCAATTGAGCATGAAATTGACCGAGTCGGCGACCGTGAAACTCGACGGATAGATCGATTGGGAGATCGATGCGAACATCGCCCCACCGACGCCGCCGAGGAAAGATGAGAGCGCATAGGCGACCACGCGGAGGTAGGCGATATTGACGCCGATCGACGAGGCGAGCTCCTCGTTCTGCTGCAGCGATTGACAGAGCTGGCCGATGCGCGAATGGGCGAGCCGATAGAGACCGAGGAAGCAAAGCGTCATCAACAATACAGCGACGATGTAGAAGGCAAACCGGGGATTGGCGAGGCTCGCGAAATCCGGAACGAAGGTGATGCCGAAAAGGCTTATGCCGGTCGGCAAGGGAATGCTGACAATGCCTTTGGCACCGTTGGTGATCGGCATGGCAAGCGCAAGCAGGCGCGCGACTTCGGTCAGCACCAGCGACACCATGGCGAAATAAACGCCGCGCAGGCGCAGAATCGGCAGACCGATGAGAACACTTGCAACGGCACAGAACAGGCCCGCCAGAGGCAGGGTCAGCCAGAACGACACACCATAATTCGTCACCAGGATGGCGGAGACATAGCCACCCATCAGCGCGTAGGCGCCCTGGCCGATGTTGATGCGGCCGATATAGAAGGTGATCCACACGCCCGCGCTGATGATGCTGAGAAGGGCGACCGAGGTTAGCGTGTAATAGAGGTCGCTCCGGCCGGTGGCGCTGATCAGCAGCGGGACGGCCACAAGCAGCGCCAACAAGAACAGGGCGGCGGAGACGATCCTGACGGACGACGATTTGCGCATGACATCAGCCCCACGGTTTGCCCATCAGCCCGTTCGGGCGGATGCTCAGGAAGGCCATCAGCAGCGCGAAGATGACCAGATAGGTGACGTCGCCATATTCGCGCAGCACGGTGAGGCCGACCGATTCCATCATGCCGAGGATGAAACCACCGGCAATTGCGCCGCCAACCACGCCGGCGCCACCGATCATCACCATCAGAAACGCCTTGATCGAAATCGGTCCGCCGATGCCGGAGTTGACGCCGGTGATACTGACGAGCAAGCCGCCGACGACACCGGCGAGCATTGCCCCGAGTGCGAAGCCGATCATGGAATAGCGCTCGACCTTGACACCCATCAGCTGCGCGGCAATGCGATCTTGCGCCAGCGCCCGCATGGCGCGGCCGGGTTTGCTGTATTGCATGTAGAGCATGAAGGCGGCGATCATCAGTATCGCGATCACGCCGACGACGATGCGATCGTAAGGCAAGATCACACTGTCGGAGATGAAAACGCCGCTGACGATCTTCGGCACGCCGCGCTGTTTCTCGCCGAACAGCAGCAATATGAGGGCATCGAGGAAAAATGCGATGGCAGCGGCGAGCAGCATCGTGCTTTCCTCGCGCTTGCTGCGTCGGATGACCGGCCGGAAAAGGAATTTCTCCATCAGCGCGCCGACAATCGCCAGCGATACCCCCGAACAGATCAGCGCAACCACGAAGGGCAGCTTGAGCTGGCCGTAGATCGAGTATGTCACGAAGCCGCCCAGCACGTACATCTGCCCGTGCGCGAAGTTGAGAACGTTCATGAGCGCGAAGATCAGTGTCAGCCCGAGCGCGATCAGCGCATATTGGGCACCCAGATACAGTCCGTTGGCAATGACCTGTTCCATGGCGGAAAATCCGATCGCCGGGGAGGTTCGGGACCGGTCCCGAACCTCGATTGACTTAATCAGGCAACGTCAGTCCACTTCGCCGATGAACAACGTCTTGAACGTGCCGTCCTTGAACTCGGTCACCACCATCGGCACGGAGACCTGGCGCTTCTGGCCGAAGGAGGTCGTGCCGACATATTTCAGCATGCTGTCCTTGGCGTAGGGATTGGGCGCGGAGAAGCTGTCGATGGTCTTCTTGAACTCGGCCACGTCGTCTATCGCCTTGGGGTTCGCCTTGAGCGTTTCGATGATGTATTCGAGCGCGTAGACCTTGGTGTTGGACTCATCGTTGTATTCGCCGAACTTCTTGGTGTAGCGATCGATGAACTCCTCCATCAGTGGCGTGCGGATCTCCGGGGTCGAAGCGCCGCCGACGGAGATGAAGCCGTTGGCGAGTTCACCAGCGCCTTCCTGCAGCACGGTCGCGTCCTGCGCCGTTTCTGCCGAGATCAGGCCCTCATAGCCGAGTTCGCGTGCCGCGCGGATCAACAGCGGCGCGTTGGCGGGGGCCACACCGGACAGGACGAGCAGATCCGGTTTCAACTGGACGATCGGCGTCAGCACCGGTGTGAAGTCGCGTGTGTCGTTCTGGTAGGTATCGGTCTCGGCGACCACTTCCAGCCCGAGTTCCTTGGCGGCAGCGACGCCGCCGTCACGCTGGCTGATCGGGTCGGATTCGTTGGCGGCGATGAAAGCCACCTTCTTCACACTCTTGTTTTCCTTCAGATATTTGTAGATTGCCGGTCCGGACTGATAATTGGCAACCATGCCGAGGACCGCATTCGAGGCCGGTGCGACATAAAGCGATTTCGGGAAGGCGTAGGGGAAATAGATGATCCCCTTGGATTCCGCCACAGGACGAACGGCCGCCGCGCCGTCATCGACATTCGGTCCGACGACATAATGGATGCCTTCCTGGGCCATCTTCTCCATGCCGGCGATGGCCCGCTTGGGATCCTTCTGGTCATCGAAGGTGACGATGGTGATGTTGTAGGTGTCGTCGCCGATCTTCACGCCGCCGGCCTCGTTGAGCCAATCTGCGCGCGTCTGCATCGAGCGGACGTTGGATGTACCCCAGGCCGCGGCGGGACCGCTGGTCACGCCGACGAAGCCAATCTTGAGTTCCTTGTTCTCCGCTTGTGCGGGAAAGGTGCTTGCGACTGCAATTGCCAGGATCGAAACGGCGCCGAGCGCCAACGATTTCAATGTCGAGCGTCTGTTGATCATCTCACTCCCCATTTTTGGCATCCGGCACGAAATGGCGCGGCGGATTACAATAAGGAAGCGCTAAAATAGAATATTGTCAACATAATACGCAAGCATTGTATACGATGTGTGCGTCATGGACGGTCGTCGGCCGAGAGGGAAATGGTCGACCCTGACCGTGCCATCGAGCATGTGCTCGCGCGCTGCCCTGAGACGCACGCAGCCGTGTCCCATCCACGAGGCCATAGGCTGGCCTCCAAGAACCTTCAGAGGCCGAGTGGCGCGGCCCGCTCCGTAAGTCGCATTGTGCGATATGTGATGATCTGAGCGAGATGGCGCGGCATTGGTGTACGCAAAACGGCTGTTCGATAGGGGCCGCAATTGCAAAGTCTGCGGCTCGTTCCGCGCAAGCCGATGTCGTCGCGCTCATTGACAGCCATCCAGGCGGATCCGCTGGGATCAAGCATCCTTGTCGCGCTTGGTTGCATTTCGAAGAGCGTCCTGCATCCTTGCGCGCCAATCGGTGCCGGATGCTTTGAACCAATCGACCACGTCGGTGTCGACATTGAGCGTGAGTTTCGTCGTGGAACCGTCGGAGGGCAGAGTTTTCTTCTTAAGTGCTCGCGGACGTTCCAGAACCTGCTGCACCAAGTCGTCGGTGGCTCGTGTGGAAACAACTTTAGCCATATGCCAGCCTCATGCTGTTCTGCATGGTCACGCCTCCGCCTAACTGGCTTATCATTTCTTGCCTCGTGCCACCACGTTATTCGACATTCGACCGTCAGTACGCCGAGGACAGAAAGCCGGAGATGTCGACGTCGACGGTGTTGGCGGCGTGTGGCACGTGGCCAAATAGGGCATCGAATCGAAGAAGCGGCTGCCCTCTTGCCGCCGTTTCTTCGAGGCGGGACGAACACCCGTTTCGCGGGTTATGTTACGTCCGCATGCAATAGAAACTGGCATCGTCCGTCATCGCGAGATGACTACAGTGTTCGTGCCGCCTGCTCGCTCTCGGCGGCCCGGCAGCGGAGTTACCTCGCCTCCGATATTTGCCCGATACGTCAGCCAGCGGGGACGTATCTTCTCCAGCCATGTTCGCTGCGAAAGCCCAACACTTCACGGGCCTTTCGGTTCGACAGCAGCGTCTCGAATTCGCCGAGTTCCCGCTTGAGCGGCACGCCCGGATAGAAACGGTCGATTAGTTCGCGGGTAGGCAGATCGGAAGAGGTGTCGTCGCTGGCTGCGTTGAAGATCTGGAACCCCAGCCCATCCTTCTCCACCGCACGAAGCGTGATCTGACCGAGGTCGCGCGCATCGATGTAGCTCCAGGCGATGCGCCTGCGGAAGCCCGGATTTGCGAACCATCCGGGAAACAACTCGTACTCATGCGGCTCAATGACGTTGCCGATGCGCAAGGCGTAGATGTCGATGCCGCTGCGAAGCGCGAAGGCGCGTGCCGTCTGTTCGTTGACGACCTTCGACAAGGCATAGCTGTCCATCGGGTCGACATCGTATTCCTCATCGAGCGGAAAGTATGCGGGCGTGCGGGGCTCGTTGGCAAAGACGAGACCGTAGGTCGTCTCGCTGGATGCGATGACGACCTTGCGGATACCCAGTTTCACGGCCGCTTCGATGACGTTGTAGGTGCCGAGTGCGTTGACGCGGAAAAGCTCGTTGTCGGGCGCGATCATGATGCGCGGAATGGCGGCAAAGTGTACGACGGCGTCGATCGGCTGCGGCCTCAAGGATGGGTCGAATTCGTGCAGCCCGGTGTAGCTCGACAAGGCGTTGAAGACTTGCCCGCTATCGGTGATATCGGTGATGAGCGTCCTGACTTTCGGGTTATCAAGCGGTCGGGTGTCGAGATTGAGCACCTGGTGATCTCGTTCGACGAGATATTGCACGACGTGGCGGCCGGCTTTGCCGCTGCCGCCGGTGAAGATGATCCTCTTTGTCATTCTGCTCTCCCCGTTGTGATGCGCACGAATTGTCTTCGCCAATGCGCTCAAGGACCTCGAGCCGACGGCTCACATGGGCGGCATGCCAAACCCGGCCGGCAACCCCGCGAAGAATGGTTTCACCGCCGCCGATCAATACGTTCTGATGCTGTCGATGCGTGGCGCTTGCGTCAACGGGGTCGACCTGACACCGCCCGCGCCGGCGGCATGAAGCCGCCACGCGGGCTCGGCCGGAAATAACGACCTTTGTCCGGGCGCCCGCAAACGGGACCCCGGACTATGGCGTCACTTCTGGATGCACGTGTCGACCGTGTCCTTGGTGCATTCATCAAGACCGGTGAACACCGGATCTTCCACCGGCTTGCCGGCGATCAGGTCCAGCATGACAGACGGCGCCTTGTAGCCCATTTCGAACGGACGCTGCCCGACGAGAGCCGTCACCAGCCCTTCACGCGCGATGGCCACCTCGTCGCCGATCGTGTCGGCCGCGCCGATGACGAATTCGTTCTTCGCAATCTTGTCCGCTATCGGCTTGAACAGGTCGCGATAGGGCTGCGGTGCACCGAACAGCGGCCAGCCGCCCATGATGCCGAACGCATCGAGGTCCGGGTTGGCGGCGAGAATGTCCGTCATCGCCTGCACGCCCTTGGCCCCGTCGTCATTGGTGAACACCGGGCAGCCTGCGACTTCCGTCCAACCTCCCTCGCCCTTCAGTTCCGCCAGTCCGTCCTGACCGGTCAGCGTGTCGCGCATGCCCTGGGCTCGGCGCAGAATGTTGTCCGCCCCGGGGTTGCCTTCGATCGTGCAGATCTTGCCGCCAGTCGGCTTGGCCTTCTTGATGTACTCACCGATCCGCGCGCCCATCAGGTAGTTGTCGGTCCCCAGATAGGTCTTGCGCAGGGCCGAGTCCTCCTTGGCAAGGTCGGCGTCCAGCGTCATGACGGGGATCGTCGGGTTTGCGGTCTTCAGCGTCTGAGCGATGAGTTTGGCATTGGAGGGCGAAATTGCGATGGCAGCCGTGTCGGCCTTGCCGAGCATGTCCTGAACGATCTGCGCTTCGCCGGCCTCGTCGGATGTCGAGGCAGGCCCGGTGTAAAAGCACTCATATTCGGAATCCGTATTTTCCTTGTTCCATTTCTGGCAACCCTGGTTGATCGCTTCGAAGAATGGGTTGTCGAGGCCTTTCACGACGATGACGAGCTGCTTCTTGGCCAGGGCCTGACCGGCGCAGAGCGCCAGGACGGCAACGGCGGCCAGCAATAATGTCTTTCTCATTCTTTCCTCCCGTTGAACAAGCGGACAGCGTCTGTCCGCGGCACAAATCAACCCGGATACCAGACGACACGAGGATCGTTCGGCTGACGCTCGTATTGCCAGGCCGAGTCGATAAGCTTTTCGAGATCGTAATCAGGGCGCCAGTCCAGAAGGTACTTCGCCTTGCTGTTGTCCATCCAGTTCGAGTGGAAGGCGCTCGGAACGTCGACCGAGTCGAGGTTACGCGTGCGTGCGAGGTAGCGTGCGACCTCGCCATAGTCGACCGGACGGTCCATCGATATGTTGAAGAGCTGCCGTTCGGCGCGCGGGTTGTCGATCGCCTCGAGGATCGCCGAGACCAGGTCGCCGACATGCACGAAATTGCGCTTGAGCGGCCGGCCATCGGCATCACGCAGGAGCGGCACCGTGCCGGCCTCGGCGTATCGCCGCGCTTCTGCGGGCGCAAAAAAGGTCTTCCAGTCGGGGGCGCCGAAAACATCGTCGCCGAACGACAATGTCTGTTTGAAGTCGTCCTTCTCCATGATCCACGGCGCGCGCAGGCAGCAAGCGTTCGTGCCGTATTGAACCGCGTACTGCTCGAGCATCACTTCCTCGAGGACCTTCGACAGCGCGTAGCAACCGGGATAGGCGCGGTGCGGCGTCTTCTCCGTCACTGGACCATCGTGGCGGTAGAAGAAATGGCCGACCGCCGCGTCCCCACCGACGAGGATGAACTGGCGTGCGGAAGAACTGGTCCGGAACGCCTCGAGCAGCCAGAACAATCCCTTGACCGTGATGTCCATGACAGTGTCGGGCGTTTCCTTGCAGGTGGCGAGGTGCACGACATGAGTGACGCCCTTCATTGCCGCTTCGGCGACTTCGCGGTCGGCGATCGTCCCGCAGACCACGTCCAGTCGCTCCGACGGATCGAGCAGGCGATTGTGGCAGAGCGCACGGATCAGCGCCCTCGAAAAACGCGGTTGGTCAAGCAGCCCCGCGATGAGGTTCCGCCCGACCTTGCCCGTTGCACCGGTAACAAGGATAAGCATGCTCGTCTCCCACCGACAGCTAATATACAGCGCAACGTCTATTTGTCATACAAAACAGTTGCTCGGCAAAGGACGTCATTGACGCCTTCATAAGGATTTGCGTAAATGCGATGTTGGCCGCTGGGTGAAGTCAGACGAACGATCGCGCCCCTTGGCGTACCGGTGCGCTTCTGGAGGCGAGAAGGCTGGTGGCGGTACTTGAGCTCACCAACATTTCCAAGCACTTCGGCGCCATCCAGGCGGTCAGCGACGTTTCGCTTTCACTGGAAGCGGGGCAGGTGGTCGGCCTCATGGGAGACAACGGCGCCGGCAAGTCGACGCTGGTCAAAATGATTGCCGGGAACTACCGTCCGAGCCAGGGCACGATACGGCTCGACGGCAGCGAAATCGTGCTGCATCGGCCGGTAGAGGCGCGACAGCACGGCATTGAAATCGTTCACCAGGACCTGGCGCTCTGCAACAATCTGACGGCGGCGGCGAACGTTTTCCTTGGGCGCGAGCTGAGGCGCGGCGTTGGCCCTTTGCGTGTGCTGGACTACAAGGCGATGTACAGACGCGCCGGAGAAATCTTCAGGGAGCTCCGATCCGAAACCCGCCCCCGCGATCTTGTCAGGCAGATGTCCGGGGGGCAACGGCAGGCGGTCGCGATCGCGCGAACGATGATCTCCGAGGCAAAGATCGTGCTCATGGACGAGCCGACTGCCGCCATCTCAGTGCGCCAGGTCGCCGAGGTGTTGCATCTGATCCGGGAACTGCGTGACCGCGGCATTGCGGTCGTGCTCATCAGCCATCGCATGCCGGACGTCTTCGATGTCGCCGATCGCGTTGTCGTCATGCGGCGTGGCCGAATGGTCGCCGACAAGCCTATCGCGCAGACGTCGCCTGAAGAAGTGACGGGATTGATTACCGGCGCCATCGAAAGGGTATGAGCGCGGGATAGGAGGAATGCGAAGGACAATGGCAACGACGCTCGACCAGACGATTGCTCAGAAACAACGTACGCTGGGTGCTGCAATCCTCTCCAACCAGACGTTCTGGGTGTTGGTCGCCGTCGTTCTGGCCTGCATCTTCCTGTCCTTCGCGACGGATTCATTCGCCACAGCGAAGAACCTCTACAACATCACCCGCAACACCACCTTCGTCGCAATCATTGCCCTCGGCATGACGCTGGTTATCATCACCGGCGGGATCGACCTGTCGGTAGGGTCGGTGTTGTGCCTATGCAGCATGGTCCTCGCGGTGGTCATGCATTCCGGCTACAGCATCGAGGTCGGGATTGCCGCTTCGGTGGCAACTGCGGTCCTCATCGGTGCTTTCAACGGTGTGCTTATTGCCTATGTCGGCTTTCCGCCTTTCGTGGTCACGCTCGGCATGCTGTCGATTGCGCGAAGTCTGGCGATGGTCGCGTCAAACAACACGGTCGTTTTCCAGTTTGGTCCGGATCACGATAAGCTGCTCGCTCTTGGCGGTGGGGCATGGCTGTTCGGCATCGCCAACCCGGTGATCTACATGATCGTTCTGGCTCTCTTGACCGGTTTCGTCCTGCGGTGGACGAGGCTGGGCCGCTACATCTACGCTATCGGCGGCAACGAGCAGGCGGCGACTGCCACCGGTATCCCCGTGCGCCCGATCAAGGTCGGTGTCTACATGATTTCCGCCCTTTCGGCCGGCATCGCCGGCATCGTTCAGACCGGCTGGCTCGGCGCGGTGACGACCAACATCGGTGCCGGTATGGAGCTGCAGGTCATCGCAGCGACGGTGATCGGCGGCGCCAACCTTGCCGGCGGAGTGGGCACGGCTTTTGGCGCCCTGGTCGGCGCGGCGCTGATCGAGGTGATCCGCAATAGCCTCGGGCTGCTCGGCATCAACGCCTTCTGGCAGGGAACGTTCATCGGCGGCGCGACGATCCTTGCCGTCCTCTTCGACCGCATCCGCAATTTCCGGCAGGCAGAGTAGCTCCCCGGAGCCTACAGCGCCGCGCGTCTTGTCAGACGCGCCAAGATCGCTGACGCAACCTTCTTGCTCGACCGCGTCGTACGCCTATTCAAATTTCTCAGTGTGCTCGGTTGGGCTACCGATCAAGCCATGGCCGGGGACAAGGTTGTATTCCGGGTCCAGCCAGGGCGGGCTTTCCTCGTACATTTCGGCAATCAATTGTTTGACGAGGTCGATATACCGCGAATTGTCGCCGATCCGGTGGCTGAGGATGACCGGTGAGGTTGCGCCTTTTCCCTCGAGCAGCCGATAGTGCACGTCCGAACGCATCTGGCGTGCGGAGGAGGGGATGATGCACACACCGGCTTCGGCGGCGACCAGTCCGAGGGCGGTCTGGATTTCCCGCACTTCCTGAACCTCGGCCGGGCGCGCGTCATGACTTTGCAGCAGGCTCAGCACGTGGTCGGCATAGCCGGGTCGAGGCTCCTTGGGGTAGACGATGACCTTTTGACCGGCAAGGGCGGCGACCGGAAGCGGCGAAGCCTCCTTAGCCAGCGGCGCGTCTTTCGGTATTGCCACGACAAGACGTTCTTCGCGCAACACGATACCGACCACGTTCGGGTCGCTGTGCCGCAGGCGGCCAAAACCCATGTCGATGCGGCCCTCCTTAAGCGCGGGGATTTGCTGGACGGAGACCATTTCCAACAGCTGGATATCCACTTCCGGGGCGTGCTGGCGCAGTTTTCGCACCAGTGACGGCAGCCCGCCGTACAGGGTCGAGGCAACGAAGCCGATCGACAGGACGCTGTTCTGGTTCAAGCCGACCCGGCGGGTTGCCGCTTGCATCTGTTCGACCCGACCGAGGACCTGCAGCGCCTGTTCATAGAACAGACGCCCTGCTTCCGTCAGCCGGACGGGGCGGCTCTTGCGGATGATGAGTGGGACGCCCAGGTCCTCCTCAAGCAACTGGATCTGCCGGCTCAAGGGCGGTTGGGCGATGTGCAGCGTCTGGGCTGCGCGGGTAAAGTTTCGCTCGCGTGCGACGGCTACGAAATAGCGAAGCTGGCGAAGATCCATCATTTTGCTCTCATCCCTTACTCCGGATTCCCAGCTGTCGACGGTATGCTGCACTGCGGGAAGTGCAGATAAGGTGGCATTTTTCTGGCTATGATACCAGAAAGGTATCATAGCAGATGCAAATGATGTTGGACGAGGCTTCATACCCGGCGCAAAGTTCGCCCCATGAACACGACCTTGACATCCGTTGTCCCGACCGCAGCAGCGTTCCCCCTCGTAGAACGCGTCGAGACCCTGCTCGTCGATCTGCCGACCATCCGGCCGCACAAGCTCTCGGTGGCGACCATGAACGGCCAGACCTTGATGTTGGTCAAGGTCCATTGCAGCGACGGCATCGTCGGCATCGGCGAGGGCACGACGATCGCCGGGCTGGCCTATGGGGGCGAAAGCCCGGAAAGCATGAAGCTGGCGGTCGATACCTATTTCAGGCCCGTCATGGTCGGCCAGGATGCAACGGCCGTGAAGACGCTGATGGCGCGCATCGGCAAGATGGTCAAGGAGAACCGTTTCGCCAAATGCGCGATTGAAACCGCGCTGCTCGATGCGCATGGCAAGCGGCTCGGGTTGCCTGTCAGCGAGTTGCTGGGCGGTCGCATGCGCAGCCATCTGCCTGTCGCATGGACGCTGGCGTCCGGTGATACGAAGGCCGACATCGCCGAGGCCGAGAAGATGCTCGACCTGCGCCGGCACAGGATTTTCAAGCTGAAGATCGGGGCAAGGCCCCTGCATCAGGACATCGCCCATGTTGCGGCCATCAAGCGGGCGCTGGGCGAGCGTGGCTCGGTTCGGGTGGATGTGAACATGGCGTGGAGCGAGACAGATGCCGCCTACGGCATGGCCGCCTTGGCGGACGCCGGTTGCGACCTGGTCGAACAGCCGGTCGCCTCGGCTGCGGCACTGGCCCGGCTCGTGCGTCGCTTTCCCGTCGCGCTGATGGCCGATGAATCGCTGCACGGCCCGGAAAGCGCCTTTGAACTCGCGAAAGTCAGCGGTGCGGACGTGTTCGCCGTCAAGATCGAGCAAAGCGGCGGGCTGTTCAATGCCCAGCGGGTCGCGACCATCGCCGACGCGGCCGGCATCGGTCTTTATGGCGGCACGATGCTTGAAGGGGCTTTCGGCACGGTGGCATCGGCGCAGGTGTTCTCCACCTTTACCAACCTTCAATGGGGGACGGAGCTGTTCGGACCGCTGCTGCTGACCGAAGAGATCCTGACGACACCGCTGAACTACAGCGAGTTTGAACTGACCGTGCCCTCAGGACCTGGGCTCGGTATCGAGCTGGACGAAGAGCGTCTGGCCTTCTTCACGCGCGATGGACTGCGCAAGACGGTCAGCATTGCCGGGCAGGGAGGCTGAACATGCTCTTTCATGTGCGCATGGACGTGAACATTCCCAACGATCTGCCAAAGGCGGAGGCGGCCGACATCATCGCCCGGGAAAAGGCCTATTCGCAGGATCTGCAGAAGAGCGGCAAGTGGCGACACATCTGGCGAATAGTCGGCCAGTACGCGAACTACAGCGTCTTTGACGTGAAGGACAACGCGGAACTGCACGAGATACTTTCGGGACTTCCGCTGTTCAAGTTCATGGACCTCGAGGTGACGCCACTCGTGCGGCATCCCTCGGCAGTCCGCGACGACGATAGCTAAGACCGTCTTTGGCGGCGCTCCCGGGAGGATGCGAACCGCGCCAGTTTTCTCAAGTAATCCAAGAGGAGGATGAAAATGAACGTGCAGATCTTCGACAGGCCGGAGATACAGGACTTTCTCAAGGTCCTGAGCGGCCTCGACAACAACGGCGGCAATCCGCGTGTCAAGCAGATCGTCCATCGGATCATGTCCGACCTGTTCAAGGCCATCGACGATCTCGACATCACCCCCGATGAATACTGGACCGGCATCGCCTGGCTCAACGAGATCGGCGCCACCAGCCAGGCCGGTCTGATCTCGCCCGGTCTTGGTCTCGACCATTTCCTCGACGAGCGCCTCGACGCGATCGATGAGGCGCTCGGCATCGAAAACCCGACCCCGCGCACCATCGAAGGCCCGCTCTATGTGGCAGGCGCGCCGGTGTCGCACGGATTTGCCCGTCTCGACGACGGCACCGACGAAAACGGCCACACCCTGATCATGCATGGCACCGTTTTTGGCGCCAACGGCGAGCCGCTGCCGGGCGCCACGGTCGAAGTCTGGCACTGTGACACCCGCGGCTTCTATTCGCATTTCGATCCGACAGGCAAGCAGGCGCCGTTCAATATGCGCCGCACGATCGTCGCGGACGAAAAGGGCTGTTACAAGTTCCGCAGCATCGTGCCGCACGGCTATGGCGTACCACCTGGCAGCCCGACCGAGCGGCTGTTGTCGGCACTCGGCCGCCATGGCCAGCGCCCGGCGCATATCCACCTGTTCATCAGCGCCGACGACCACCGCAAGCTGACGACACAAATCAACATCGAAGGCGATCCGCTGGTCGACGACGATTTCGCCTATGCGACGCGAGACGGCCTGGTTCCGGCCGTCATCGAGCGGACCGACGAGGCCAGCATAAAGGCCAATGGCCTGACCGGCCCCTTTGCGGAGATCAAGTTCGACATTCATCTCACGGCCCTGGTGAACGGTGTCGACAACCAGATCAACGAACAGCGCAAGCGCGCGGCCGCCTGAGCGGCAAAACCGGCGGCCCGGATGGGCCGCCACCCCTGACAATCATCGTCATAAACGACTGTGTTGCAAAGGCTGCGCCCGAAGATGCGCGCTTTGCGGGAGATAGTTCATGTCTGCGATCATCGACAAGGCCCGGGACCTCAATCATCTGCTGGCCACCGCCGTGCAGGACGACAAGGAAGCCGGCATATTCCGTTGCCGCCGCGACATCTTCACCAACGAAGACCTGTTCGAGCTGGAGATGAAGCACATCTTCGAAAGCAACTGGGTCTATCTGGCCCATGAGAGCCAGATTCCTGACAATAACGACTACTACACGACCTATATCGGCCGTCAGCCGGTGGTCGTCACCCGCGACAAGCAAGGCGAACTGCATGCCGTCATCAATGCCTGCGCGCATCGTGGCGCGATGCTGTGCCGCCGCAAGCACGGCAACAAGGCCAGCTTCACCTGTCCCTTCCACGGCTGGACCTTTTCCAACAGCGGCAAGCTGCTGAAGGTGAAGGATGAGAAATCCACGCAGTATCCGCCGCAGTTTGCCAAGGATGGCTCGCACGACCTGAAGCGCGTCGCGCGGTTCGAAAGCTATCGCGGCTTCCTGTTCGGCAGCCTCAAGGCGGATGTGCCGGCTCTGGAAGACTACCTCGGCGAGACGAAGGTCATCATCGACCAGATCGTTGACCAGGCGCCTGACGGCCTTGAAGTGCTGCGGGGCAATTCGTCCTACATCTATGACGGCAACTGGAAACTGCAGATGGAAAACGGCTGCGACGGCTATCACGTCAGCTCCGTGCACTGGAACTACGCCGCCACCATGGGCCGGCGCAACGAGGAGGGCACAAAGGCAGTCGACGCCAACAGCTGGAGCCGCTCGGTCGCTGGCGTCTACGGCTTCGAGAACGGCCATATCCTGTTGTGGACCAACACGATGAACCCCGAGGTCCGGCCGGTCTACAACCGCCGGCATGAGATCACGGCGCGCGTCGGTGAGGACAAGGCGGATTTCATCGTCAATCAGACCCGCAATCTCTGCCTCTACCCGAACGTCTTCCTGATGGACCAGTTCAGCACGCAGATCCGCGTGACGCGGCCGATCAGCGTCGACAAGACCGAGATCAGTATCTTCTGCTTCGGGCCGAAAGGCGAAGGCGCCGCAGACCGTGCGCTGCGCATCCGCCAGTACGAGGATTTCTTCAACGTGTCCGGCATGGGCACGTCCGACGACCTGGAGGAGTTTCGCGCCTGCCAACAGGGTTATGCCGGAACCACCGCGCTCTGGAACGACCTGTCGCGCGGCGCGCCGTTGTGGATCGACGGCCCCGACGAAAACGCCAGGCGCATGGGCATCGAGCCGCTCCTGTCTGGAGAGCGCAGCGAGGACGAGGGGCTTTTCGTCCGCCAGCACGAATACTGGGCCAAGGTGATGCGTGATGCGCTTACGGCCGAGAAGAGCGGAGTGGTCGCATGAGCATCTCCTACGACGCCATCTGCGCCTTCCTCTACCGCGAGGCGCGCCTTCTGGACGATCGCCAATGGGACGAATGGCTGACCTGCTACGCCCCCGACGTGACCTACTGGATGCCGGCCTGGGACGACGATGATCAACTCACCGAAGACCCGCACTCGCAGATCTCACTGATCTACTACCCAAGCCGGGACGGGTTGGAAGACCGGGTGTTTCGCATCAAGACCGAGCGCTCCGGCGCCTCGACGCCGGAACCGCGCACCAGCCACAACGTGACCAATGTCGAAGTGCTGCAGGACCGGGGCGATGAGGTCGACGTGCGCTACAACTTCCAAACCTTGAACCATCGCTACAAGGTCACCGACCAGTTCTTCGGAACCATGTTCGTCACGCTGCAAAAGAGCGGCGACAGGCTTCTGATCGCGAACAAGAAGATCGTGCTGAAGAACGATTACATCCGCCAGGTCGTCGACGTCTATCACCTCTGACGAGCGTCGTCGGCCGGCACAGGGACTGAACAGGAGGATACCGTGGGCTGCCACAAGATCGCATTGAACTTCGAAGACGGGGTGACCCGTTTCATCGAATGCAAGGACGGCGAGAAAGTGCTCGACGCCGCCTTCCGCAGCAAGATCAACCTGCCGATGGACTGTTCCGACGGCGTGTGCGGCACCTGCAAGTGCCGGGCCGAGAGCGGCAGCTACGACCTCGGCGACGACTTCATCGATGATGCGCTGACGGCGGATGAGGCGGAGAGCGGCCTCGTGCTGACCTGTCAGATGAAGCCGACTTCGGATTGTGTAGTCGCAGTTCCGACGACATCGGCGGCCTGCAAGACAGGGCAGCAGACATTCTCCGCGACGGTGACAAGCGTAAGCCCGCACAATGACGCGGCGATCGTGCTCGAACTGGAGGCCGACGCAGCACCTGCTTTCCTGCCCGGCCAATACGCCAACATCGACGTGCCGGGCAGCGGCCAGAACCGTTCCTATTCGTTCAGCACGGCGCCAGGGGGAGCGCGCATCGGCTTTCTCATCAAGAAGATACCCGGCGGGCTGATGAGCACCTGGCTGGAGCGCGCCGAGGTCGGAACGACACTGCAACTGACCGGTCCGCTCGGCAGCTTCTATCTCCGCGAGGTTCAGAGGCCGCTGCTGTTTCTCGCCGGCGGCACCGGGCTTGCGCCATTCCTTTCCATGCTCGAAGTGCTCGCCGCCGAAAACTCGGAGCAACGAGTCCATCTGATCTATGGCGTCACGCGTGATCTCGATCTGGTCCTCGTCGAAGAAATCGAAGCCTATGCCAAGCGGCTTGCCAACTTCAGCTTTGCCACGGTTGTGGCCGAGGAAGCCTCCAGCCATCCGCGCAAGGGCTGGGTCACCCAGCACATGCCGGCCGAAGTGCTCAATAGCGGCGACGTCGACGTCTATCTCTGCGGTCCGCCTGCGATGGTCGATGCCGTCCGCAGACACTTCGACGACAATGGCGTGACGCCGGACAGCTTCCACTACGAGAAGTTCACGCCCAACGCCATCGCGAAGGAGGCCGCATGACTGCGCCGCGCTTTGAGGGCCGTTTTTCCGGCAAGGTGCTGATCGTGACCGGCGCCGCGCAAGGGATTGGGCGTGCCGTGGCGATCCGTGCGGCTCAAGAAGACGGGCAGGTGGTGTTCGTCGACCGTGCCGATTTCGTTGCCGACACGGCGGCTGAAGTTCCGGACGCGCAGACAGCGGCTTTCAACGCCGACCTGGAAACCTGGGAGGGCGCGGTTGCCGCCATGCGCTTTGCCGCGGAGACCTTCGGCGGCATCGACATCTTGATCAACACCGTCGGGGGCGCGATCCGCATGCGCCCCTACGGCGAATTCGACCCGCCGCAGATCGATGCGGAGATCCGCCGCTCGCTGATGCCGACGCTCTATTGCTGCCACGCGGTGCTGCCGCATCTGTTCGCGCGCGGTGGCGGCACGATCGTCAACGTCTCGTCGAACGCGACGCGGGGCATCCATCGCGTGCCCTATTCGGCGGCAAAGGGCGGCGTGAACGCCCTCACGCAATCGCTCGCCATGGAGCTCGCCGATCGCAACATCCGCGTTGTCGCCACGGCGCCGGGCGGCACCGAGGCGCCGCCGCGCCGTATTCCGCGCAACGCCAACGGCGATAGCGAAGCCGAAAAGGGCTGGATGGGGGAGGTCGTGCGGCAGGTGAAGCAATCCAGCTTCATGAAGCGGTACGCAACCATCGATGAACAGGTGGCGCCGATCCTGTTCCTGGCCTCGGATGAGGCGTCCTACATCACCGGCAGCGTGCTGCCGGTTGCCGGGGGAGATCTCGGCTGAAGACTTGAGACATGAATGCGTAACGGACTCGGGGAGGAGTGATCATGCGCACCATCGATGTGAATGAAGCGATAGACAACAATCCGTTCGGGGGATTTCAATGGCTGGTGGTTGCGCTCTGCGCCCTGCTGCTGATCGTCGACGGCTACGACGTCTTTGTCGCCGGTACCGTGTTGCCGACGCTGATTGCCGAGTGGGGTTTGACCAAGCCGCAGGCCGGCGCGCTCCAGGCCTGGGCGCTGTTCGGCATGATGTTCGGCGCCCTTTTCTTCGGGCCGCTGGCGGACAGGATCGGTCGCAAGAAGGGGATAGCGATCAGCTTCCTGCTGTTTACGGTGTCGACGCTGCTCACCGGCTTTGCCAACTCGCCGGGTGAGTTCAAGATCTTCCGGTTCGTCGCTGGTCTCGGTTGTGGCGGACTGATGCCGAATGCGGTGGCACTGATGAACGAATATGCACCCAAGCGCCTTCGCGGCACCATGGTGGCCATCATGTTTTCCGGCTACTCGGTCGGAGGCATGGTCGCGGCGGGTCTCGGCATTGGCCTCATTCCGCAATTCGGCTGGAAGCCGATGTTCTTCGTCGCGGCGCTGCCATTGCTGCTTTTGCCGGTCATTCTGTGGAAACTGCCGGAATCGCTCGGCTTCCTCATCCGCCAGGGCGAACAGGAGAGGGCGAAACAGATCTATTCGAAGCTCGCCCCTGCCACGCGCCTTGACCGCGACGACAGGCTGGTCTTTTCCGAAACCAAGGGCGCGTCTGCATCGATCGCCGAACTGTTCCGCCACCAGCGCACGTTGCGCACACTCATGTTGTGGACCGCCTTCTTCTGCTGCCTGCTGCTCGTTTATCTGCTGTCGTCCTGGTTGCCGAAGGTGCTGCAGGAAGCCGGTTATGCCGAAAAGGCAAGCCTCTTAAGCCTCTTCTCGCTCAACTTCGGAGGCATGGCCGGCGCGATCGTCGGAGGTTGGCTGGGCGACCGCTTCGGCCTGCCGAAGGTGGTCGTGGGCTTCTTCGTCGCCGCCACGGCATCCATTGCATTGATCGGCCTCAACCCGCCGGCGGGGATCCTGTTCCTGATGGTCTTCGTTGCCGGCGCCACCACCATCGGCACGCAGATCCTGCTCTATGCCAGCGTGGCGCAGCTCTACAACCTCTCGGTCCGTTCCACCGGGCTCGGTTGGGCTTCGGGCGTGGGCCGCATCGGCGCCATCGTCGGCCCGACGCTCGGCGGCGTGCTGCTGGCGCAGGAGTTTCCACTTCAACAGAACTTCCTGATCTTCTCGATCCCGGCGGCGATCGCCGCCTTGGCGATGTTGGTGTTCGCGGTCAGCAACGCCCGTCGGTCCGCCGCCGTTCGCTTAGCCACAGCATGAGGTGGCAGAACGATGACCGGGAGACGCTGACAACTCAATCGCGCGTGGACCCGCGGCCACTCCGGCCGGTGCTGAGCAAGCGGCGGGACCATCAACCATCGGCGCCCAAAACCCTGGCTTCCGACAACTGGAGTATTTGAGCAGTGGCTTATCTTGATCTTCCCAGTCACCGCCTCCACTACCGCATCGACGGAGCCGCGACTGGCGGCTCCGACAAGCCCTGGCTGATGCTCTGCAACTCGCTCGGCACCGACATGCACATGTGGGATGCTCAGGTGGACGCCTTGTCGCGGCAGTATCGCGTGTTGCGTTACGATCGCCGGGGTCACGGCCGGTCGTCTGCACCGCGTCCGCCCTATACTCTCGCCGACCTCGGTGGAGATGCCCTTGCGCTGCTCGACGCGCTGGATATAGAGCGGACGCATTTCTGCGGCTTGTCGATCGGCGGTCTCACGGGACAGTGGCTGGGCATTCATGCCGGGGAGCGCTTGGGCAAGGTCGCCGTATGCGCGACTGCTGCGAAGATCGGCACCGCAGAAAGCTGGGCAGCGCGTATCGAGGCTGTGCGAGCAGAAGGGCTCGGCGCGCTGATCCCTGCTACGGCCGAACGCTGGTTCACACCGCAGTTCAACGTTTCTGAGGCCCGCGCTGTCGCCAGGGTGCTCGACAGTTTCGCCGCCACTTCGCCCGATGGATATGTGGGTTGCTGCGCGGCTCTGGCCACGGCGGACCTGCAAGGAGACCTCGTGCGGATCGCAAATCCCCTGCTTGCCATCTCCGGCGAGGACGATCCGGTTTGTCCGCCGTCCGATCTGGAAAGCATCGCCGGTCGCGTGCAGCGGGGCCTCCACCTGTCGCTGCCCGGACGGCATATCGTCAACATCGAGTCCGCCTCCTTGT
This sequence comes from Ensifer sp. LC384, assembly GCF_001695865.1. Classification (NCBI taxonomy): domain Bacteria; kingdom Pseudomonadati; phylum Pseudomonadota; class Alphaproteobacteria; order Hyphomicrobiales; family Rhizobiaceae; genus Ensifer; species Ensifer sp. LC384. The sequence continues at coordinate 43,532 of NZ_MBST01000033.1, forward strand.
TCAACGCAGTGCTTCTAGAGTTCCTCGGGAGTGAGGCGCAGCTTGTTCGTGTACAGGATTTTCGACGACAGCCGGTTCTCGCTGAGCATACCGAAATCTGATCCACGGACGGCCGCTTTAGCTGCTTTTCGCCCTGCATCAGCCTCACGGTGCCTGTTCGCACGAAAATAGATAGCGAGGGGGAAAGCGTGCGCTACAGTTTCGAGGTCGTGGATGCGGCGGAACGCGGTCTCAGCGGGAAGCGCACCAATCAAACCGGGCGACTTGAAATGGTCGCGGCGATGGACTGGCTCACGGAATCGGGTGCATTCCGCCCTGTTGATAACTTCCGTTTGAATTTGTTGTTTGTTTTCAGTTGGTTGTTCGATCTTGTCGGTTTTTTGAAATTGACTGTTGACGTCTGTGAGGATGGGGGTCTATAA
>NZ_MBST01000034.1:0-324604 GCF_001695865.1 Ensifer sp. LC384
GGGGTCTATGAGTGGGTGGAGAAGGACGGCAAGCCGGTCTTCGTCATCAACGCCCAGAACTGCGTGCACTGCAAGACCTGCGACATCAAGGACCCGAACCAGAACATCAACTGGGTGCCGCCACAGGGCGGTGAAGGCCCGGTCTATCCCAACATGTAATGTTCGGAGGGCAGCCCGCACGGACCTTCGTGGATAAGGCCGACGAGGGACCGGTCTATCCCAACATGTCAGGGTCTTTGCGTGATCTGCGCAACAGGGAATATTCGGAGGCGTCGAGCTCTTGCTCGGCGCCTCTTTCATTTCAAGCACGTGGCCGGATCCGTGCGCCGTGCAATTCTATCGGCGCACCGTCATCAGCGATGAGCCTGCCTCTCCCGCGCGCCGGCAAGTGCCGGAACATTGGGAAAGGCAATTGCTGACGCAAATGGGAAAGTCCTTGCCGGAAAGACCCGATAGCTTTGAAGGTGCCGCCGGTTCGTGAAGCGCTCCGGCGGACCTGCAGGCCGTTCGGTCCCTGTTGTTCTTGAGTAGGGCCCGAGCCTGTTGACACGCGACCGATCACTGCGGTGAGATCGGTCGTCCGACGGGACGTACCGCCAGAACAGAGGGAACTGAAATGAACAAGCTTCTTGCAACGACTTGCCTGGCCGCCGGCCTTCTTGGCCTTGCCGGCACGGCCTCGGCAGCCGAATGCGGCGACGTGACGATCGCCAACATGAACTGGCAGAGCGCCGAGGTTCTGGCGAGTGTCGACAAGATCATTCTGGCGGAAGGCTATGGCTGCAACGCCGAGCTCGTCGTCGGCGATACGGTGCCGACGATCACCTCGATGATCGAGAAGGGCCAGCCCGATATTGCGCCGGAGGGCTGGGTGGATCTTCTGCCCGACGTCGTCAATCGCGGCCTTGAAGAAGGCAAGCTGGTCGGCGCCGCCGTCGCGCTTTCCGACGGCGCCGTCCAGGGCTGGTGGGTGCCGAAGTATGTCGTCGACGCCAACCCCGACATCAAGACGATCGACGATGTGCTGAAGCACAAGGAACTGTTCCCGGATCCGGAGGACGCCAGCAAGGGCGCCGTCTTCAACGGTCCGCAGGGTTGGGGCGGCACGGTCGTCACGACCCAGCTTTACAAGGCCTATGGCGGCGAGACGGCCGGCTTCACGCTGGTCGATACCGGCTCGGCGGCCGGCCTCGATGGCTCGATCGCCAAGGCTTACGAGCGCAAGCAGGGCTGGGTCGGCTACTACTGGGCGCCGACGGCACTGCTCGGCAAATATGAGATGGTGAAGCTCGGCCATGGCGTCGAGGCGGATGCTGCGGAATGGAAGCGCTGCAACACGGTTGCCGATTGCCCGGACCCGAAGAAGAACGACTGGCCGAAGGACAAGGTCCAGACGCTGGTGACCAAGACGTTTGCCGATCGCGCCGGTCCGGCCATGGATTACTTGAACAAGCGCGCCTGGACCAACGACACAGTCAACAAGCTGATGGCCTGGATGACCGACAACCAGGCGAGCGGCGAGGAAGGTGCAAAGCATTTCCTCCAGGAAAATCCGGATATCTGGACCACCTGGGTCTCGCCGGACGTTGCCGAAAAGGTCAAGGCCGCGCTTTGATCGCCATGGCGTGACAAGAACGGGCGGCGCGCCGATCTCGTGCGCCGCCTCTTGAGAGATGGTCGGTGGTCAAAAAAAACAAATAATCAGGGTCGCCGTCGGGGAGCAGTGAAGGGGAATGGAATGGAATGGCTGACCCAGTTTCCGCATATGGACGATGATCGCCTGCGGGCGTTGAAGAAGGCGATCGACGAAGGCTTCCGTAGCTTTACGCGCGCCTATGGCGACGGCATCGAAGCATTTTTTGAACCGTTGCAATTCTTTCTGATCCAGTCGGAGCGCTTCATGACGCGCACGCCCTGGCCGATCATCATCCTGCTGATTGCGGTTCTCGCCTGGTTTGCGAGCCGGAACTGGAAGATCGTCGCTGGCTGTGTCGGCACGTTGCTCGCCATCGGCTACTTCGACATGTGGGACGATACGATGAAGACGATCTCGATGATCTTCGTCTGTACCGTTCTGTCGATCGCCATCGGCATACCGATCGGCATCATCATGTCACGGTCGGACCGGTTCCAGAATGTCGTCAACCCGATCCTCGATGTGATGCAGACCATGCCGAGCTTCGTCTATCTGATCCCGGTGGTGATGCTGCTCGGCATCGGCAAGGTTCCGGGGCTGATCGCAGTGGTGATCTATGCGATACCGCCGATGATCCGGCTGACCAACCTCGGCATCCGCCTGGTCGACAAGGATGTGCTGGAGGCGGCCGATGCTTTCGGCTCGTCGGGCTGGCAGAAGCTCAAGAACGTGCAGATGCCTTTGGCGTTGCCGACGATCATGGCAGGCATCAACCAGACGATCATGATGGCGCTGGCCATGGTGGTCATCGCCTCGATGATCGGGGTTCAGGGGCTTGGTCAGCCGGTGCTGAAGGCGATCGCCAATCAGTACTTCACGCTCGGCATCTTCAACGGTCTTGCGATCGTCGGCATCGCGATCATCTTCGACCGCGTCAGCCAGGCCTATGGTCACCGGCTGCAGAAACATCGCGAGATCATTCACGGCTGAAATCGACAAGCGAAACGGCCCGGAAACTTTCGTTTCCGGGCCGCTTTTTGTTCTTGCCCTTCACGCCCTGCGCGGTGAAAGGATGCCGGTCGAGAGCGCCACGCCAGCTGCGGTGATGATGGCGGCGACAATCTCGAACGGGCCGATCCGCTCGCCGAGAAGCATCGCGCCGCCGACCATTGCAAGCACGGGGGTGAGCGCGGTGAAGGCGGCGGCCTGGGTTCCGCCGAGGCTGCGGACTGCCACGCCATAGGCGACCATGGCGATGAGGCCCGAGAGAAGGCCCTGGCTGGTGATCTGCAGGGCGATCTCCTTGAGGGGCACGCTGGCAAGCGTGCTGCCGTAGATGCCGGCAAGCAGCAGGTGGATGAGGAACGACCAGATGGCGATCAGCGCACTGCCTTCAAGCGGGCTGAGGCCGGAGCGCCGGAAGGCGTGAGTATAGATCGCCCAGAGTGTGGCCGCTGCCGGAAGAAGGGCGTAACCGGTCCAGCCGATGCCCGCGGTGCCGGCAAGGCTGCGGGCGAGCAGGAGGGCGACGCCGGCAACGATGGCGGCAAAACCGGCAACACGCATGCGGTCAGGTCGCTCGCCGAAGATCGTGATGCCGATCAGCGCCGTTGCCAGCGGCATGGTACCGCCGAGCAGCACGCCGACGGAGGAGGCGGGCGTGGCGTGAATGGCAAAGGCTGCGACCTGGAAGAACAGCGCGCCGGAGCCCGCGACCATCAGGAGAAGTAAGAGGATCGGCAGCTTGCGCGGCAGAAGCCCGGTCCTCAGCCAGACCGGCGCGAGGACCAGCGCCGGGATGCCGTAGCGGATGAGGCCAAGGTCGATCGTGCCGAGCGCGGTGCCGGCAGTGTGTCGTGTAGCAAGAATCCACCCGGCCCAGATCAGCACGGTGACCAGGGCACCGGCATAGCCGGTGGCGACCGGTGCGGCGCTGCCGCGACCGAGTGTGAGCGCAACCATCTGATTTTCCTTCCCGATTTGAATGCCCGTAATTGTTTGGGCCTGGGAAGAAAATTACTGCCAACGGGCGAGGCATGTCCTTGCGATTTGTGCTTCAAATGGACTACGGTACGCAATCATGTGCCAATACGGCCTCAGTGGATTATCAATTATGCCAAATCTGGATAAATTCGATCTCGCGATTCTCAGGATCCTACAGGAGGACGCGCGGGCAACGAACGTGGAGATTGCCGAACGTGTCAATCTGTCGCCATCGCCATGCCTGCGGCGCATCCGCAATCTGGAGAAATCGGGGATCCTGCGCGGGTATCGCGCCGATATCGACCGCAAGGAGGTCGGGCTTGGATTGACCGTCTTCGTGGAAATCAAGGTCGGCCAGCACAGCCGTGAGAATGCCCAGCGTCAGCAGGAGGCCCTGCTTGCCATTCCCGAGGTTGTCTCCTGCTTCCTGATCTCCGGCAACGCCGATTTTCTCGCCGAGGTCGTGGTCGAAGACCTCTCCGCCTATGAGACGCTGCTGACCGAGACGTTACTGGCCATGCCCGGGGTAACTGACATCCGCTCCAACTTCGCCATCCGCTCGATCAAGACGGGTGGTCCCCTCAAGCTGCCGGAGTGACGCCCAGGCATGTTGGCGGCGCTGCCGCGCCGCAAACAGGGCGCGCAGCGGCGGTAATTCCGAGCGCTCGTCCGGCATGGGATCAATGTTAAGTTTTTGTAAGGCTCTGGAAACGGCGCCGATTGCGATTATCTCATCGCAGTGGACGCACTTTGCCACGGCAATGGAGCCAGTAAGCCTTTCATGAAAATCAAAGCTATCTTCAATCGGGACGGTGGGACCTTCCGAACGACGGATATGACGGCCTATTGCGCCAGGGTTGAGGCGATCTTTCGCGACGCCGGTCATCGGATCGAGATCGCGACTGTCTCAGGCGCTGAGATGCAGGAGACCCTGGAAAAGACCTGCCGGCGCCACGATCTCGATGCGATCGTGGCTGGCGGTGGCGACGGTACGATTTCGGCAGCGGCCGGCGTTGCCTGGAAAACCGGCATGCCGCTTGGCGTCGTGCCTGCCGGGACGATGAACCTTTTTGCGCGCACGCTGAAATTGCCGCTCGACATCTGGAAGGCGCCGGAGGTTCTGGCGCAGGGCACGATCATCGACGGTGATATCGGCAGTGCCGATGGCCGAGCCTTCGTGCACCAGTTCTCGATGGGCCTGCACGCTCGCATGGTGCGCTACCGCGAATCGTTCAGTTTCCGGTCGCGGCTGGGCAAGATCACAGCGAGCACCCGGGCCGCCGTCGGGGTCATCCTCAACCCGCCGGATTTCGAGATCGAATTCGACGTGGATGGTCACCACGAAAGACGGCACGTCTCGGCCGTGTCCGTGTCGAACAATCCGTTCGGGCGCGATACGCTGATGTATGCGGACGATGTGACCGCCGGCCATCTCGGCTTCTACACGGCGCCCCCCTTGAGCCCGCCCGGCGTTGCCAAGCTTGCGCTCGACGTGCTGCGCGGCAAGTTCCGTGACAATCCGGTTATTACCGAGATGAGCGGCCATGCGCTGGATCTGCATTTCCCCAAGGTCGACCGGAAGATCAACTGCGTGATCGACGGCGAACTTCTACCGATGGGCCGCGACGTCGCGTTGCGGATCCATCCCGGTGAGCTCAAGCTGCTCGTCGGCGCTGACCGGGCTAGTTCGTGACCCCGGGTCAGTCCATGACCCAGAGGTAGCCGAAGGCGTAACGGTAACCTCCTGAATGTCATGCTGCCTGTTTCGGCGGGGCGCTCGGTGGCGAGTTCTCCTCGGTGCTGCCGATGCATGCGCCTGCGGGCGTCGGCACCGGCGGCGATCGCCGCCGGTGCCGTTTCTGTCGGAGCAGGGGCGGGCCGCGCGGCGCTGGAGCAGTTGGCCGGGGCCGGTGTCAACGCCCATCTGCTGATCATCGTGTCCGTTGCCGCGGGCACGACGCTGTCGATGCTTCTGCAGAGAAAGCCTTGAGCTTCGCTGCTGGCCGAGGGGCTACTGGAACGACGTCTCGTAGAAGCTTCTGAGCTTGCGGGAATGCAGCTTCTCCGGAGGCATCGCCGCGAGTTTCTGAAGGGCGAGAATGCCGATCTTCAGATGCTGGCTGACCTGCGTCCGATAGAAGGCAGTGGCCATGCCTGGAAGCTTCAGCTCGCCGTGAAGCGGCTTGTCGGAAACGCAAAGCAGCGTGCCGTAGGGCACCCGGAAGCGGAAGCCGTTGGCGGCAATCGTTGCCGATTCCATGTCGAGCGCGATGGCGCGCGCCTGCGACAGGCGCTTGACCGGCCCGCGCTGGTCGCGCAGTTCCCAGTTGCGGTTGTCGATGGTGGCGACGGTGCCGGTGCGCATGATCTGCTTGAGATCGTAGTCGCGATAGCCGGTGACCTCGGCGACGGCGTCCTGCAACGCCACCTGCACTTCGGCAAGCGCGGGCAGGGGGATCCAGACAGGCAGGTCGTCGTCCAGCACATGATCCTCGCGCATATAGGCATGGGCGAGCACATAGTCGCCAAGCCGCTGGCTGTTCCTGAGCCCGGCGCAGTGCCCGAGCATCAGCCAGACATGCGGGCGCAGCACGGCGATATGGTCGGTGATCGTCTTGGCGTTGGACGGGCCGACGCCGATATTGACCATGGTGATGCCGCCGTGGCCCTTCTTCTTCAGGTGGTAGGCCGGCATCTGCGGCAGGCGGGTGAGCGTATAGTCGGTTTCCGGCTTGTCGGCGCCGGCCGGGGTGACGATGTTGCCGGGCTCGACGAAGGCCGTGTAGCCGTTGCCGCCTTCCGCCATCTGCTGGCGCGCCCAGGCGCAGAACTCGTCCATGTAGAACTGGTAGTTGGTGAACAGCACGAAGTTCTGGAAATGGTTCGCACTCGTGGCCGTGTAGTGGCTGAGACGGGCAAGTGAATAGTCGATGCGCTGGGCGGTAAACGGCGCCAGCGGCGAGGGCTCGCCCGGGCCCGGCTCATAGGAACCGTTGGCGATCTCGTCGTCGGTCGTCGTCAGATCGGGTGCATCGAACAGGTCGCGCAGCGGAATATCGATGGAATCGCCGGCCGATGCTTCGACATGGGCGCCTTCCCCGAAGGCGAAATGCAGCGGGATCGGGGTCGAGGATTCGGAGACGGTGACGCCGAGGCCGTGATTGCGCATCAGGTGCCCCAGCTGTTCCTTCAGATAATGCCGGAACAGTTTCGGCCGCGTGATCGTCGTGGTGTAGACGCCTGGCGCACTGACATAACCGAAGGACAGGCGGGAATCGACATGGCCGAAGCTGCTGGTCTCGATGCTGACCTGCGGATAGCAGGCGCGGTAGCGCGTGAGCAGAACGCCATTCTTGCCCAGCCCCTCGAAAGCCTCTGTGAGGAACCGGGTATTGCGATCGTAAAGCGCCTCCAGGCAATCGACTGCGGCCGCCGGATCTTCGAAGAACTGCGGCTCGAACGGCTCGGGCGTGGAGACGGAAAGGACGGAGTGTGAAGAGATTCGCTTGTTCATGTCGCATTATAGGCTGAGGCTTCTGACAAGCAAACGACAAGATGCGGGCATGCACAACCACGTCGATCAGCACAGCTTTGCAGCGCCGCGCGTCAGGTATGTCGCGCAACTGACGCTGTAATGCTTTGAATTTTCTGAATAATGTTCGCCATAAATCGTTTTCGATTTAAGGGATTATGCAGTAGCTGCCCCTAGCGCGGTCCAGCGAGGATGATGGCGCTGCCGACGAGGGCGACGGCCATTCCGGTCAGATCCCAACGGTCAGGCCGCACGCCTTCGGCAAGCCACAGCCAGATGAGCGAGGCGGCGATATAGACCCCGCCATAGGCTGCATAGGCGCGGCCGGCCGCCGCGCTGTCAATCAAGGTCAGCAGCCAGGCAAACAGTGCCAGCGACGCCATGCCCGGGATCAGCCACCAGATCGGCCTGTCAAGTTTCAGCCACGCCCAGAAGGCGAAGCATCCGGCGATCTCGGCAAGGGCGGCAAGGGAATAGACGGCATAGGCTGGCATCAGTGGCGGGTCCTTTCAACCGTGAAAGGACAGTAAGGCGCGCAGCGATGCAAGAGAGACTGAAAAATTAAAGGCGCCGATGGCGCCTTCGGTCAGCTCATCGATTGACGCTGCAGCGTCACGAAGAGAACGAGGCCGGCCCCCTGCTTGCCGATGCTCAGGCCATTGGCCTTGCTATAGGCAAGCGCCCCAACCGGCGCCATCAGCAGGCTGGCAAGTGCAAGGACACGCAGCGAGAGAAAGGCGGATGTGGAAAGGGCGGCCAGCATATCAGTCTCTCCGTTAGAGCTTGGCTTGGCAGTATTGCGCCGTGTGCGCGGTGCAATCCGTCAGCGAGCCGAGATAGGTGTTGCTGCGGCGACGTTCGGTATCTGCGCTGACTGCGGCAGCAAGGGTCATCGCAAAAACAACCATCAGAAGGCTGATAATGGTGAGGCGCCGAGCAAGAATGTCCATGGTTCTGTCCGTTGGTCTGGAGGCGGTTCAAATCGATTGAGTGTGTTTTCGCATAACCAAACTGAACTCTTGCTGATATGGCCGTTCATCTGGCGTTCATCTTGTGATTGATGTCGCTGCCGTTCTCGCGGGCAGAGGTGTGCCTAGCCCCGTGATCCCAATGATCCCAATGCATCAGGAGAGAATAGTGACTGCACAGATCGTGCTTTGTTACTGGCGTGCGGTGAACGGCTGGAAGTCACCGTCATGCTGGAGGAACTGGGTGCTCTCTATGAGGTAGACACCTCGACATCGGCAGGCGAGCAGTTCGTGCCGAATAACCGCATGCCAGCGATCATCGGAGGCGGCCCGCAGTCAAGAAGGCCGTCGAAGTCGATAAGGAAGAACGCGCCTATCAGGCGCAAAAAATGGGCGACCCGAGGGCCGCCCTTTTTGTACGCGATTGATCCTAGAGGCGCGACCAGGTTTGTGATTTGCAGAGAATCTTGAGCACGCAGCCCTTCATCTTCAGCGAGTTGCCGTTGACCGCGCCCGAACCGCTATAGGTCTTGTCGGTTTCGGGATCGGTGATTTCCCCGGAATAGCTGCCATCCGTGCCGGACAGATTGCCGATCCGCTTGCCGGCGTGTTTGCCGGTCTTCAGCGTCACGCAGAAGGCGCCGCCGCAAGGTGCAATCTCGGCCGTCGCGCCGGTTGCGGTCTTCCAGTTGCCGACGATCGGTTCGGCGGCAACGGCCGTTCCGGCGACGCCAAAAGCGAGAGCCGCGGTCATGAACAGGGTACGAATCATTCATTCCTCCAGATAAAAGCCGCCGGCGCGGTCCGCTTCGCCGGCACCTCTTCAGATATCCTCGTTTGAAAGGCAGTCTCCTCACCGCCGCCGGCAAGGTAGCTTACGCGCACGTAAAGGTAAACTGGTTCGAGTGCGCCTGTTTGTGCTTTTTATCTGCCGGTTTTCGGCCGAGAAAAATCGAGGAAATCCAGGACTGGCAGGTCGGACACTCTTTTCGTGGTTACCGTTTGGTTGAGGTCGGCAGTTGAATATTTCGTAAATTTTTATGCGAATGCGCCAGATTTCCGGCCTTTCGATGTTTAACAAAAACTCAAGTTTACCAAGTGTTTGAACTTTGTTTGTCTCAAATTAATCATGCATTTTAAGCGCGTATTGAAGGCCGTGCTGCATAGTAAGACCCATAAGACGAGCGGAGAAATTCACCCCGCCAAACGACCGAAGACGACGCTGCAAAGATGGCGCGGTTCGGAAAGGCCCACAAAGAGGCACGGTCGAACAGGGACCAAAAAACAAATGCTGATCTGGAGCATGGTCCGCCTCTAAAGGGCGGGCCGCTTCGGAAAACCAACCAGGCAAAACAGGGACAAGACAATGGCACGCTTTGATATGCAGGTTGCTTCGAATACCGCGATGGGTGGTGAAAACCAGGCGGACGTCTTTTGCGAAATGGGTCTGGCCTATGCGACGGGCCGCGGTCGTCCGGTCGACCTGGTCGCCGCCCATAAATGGCTGAACATTGCCGCGATCAAGGGTTGCGACCGCGCCGTTGATCTGCGCGCCGACCTTTCGATGACGATGAGCAAGGCCGACCTTGCAGCAGCGCTTCGCGCCGCCCGCGAATGGATGACCGTTCACTGAACGCCAAGGCGGGAGTAAGCTCCCGTCCGGCGGCGCCCGCCAGCGAGCAGGCGCCGGATATGAGGGCCTATTGGCCGCCTGCCAGTTTCTCCAGAACCTTCGGCAGGGCGGCTTCAAGCAGGTCCATCTCCGCCTCTGGCCCGGTGCTGACGCGAATGCAGCGGTTGAGCGGGGCGACGCCGGGCATGCGGATGAAGATGCCGTGGTCGCTCATCAGCGTATCGACGATCGCGCGCGCATAGACCGCGTCCCTTCCACAGTCGATCGCGACGAAATTGGTCGCCGATTCGAGCGGCGACAAGCCATTGCTTCTGGCGATCTCAGCGATGCGCACGCGCGAATGCGCAATCTTTGCCGTTACCAAGGTCAGATAATCCTGATCCGCAAGCGCTGCCACAGCCGCGGCCACGCCGATCCGATTCATACCGAAATGATTGCGGATCTTGTCGAACGCCTGGGCGGTCCCGGGCGTGGTGATGACATAACCGACCCGCGAGCCGGCAAGGCCATAGGCTTTCGAAAAAGTCCGCGTCCTGACGACATTGGGCATGCCTATCAACGCGGCGATCGCGGGCAAGGCCCCTGCCGGAGCGGTTTCGCAATAGGCTTCGTCGAGGATGAAGAGCGTGGTTTCGGGCAGGGCCTTGGCGAATTCGACAACGCGTTCGGCGTTCCACCAGCTTCCCATCGGGTTGTCGGGATTGGCGAAATAGACGAGCGGGGCATTCTCTTGCTTGACTGCTGCTAGCAACCCGTCGAGATCTTCGCGGTCTCCGACATAGGGCACCGTCACCAGCCGGCCGCCGTGGCCGACGACGTGATAGTTGAACGTCGGATATGCGCCGAGCGAAGTGACGACCGGCATGCCGGGCTCGATCACCATCCGCACGATCTGCCCCAGCAGTCCGTCGATGCCTTCGCCGATCGCAATGTTGGCGGCAGAGACGCCGAGCCGGGCCGCCAGCGCCTGCTTCAGATCATGGTTTTCCGGGTCCGCATATTTCCACGTTCCCGTTGCCGCCTCTCGCATCGCTTGCACGACGCTTTCAGCAGGCCCAAACCCGCTTTCGTTAGCGCCGATGCGGGCAGCAATGGCGCGCCCACGCTGGCGCTCGATGGCCTCGGGTCCAACGAAGGGGATCGTGGAGGGCAGGGATTGGATGAGCGGCGTGAAGCGAGAGAATGCGGACATGCTTTATATAAGGCCCCGTTCGAACAAAGTTCGCGGAACTTACTGCATAATTCCTTAAATCGGAATCGATTTAAGGGCAAAATTATGCAGCAACTCAGAGTGTTACAGCGACCTTTGCGCGTCTAAACAGACGCGCGGCGCTGTAACGCATGCTTTGGCAATGCGGAATCGCCTTGATGAGAAAAAGCCGTCGCGAGTTGTTGGGTTTTGACGGCCTGTTGCACAGGCCGCATGGGCATTAGCGGCGCTTGGGCGCCTTGGCGTCCTGGCCGGTGAAGAACTCCTGCCGGATGATCTCGCGCAGTAGGGTCTGCTCGATCGGCTTGATGAACTGCACCCCGATGCGATCGCCATTGCGATAGACCTCGGCGCAACCGATGCGAAGCGAAGTGCCGATGATATGAAGATAATAATGCTGCGGCAGGCCGATGGTGGTCTGCACGGCAAAGCTGGCGCCACCGCGGGAGATGTCGATCATCCGACAGGTTCTGACCGATACGCTGCCAAGCCCCGGCTGTACGGTCGTCAGGGTGGCGGCATGGCCGATGGAAAAGCGCTCGTAGCGACGTTCGTAGAACGGCGAGGGCACGCAGGAATACATCGTCTGCTGCATCTGTCATTCTCCGTCAACGCCGGATCGCGAAATGCGATCTTTGCCAAGCTCGGCCCGTGGGCAATTCATTCGCCCACGCTTAATCCTCGCGTGAATGCCGAGGCAAGTTGAGTGCAGTCTCGGTGCAGAAGTTTGCAATCCGCTGAAGGAGATCGATAAAAATCTAACATCGGTCATTTTCCCTAGGCGGAACCCGGCCGCGGTCAAAAGCCACCGCTTGAAAATTGCATGCGGATGAGCCGGCTGACGAAGTCGGGAGCGAGCAGCATGTTGAAGCGCACGCCGAGCTCCGCGCCGCTGCGATGAACTTGAGAACAGCCGATCTCTTCCTTGAATCCGTCGATCTCCAGAAAGAAGTGTTTCGGCACCATGAGTGCGCCATTGAAATCGAGCATGGCGCCGGCGATCGAGATGTGACGCAGCAGGCACTGATATTTGGTCTTTGCCTTGAGGTGCTGGCCGATGATCAGTAACCGGCAGGGACGCTCAATGAAGTAATGTTGATACGTCGTTGCCAGTTGCCCTGGCTTTGCTTCCGCGACGTGCATTTTCATCGACATGGCAAGCTCCGAGAACGCATAGCCTTTCATTGGCGCAGGAGGCATCGGGTCCTGGCGGAATCACCCCGGCCCGAGCGATGCGGCGTCTGAGTTAAGATCGCCGACTTGCTTCGACCTTGCGGGAGCGCTGAAGACGAACTGCCTCAAAAAAATATGGCGACCGGAGACATTGAAAGCCCCTTGCTCATACGTAATAGTTTCATCAGGGCATGGTTTTGGGGCGGTGGCATCGTCCCGAAGTGCCGTCAATGGGGTTGAGCGCCTCCCGTCTCCTGCTCCCGGTGAGCCAGGAAGTAAGGGGTGGCGCCGGAGGGAAGAGCATGTTTACGGGGCATTCGTCGCGTTGGCGGCCGTTCGTCATTCTTTTCGTGGCGGTGCTGGCGTTTGCGCCAGCCGATGTCTTGGCCGCGAAGCGTGTCGCCCTTTTGATCGGTAACGAGAAGTACGAGGCGACCTCTCAACTCAACAATCCCGCCAATGACGTCGAACTGATGAAGGCCTCATTCGAGGATGCGGGCTTCGATTCCGTCACCACGGTTCATGACGTCGGGCGCCAGGACATGGTGAAGGCGCTGCGCGATTTTGAAGATCTGGCAACCGGCGCCGAGGTGGCGATTGTCTATTACTCCGGCCACGGCATGGAAATGAACGGCCAGAACTTCCTTCTGCCGACCGATGTGCAATTAAAGACGGACAAGGATATCGAGGACGAGGCGATCGGCCTTGACCGGGTTCAGCGGTCGCTCGAGGGCGCAACCAAGCTCAAGCTGGTGATTCTCGACGCCTGCCGCAACAATCCGTTTGAGCAGAGCATGACGCGGTCGATCTCGACGCGCGCCGTCTCCCGCGGGCTCGCGCGTGTTGAGCCCGAATCGGCCGACCTGCTGGTCGCCTTCGCGTCCAAGGCCGGAACCGTTGCGCTCGATGGCGAGGGCAGGAACAGCCCTTTTGCCACAGCACTTGCGAAGTACCTCACTGAGCCGGGCGTCGACGTGCGCATCGCCCTGGGCAAGGTGCGCGACGAGGTGGTTTCGGTTACAAACCGCGGCCAGGAGCCCTTTGTCTATGGATCGCTCGGTGGCGCCCAGATCTTCCTGAACATAAAGGAAGTGAACATCAACATCACCAACAACGGTGAGCAGCTCTCGCCAAACAGCCAATCGGCCGCTGCTGCCGATTGGCAGAACATCCGCGATCTCGCCGACAAGGATCTGATCGCTGCCTTCCTCGCCAAGCATGGATCCGATCCTGTCTATAAGATGCTGGCGGAAAAGAAGCTGAAGCTTCTGGCCGAGGCTGAGCAGACGTCGAGCGCGACGCCCGACGAGATTGCCTGGGACGCCCTGAAGCAGTCGACCGACGCCGCCGCGCTCACGCGGTTCCTCGAGCGTTATCCCGACAGCAGGCACAAGGCGGAGGCGGAGCAGCAGATTGCCGCGCTCGAACCGCAGAAGGGCCTCAACATCTCGCAGACCGGCAAGGACACCCAGGCTTCGCGCGATTGCTATCTGCTGGCAGGCGAGCCGCAGTCCATGCCCGGCTTCGTCGGCGTCAACTTCCTGAAGCTTGATTCCGCCCGGGCGCTGACGGCCTGCGCCCAGGCGGTCAACGAGAACCCCGACGACATGATGCTCGTCAATATGCTGGGCCGGGCACAGGATGCCGGACGCGACTATGTCGAGGCACGCCACAATTATCAAAAGGCAGCCGACGGCGGCAATATGTACGCGTTGACGAATCTGGCCTGGTTCTCCGTCTACGGCACCGATGGTGCCGTCGATGTCGACCAGGGCAAGCGCATGTTCGAGCAAGCGGCCAAGGCCGGCAATGCCTATGGTCAGGCATCGCTCGGCTGGCTCTATCGCGAAGGTTATGGCGGCATCGCCCAGGACTATGATGAAGCCGCCAGGTGGTATCAGCTGGCCGCCGGTCAGGGTTATGCCAACGCGATGGCGACGGTGGGCTGGTTCTATCGAGAGGGACTTGGCCTGCCCAAGGACCTGGCGGAGTCGCTGACCTGGTACAAGAAGGCGGCCGAAGGAGGCGACGTCAACGCCATGTCGTCTCTCGGCTGGGCCTACCAGAACGGGCTTGGCACCGAGCAGAACTATGCCGAAGCCAAGACCTGGTACGAAAAGGCGGCCAATGTCGGCGATTCCTATTCCATGGCATTGCTCGGCTGGTTCTACGATGTCGGCACCGGCGTCGCCCAGGACTATGCCCAGGCCCGCACCTGGTACGAGATGGCGGCAAATGCCGGCAGCGCCTACGCCATGGGAAATCTGAGCCGTCTTTATGACTATGGCCTCGGCACCAAGGCGGATGCGAAGGAGGCTGTGCGCTGGGCGGCAGCCAGCGTCGAGGGTGGTGACCCGGCCAAGCTTCAGGAGCTCAAGACCCAGCCGAGCAATTTTACACCGGCCTTCCGCAAGGAGATGCAGGTGCTGCTGAAGGATCGCGGCTTTTATAGTGGTCCGGTCGATGGCGATTTTGGCGCCGCGACGCTCGATGCGATCGATAGGCTCTCGCGAAAGTCATAGAGCGGGCAGGCGACAACCAGATCCGGTCCTGTTTGCCTCGCGTTCTCGCCGCTCTACACCAAGTCGAACTGCTGCTTCCTGCAGGTCTTCAGCGGCATGACAGGCTCGGTTGCTCCGGCGCCCACATGAAAATGCGCCGATTTGCCGGAAACCGACAAAAAAATCTTGCATTGCCTGCGGTCTGACACTAGTCAGGCGCTAACGGAGAGGTGGCCGAGTGGTCGAAGGCGCTCCCCTGCTAAGGGAGTATACCCGGAAGGGTATCGAGGGTTCGAATCCCTTCTTCTCCGCCATCACCTTCTGATGGTTGATTTTTCCCACTCATCGAATGTCAGTCGGCCGATGTGCCGTTCCTCAATCCAGATGACATCGGCCCAGCTGTGAGCCAATGCATTCACGGCGCCTGCGCCAATGCCGATGAAATTCCTTGGCTTCGGTCAGCAATCTTCTCCACCCAGAATCAGACGTTGCCAACGATCAACTGCGAATCTCGCGAATTGATTCTGATGATTCCGGTGGTGGGAGCGGCAGTGGGCAAAGTCGATTCCGTGAAATGTGGCGGTGCCGCACCTCGCTCCTTCCAGGAAATTGGCTGGTCATATCGGCTTTTCCCCGCATTTTGGGCCGCTTTCTGCCTCTTTCTGAAACAGGCCGTACCCTTGGCTCTTATGCTAAGCCCTCAGGAATAAAGGCTTTTCTTAATCCTTTATTAATTTTCTCAGGCCGCATGCGGCGATTTTGTGTCGTTTCAGCAACAGGGTTCGGCGAAGGGCGACGCAAAGCACGTGATCTCGCCAGTTGGACGTTGCGCCGATGACCGCGTCTTGTATTTTCAAATCCGGAAGCAAGGGCGGTTGATCGTCCGACTTCTTGAACGTTGGGGATGGGGCAGGGAACGCTGTCCTTCAGCAAAATACCCAGACCCGTTTGAAACTTTTGACTGGAGGTCAGAAATGAACATCAAGAGCCTTCTTCTCGGCTCCGCTGCAGCTCTCGCAGCAGTATCCGGCGCACAGGCAGCCGACGCAATCGTCGCAGCCGAGCCGGAGCCCATGGAATACGTTCGCGTTTGCGACGCTTTCGGCACTGGCTACTTCTACATCCCGGGCACGGAAACCTGCCTCAAGATCGGCGGCTTCATCCGCGTACAGGGCGACTTCGGTCGTGACGCTGCCGACAACAAGTGGAACGGCGACGCTTCCGCTGATGGCCGCCCAGGCGATCGCTCCACGTCTGACTGGGATGTCTTCTCGCGCGCTTACCTCTCGTTCGACGCCAAGAGCGACACCGAGTACGGCACGCTCACCGGCTTCTTCGCTCTCGAAGCAAACGCCGACAACGACACCGACGCTGGCGACAGCCTGATCGACGTTGATGAAGCCTACATCCAGCTCGGCGGCTTCAAGGCCGGCTTCTTCTACAGCTGGTGGGATAAGGGTCTGAACGGCGAAACCGACTCGCTCGGCAACGTCACCGAGTTCAACTCGATCGCATACCTCTATGACGGTGGCTCGTTCCAGGCTGGTATCTCGGTCGACGAACTCGAAGGCGCAACCACCAAGAACAACGGCGTTGGCGTTGCCGGTACCGTTTCGGCTTCGGTCGGCGGCGTATCGTTCGACCTGCTCGGCGGCTTTGACACTGAAGTCGAAGAAGGCGCAATCCGCGCTCTGCTCTCTGCAGACCTCGGCCCGGGCACGTTCCAGCTCGCTGGTATCTGGGCTTCGAACCCGAACGCTTACTGGGCTGACTCCGAGTGGACTGTCGCAGCTTCGTACGCCTTCAAGGCAACCGACAAGCTGAAGATCACCCCCGGCGCCCAGTACTGGGGCGACCTGAACGATGACGCTGGCGGCTTCGACAGCGGCCTCGACAAGTGGCGCGCTGGCGTGACCGTCGACTACGCGATCACCGAAGGTCTGGCTTCGCGCGTCTCGGTTCAGTACGAAGACAAGGACACTGTCGGCGGTGGTTCGGACGACCAGGTCAAGGGCTTCGTCCGCCTGCAGCGCGACTTCTAATCTGATCTGACCTCGGTCAGTTTAGAGAAGCCCGGCTTTCGAGCCGGGCTTTTTCGTTTTGGCGCAGGAGATTGAGACCGAACGGGCTTCGTTGCGATGAAGTCCACCGCTCGCTGGTTAAATGTCGTTCGCCGCAGTCTGTAGAAATATCGCGATGTCGCTTCTGAGACCGCCGACATGCAGCAATGGCGCGTGTCCTTGACCTGCTGCGACGGCTGACATCATCGTGCAGTGCCGGCGGTGCATTTCGGCGACTGTCTTTTCTGTCAGCAATCTCGAGTTTTCCGCGCGGATCAACAGCAGGGGGTATTGGCAGAGCGCCTGGAACGGTTGCCAGAGATCGGGCAGGGCGGTTTCGCCGTCGAGTGATAACAACTGCTTGGCTATCGCTTGGTCGAAATCGGGGATCGGATATCCGTTTTCATCGCGGTAGATGGCGTTTGCCATCTCGCGCCAGTCTGCTTCGTCAAGAGCCGGGAACTCGGCACCGTGCAAGGTCTTGAGGTGGGCCGCCGCATCTTCCCAGCTCCGAGGCTTGTCATTGTTGTTGAGGTAGTCTCGGATTGCCAGCAATCCTTCGCGTTCGATCACCGGGCCGATATCGTTCAGTATCACCGCAGCGATCAAGGAAGGCATCTGCTGCGCGAGCAGATGCAGGATCAGCCCCCCACGTGAGGTGCCGATAAAAATTGCCTTTTCAATAGCGAAATACGTGCAAGCGGTGATGACGTCGGACGTTTCAATTGCAACCGTATAGCGGCTCTTATCGTCGTCGCGTTCCGAATTCCCGCGGCCACGGTAGTCCAATGAGATGACGGGATGTCCGCCTCCCGACGAAGATGCGAGAAAGGTGGCAAGCTCGTGAAAATCTCGGCTGTTGCGCGTAAGTCCTGGCAGGCAGATGACCGGCGTTGCCGCCCCTGACCGAGGCTCAGGTCCGTATGCCCGCGCGTAGAGTTGCAATCCGCCAACCCCGTGGAAGCGATGTTCCCGAAACGCGCCTTGCCCCATGCTCGCCCTCCATGTCAGCACCCGGTATGTCAGCACCCGGTCGGATCGTAGCCGTTGAAACGGAAACGGCAAGCAGGCGGTCCGGCAAACGACGCTTGTCGCTCGCGCTACCTTTTGGGGCCGCGAGATTGCCGGTCACAGGCATCACGGATTGAAACCACGTTTTCGCGCCGATACCTGAGCAGCGGAAACATCGGAGTGGTTGCGAGCGGCCGCCGCCTCATCCTGTTTGTCAGTAGGGCGAATAGCACTGCCGCCGCGAACCATAGTAGGGCTGGTACGTGTTGTCCCAGGCTCGATAGGACCGGTACCGCGCGTAGCACCAGCGTGTATGTGGGCTGCCGCCGGCAACTCTCGGACCGTTGTAGTATCTTGGCTGGCTCAACAAGCCGCCAATGATTGCGCCGGCTGCAAGTCCGCCGATGAACGCGCCGACATCATTATCGCGGTCCCGATAGTACCGGCGGTAACCATCGCGATAATAGCCGTGTCGGTCGCGGTCGTAATCGTGCCGGTCGTACCGATAGCCACGGCCGCAATAGGGGAAACTACACCCGCTACCGCTCTTCCGCGCTTCACCGCGCTCGTACGGGAATTGCGCCGGTTGGACATCGGTGGCTTGAGACGCGATCCTCGGGGCGACCGGAAATGCCTGTGCAGGTGGAACGCTGCTCATTGCCGTCACCACCGACAGGGCGATAACTGTTAACGTCTTCATTGCCTTCACCATTTCCTTCGGGAAAGATGGAACCTTCAAGAAAGGAAATGCTTGAGATCGTACTTTGTGCCGCCTCCGGCTATCACGATTATTTGATCATCGCCGTCCGTCAACGATCACGACGAGCAATCAATCTGAACCTGGCTTTTCCCGTTGGCACGGCCCCGTGGAAACGCGTTATCTCTTTGTTTTACGCATTTCCTGACGGAAAATCCCCGGAATTGCTTTAAGGCAATTGTCGTCCCATTCTAAGGTCTGCGACTATGTCGGTGCTTTGACCGAGCCTGACTTTATAGACCTGATAGTTTTCCATCACACGCTGGACGTAGTTCCGCGTTTCCTGGAACGGGATGCGTTCGATCCAGTCGACGACTTCGTCGATCGGTTTGCCGCGGGGATCACCATATCGGCTGAGCCAGTCCGGGACACGACGCGGACCAGCGTTGTAGGCGATGAAGGTGAGAATGTAGGAGCCGCCGAAGCTGTTGATCTGCTCACCGAGATAGTGTGCGCCGAGCGTGGCGTTGTATCCGGCATCGCTCGTCAGGCGGTCCTTGGAATAGGCAAGGCCGTAGCGGCTCGCCACGCCTTTGGCTGTTCCGGGCAGGAGTTGCAGCAGGCCCCGGGCGTTGGCTGTGGACACCGCCGCAGGGTTGAAGGCGCTTTCCTGCCGCGCGATCGCATAGGCGAGCGCCTTGCCCGAGCCATCGATGTTGGCCGTCGGCGGGATGACACCGACAGGGAAGGCGAGTGCGGCAACATCGATGCCACGGCCAAAGGCGGTCTTACCGATCTGGAGGGAAAGCTGGTGATTGCGGGTTTTTTCGGCGCGTGCCGAAAGGATCGCCAGCTCGCCGGGGCTCGTCAGTTCTTCCGCGAGCGCCCGATAGATGCTGTCGGCGCGCCAGCCGTGGCCGGCAGCGTCGAGCCGTGCGATCGCGCGAACCGCCTCGCGGCTTTCAAAACGGGCACGATCCTCCGATGACGGAGCCGGATAGGTGACATTGAGTGCCTTGCCGTCGAGCCGTGCGGCCGCAAGCTGGCCGTAGAAGGTGCCGGGAAAGCGGGCCGCGTTGGTGAAATAATCCTTGGCGTTGCCCGGCCCGCCCGCTTCCGCCGATCGCCCAAGCCAGTACCAGGCCCGCGACGCCGAAAGCGGCCGGTTCGAAACATCAAGGATCCGCCGGAAATGCCGCGATGCCGCGGCCGGATCTTCCATGCCGCGCAGCGCGTACCAGCCGGCGTGAAACTCCGCGTCGACGATATCGGTCGCCTCGCTCGCCCTGTGGTTGGCGGCAACCCGGTAAGCGCCGCGGAAATCCCCCTTGTCCAGTAGGCCACGGCTGACGATCCGTTGTTCGGTCCACCACTCACCGGGATTGACCAGCGCGTCCTGGTCTTTCGGCATCGTGGCCAGCAGCGTGGCGGCCTCCGCATATTTGTCCTGCTTGCGCAGGCTTTTGACGCGGATGAACAGGTAGGCCGGGTCACTGTGCCAAGAGGGATCCACCGACGATATCAGGGCAGGAGCATTGGCAGTGCCGCGGCTGACGGCCGCCCAGGCGCGGTAGAGCGACTGCGCCTTGCCGAGATCGCTGAAGCGTTCGGCCTGCTCGATGCGATTGCGATAAAGCAGCATCGTCATCCGCTGCCGATGGTCTGCAACAGTCAAAAGGCCGGAAAACTCCGAGAGGATCTGCGTTTCCACATCCTTGTCGAGCCCTTGCTTGAACCAGAGTGCGCGCAGCCGCGTTGCTGCCGTCGCACTCTGCCCCTGGGCCACCAGCGCGCGGGCAAGGATGATCGTCCCTTCAGTGGTCTCGGGCTGCGTCTGTCCGAAAGCGGCAAGTATATCGGCAGCTGGCGGGTCTTCGCGATAGAGCGCGCGCTCTGAATGGGCGCGGAGCGATTTGAGGCCCGGCCATCCCTGCAGTTCGCGCTGGGCGTCTGCGATTTCGTAGGAGGGAATGCCACGTTGTCCCGAGACGGCGATTGCCCAGGTCAGAATATGACGGTCGAGCGTGCCTTCGCGCATGCCGTTTCGAACGGTGATCGCTTTGCCGGGGTTCTTGTCGGAAAGTGCATCCAGACCGACCTTCAAGTCGCCTTGGATGGGCGATACCGTCGCCGGGATCGCGCCGGTAATGTCCTTACCCGAAACGCGGCCGGCCTTGTCGGAGATTGCCGGTTTGCTGCCCGGTACCGGCACTTTGTTCGGGGCTTCCGAGGAGTTGGCCGACGAGGCCAGCAGCGCTGCGCCGATCATGGCGGCGACAGGCAGAAAGATTGATCCGCGCATCAAGAGCCCCGTGTTTCCCCGTGTCTCACATTCATTTGCCGCCGGGTTGCCTAACGAAAGGTTACCGGGGCCTATCGATCATAGCAATCGCACCGCCGCCATCTCCGCACCGGATGGCGAGCCTCAAGGATTATGCGGCTTGCACGTCAAGCTTTTACGTGAAAACCGGCATGAAATGCCGTGTCACGGCGCTTGCCGCAGCCCCCTCACATGATTATGGTGCGGCAGTTTTTTAACCGTCGATTACGGCCAAAGCGTGAGTGTATTTGCGTTTTTGAGCCGTCAGGAGTTGTGCATGTTCAAGGGTTCCATTCCCGCTCTCGTAACACCGTTCACGGCCACCGGCGCGGTGGATGCGGAAGGTTTCGTCGCGCATGTGGAATGGCAGATAAAAGAGGGCAGCTCCGGTCTCGTGCCCGTCGGCACGACAGGTGAATCGCCAACCCTTTCGCATGCGGAGCACAAGCAGGTCGTCGAGCTCTGCATCAAGGCAGCCGCCGGCCGTGTGCCGGTGATTGCAGGTGCCGGCTCCAACAATACGACCGAGGCCATCGAGCTTGCGCAACACGCCGAAAAGGCGGGCGCGGATGCCGTACTCGTCGTCACGCCATACTACAACAAGCCGACGCAGAAGGGCCTGTTCGCCCACTATTCGGCGATCGCCGAAAGCGTGAAGCTGCCGATCGTCATTTACAACATCCCCGGCCGCTCTGTTGTTGACATGAGCGTCGAAACGATGGCCGCGCTCGCCAAGGCCCACCCGACGATCGTCGGTGTCAAGGATGCCACCGGTAAGATCGAACGCGTGTCCGAGCAGCGCATGGCCTGCGGCAAGGATTTCGTTCAGCTTTCCGGCGAGGACGCGACGGCGCTCGGCTTCAACGCCCATGGCGGCGTCGGCTGCATTTCGGTCACGGCAAACGTCGCGCCGCGGCTCTGCGCCGAATTCCAGGAGGCCACGCTTGCCGGCGACTATGCCAAGGCGTTGGAATATCAGGATAAGCTGATGCCGCTGCATAAGGCGATCTTCATTGAGCCTGGCCTGTGCGGCGCCAAATACGCGCTGAATCGTCTCGGCCGCATGAGCCGTGCGGTGCGCTCGCCACTGCTTTCGACACTCGAGCCGGCAACGGAAGCCGCCATTGATGCAGCGCTCAGACATGCAGGATTGATGAACTGATGGCACCCAAGGGAAGCCAGCGCACGGTCAAGAAGATTGTCGCGGAGAACCGAAAGGCCCGCTTCAATTATGAGATCGTCGATACCTACGAGGCCGGTCTGGTTCTGACCGGCACGGAGGTAAAGTCGCTGCGCGAAGGCAAGGCAAACATCGCCGAATCCTACGCCACTGACGAGGGTGGCGAGATCTGGCTGATTAATTCCTATCTGCCGGAATACCTGCAGGCGAACCGCTTCAACCACGAGACCCGTCGTCGCCGCAAGCTGTTGCTGTCCAAGCGCGAGGTCAACCGGCTGCAGGGTGCCGTCAACCGTGAAGGCATGTCGCTCATTCCGCTCAAGATCTATTTCAACGATCAGGGCCGCGCCAAGCTCGAGCTGGCGCTCGGCAAGGGCAAGAAGCTGCACGACAAGCGCGAAAGCGCCAAGGAGCGCGATTGGAACAGGCAGAAGAGCCGGCTGCTCAAGGATCGCGGCTGAGCGCAGCCGCACTCCCTCCACGGCCTACTGCATAATTCCTTGAATCGGAATCGATTTAAGGAGGAAATTATGCAGCAAGTTTAGGGTGTTACCGCGTCCTTAGCGCGCCATATTCGACGCGCGGCGCTGTAGCGCATCGTAGCCTCTGCTATCTCTTCCGCTGATGGGCGGCGATTGGTTCGCTCAGATCTCGACGGGGTCGGCCACCGGCTCTACATGCTGCCGGGGAACGCGTTCCGATGGGTCACGGCCGATTTCGGCGCGCAGCGTGACGAGGTCGATGAAATGATCGGCCTGGCGGCGCAGGTCATCGGCGATCATCGGCGGCTGGGTCGACATCGTCGATACCACCGAAACCTTTCGACCCTTGCGCTGCAGCGCTTCGACGAGCGTGGTGAAATCGCCATCGCCGGAGAAGATCACCAGATGATCGACGGTTTCCGATTGTTCCATGGCGTCGATCGCGAGTTCGATGTCCATGTTGCCCTTGATCTTGCGGCGGCCGAGCGAGTCCGTGAATTCCTTCGCCGGCTTGGTCACGACCTTATAACCGTTGTAGTCCAGCCAGTCGATCAGCGGACGGATCGACGAGTATTCCTGATCTTCGATGAGAGCCGTATAGTAGTAGGCGCGCAACAGGTAGCCGCGCTTCTGGAATGCCTTGAGCAGTTTGCGGTAGTCGATGTCGAAACCGAGGCTCTTCGATGCGGCGTATAGATTTGCGCCGTCGATAAAAAGAGCGATTTTCTCGCGAGGGTCAAACATCGTTATTCCTTTTTGGTGCGCAACGCGTTCGGGTAAACCGCCCATCGGCGGATGCGCGAAAATACGGCCATTACATTAATAATTGCTGATATTGCAAATAATGTAGTTAACCACTTGCATTATTCCAAGCGGCTCCCTGCGAATATAGCTAGTTTTAGCAGTTGCTGCAGCTCGTCCACATAGGAAGTCTGCAGTTTCTACCAGGCGTTTCCGGTTTGCATTAAAATGTGCAACTAGGGGGAGCGCGCGCGAATTCCAGCCCGTCCGCATGGCATTTTATTGGCCAACACAGGGTGATGTGAACGCTCCGTGCAGGAAAAACTTGAACTTGTGCTGTTTTGATAGTATCCGGGCGGCTAATTCCAGAAATCGGAGCCGACGAGGCCGTCATCCGGCGGCCGTTCCGGTCTCGTGTCGTTAATCCGTGCTGCGGCGATGATCGCCGCGCTTTGAGCCCAAAAGGACAGGCAATGGCCCGCGTCACCGTCGAAGATTGCATTGACAAGGTCGACAACCGTTTCGAACTCGTGCTGCTCGCCAGCCACCGCGCCCGCCTGATCTCGCAGGGCGCAGCGATCACCATCGATCGAGACAATGACAAGAACCCCGTCGTGGCGCTGCGCGAAATCGCCGACGAGACGCTCTCGCCCGGCGACCTTAAGGAAGACCTGATCCATTCGCTGCAGAAGCATGTCGAAGTGGACGAGCCCGAACCCGATCCGGCTTCGCTGGTCCAGGCCGATGCCGACACGACTTTTGCCGAGACGGCGGAAGACGAGGATCAGCCGGAAGCAATCACGTTCGACCGTATGTCGGAAGAAGAGCTGCTGGCCGGCATCGAGGGCCTCGTGCCCCCGGAAAAGAGCGACGACTACTGAGATCCGTAACGGAACAAACGTTCCCGCGTGTTTTCAAAGCAGTGCGCCACTCGTATGATTGGCGCACTTTTTTTATTGTCTTTTCCCACGGAGCCGCCAGCGGATGATGCGCCAATACGAGCTCGTTGAGCGCGTTCAGAAATACAAGCCCGACGTCAATGAAGCCCTGTTGAACAAGGCTTACGTCTACGCCATGCAGAAACATGGGCAGCAGAAGCGGGCAAGCGGCGACCCCTATATTTCCCACCCGCTGGAAGTGGCAGCGATCCTCACGGAAATGCATCTCGACGAATCGACGATCGCGGTCGCGCTCCTGCACGACACGATCGAGGATACGACGGCCACCCGGCAAGAGATCGACGATCTCTTCGGCGAGGATATCGGCGCCCTGGTCGAGGGCCTGACCAAGATCAAGAAGCTCGATCTCGTTACCAAGAAAGCCAAGCAGGCAGAAAACCTGCGCAAGCTGTTGCTGGCGATCTCCGACGACGTGCGCGTCCTCCTGGTCAAGCTTGCCGATCGGCTGCACAACATGCGCACGCTCGATCATATGACGGCTGAAAAGCGGGCACGCATCTCCGAAGAGACGATGGACATCTATGCGCCGCTCGCCGGGCGCATGGGCATGCAGGATATGCGCGAGGAGCTCGAAAACCTCTCGTTCCGCCACATCAATCCCGAGGCATTCGAAACCGTCACCCGACGTCTGGAAGAATTGTCGGAGCGCAATGAAGGTCTGATCAAGAAGATCGAAGATGAATTGACCGAGCTGCTTCAGACCGAAGGGTTGAAAGGCGCCCAGGTCAAGGGGCGGCAGAAGAAGCCCTATTCGGTCTTCCGCAAGATGCAGTCGAAGTCATTGTCCTTCGAGCAGCTTTCCGACGTCTGGGGCTTCCGCATCGTCGTCGACGATATCCCGTCGTGCTATCGCGCACTCGGCATTGTGCACACGCGCTGGCGCGTCGTGCCTGGTCGCTTCAAGGATTACATCTCGACCCCGAAGCAGAACGACTACCAGTCGATCCACACGACCATCGTCGGCCCTTCACGTCAGCGGATCGAGCTGCAGATCCGCACGCGGCGGATGAACGACATCGCCGAATACGGTATCGCCGCCCACTCGCTCTACAAGGACGGCGAGGGGGTCTCGACCGAAACCGCGCTGTCGCCGACGTCGAATGCCTATTCCTGGCTGCGGCGCACGATCGAGTCGCTGGCCGAAGGCGACAATCCTGAAGAGTTTCTCGAACACACCAAGCTCGAACTGTTCCAGGACCAGGTGTTCTGCTTCACGCCAAAAGGGCAGCTGATCGCGCTTCCGCGTGGCGCGACGCCGATCGACTTCGCCTATGCGGTGCACACCAACATCGGCGATACCTGCGTCGGCGCCAAGATCAACGGCCGCATCATGCCGCTGGTGACGCGCCTCAACAATGGCGACGAAGTGGAGATCATCCGCTCGGGCATCCAGGTGCCGCCGCCGGCGTGGGAAGAGATCGTCGTCACCGGCAAGGCGCGCTCTGCCATCCGGCGCGCGACGCGCGCGGCCATCCGCAAGCAATATGCTGGCCTTGGTTACCGCATTCTGGAGCGAACCTTCGAGCGCGCCGGCAAGACGTTTTCGCGCGAGGCGCTGAAGCCCGCGCTGCATCGGCTTGGACAGAAAGAAGTCGAGGATGCGATCGCGTCGGTCGGCCGCGGTGAACTGTCGTCGCTCGACGTGCTGCGCGCGGTGTTCCCCGACCACCAGGACGAGCGCGTAACCGTCAAGCCCAACGCCGATGATGGCTGGTTCAACATGCGAAGTGCTGCCGGCATGGTGTTCAAGTTGCCTGGCCGATCCAAGGAGGCAGGCGAGCCGGCACAGGCGGAAGGTCCGGAAGCGCTGCCGATCCGAGGGCTCTCGGGCAATGCCGGCGTGCATTTCAGCGCCGCCGGTGCCGTTCCCGGCGATCGTATCGTCGGCATCATGGAGAAGGACAAGGGGATCACCATCTATCCCATCCAGTCGCCGATCCTGCAGAAATTCGACGACGAGCCGGAACGGTGGATCGACGTGCGCTGGGATCTGGACGAGGCCAACAGCAGTCGTTTCATGGCGCGCATCGCCATCAGTGCCTTGAACGAGCCGGGCACGCTGGCGGAGGTTGCCCAGTCAATTGCGACGAGCGATGTCAACATTCGCTCGCTTTCCATGGGGCGGGTGGCTGCCGACTTCAGCGAGTTGCACTTCGATCTCGAGGTTTGGGATCTACGCCAACTGAACCATCTGATCACGCAGCTGAAGGAACTGCCCAGCATTTCCACGGTCAAGCGCCTCTTCGAGTGAGGGGGCGCCGCTCGGCCTTCGTATAGGCTGCCAAGCCGTCATCATCGGCACCATTGTTCTCTTCACCCGTCGCGGGGGCAATGGTTCCTGCCCCGGCGCGCGGATGATGGCCAGACGTTTTCTCTTCTCGCCTGCGCCTGTCTCGCCGTTTGTTAAGCCCGGCGACACCTGTCGCCGGCCGCGAGAGCATGGCCATTGCGCGTTTGTTTTGCGCAGTTGCCTTGAATTCAGGCAGGTCGAGGTCTGAAAAGTGGCAAGGCATGCTTGTCGCGCATGGCTGCTGTCTTTTCCTGGCTCTGGTGGAACAGTGACCTCTAAACTATCTTCTGCATCGGGAGGTAAACGAAGAGGTTTGCCATGTTTAATCAGTTGAAGAAGATCACCCGCGCGCTGCGCGTCGCCACTCAGGAAGAGCGCGAGCTCGCCTATCTCAACGGTTCGGTCGATCGCATCGATCTCGAATACCGCCAGCGCCAGATCGATCGCGGCCTGTTCCGCAACGGCTACTAAGCTGCTGCCTGTTCCTGCATGATGGCGGGAATGGTGAGCCATGCGCCAGGCGAATGGCTCATTCGTGATCGCTGCACCACACGCCAGCGGGTTGCAAGCAACGGGCATGACGCCTATCTTGCGGCCGGTAAACAGGCGGACACGCCGTCTTGTGCCGACTGGCGGTTTCAAGATGCGGTCATGACGGCATAATGTTATTCAGACGTAGAAAACCGGTCACGATTTCCGAAAGGCTTCGCGCGCTTGTTTGGCCGCGCAAGGGCTTTCGGCGTGGCCCCCGCTACATGGCGCTGCGTATCCTGCGCCTGTCGTCGTCACCGCACTCGATCGCGATCGGGGTCGCTGCGGGTGCCGCCTCCTCATTCACGCCCTTCTTCGGGCTCCATATCATCATCGCAGTCGCGCTCGCTTCAGTGTTCTCCGGCAATCTGCTTGCCGCAGCGATCACCACGGCGCTGGCCAATCCGGTGACGATCCCGATGATCCTGACAGCGTCCTACGAGCTTGGAACGGTCATCATCGGGCCGCAGGCGTCAGGTGCCGCAACCGGCGCGGACGTCGCGCATATGGTCGAGCACCTCGAATTCTCGGGCCTTTGGGGCCCCGTGTTCAAGCCGATGCTGATAGGATCGGCTCCGCTTGCCGCCGCCGGCGCCCTGATCTTCTACCCGCTGGCCTATCAAACGGCCCATCTTTTCCAGTCCCGCCGCCGACGCGCACGGTCGTCCGGTGCAAGGTCCACATCATGATCATCGGCATCGGCAGCGATCTCATCGACATCAGGCGCATCGAAAACTCGCTCTCGCGTTTCGGCGAGCGTTTCGTCAATCGCTGCTTCACCGAGGTGGAGATCGCCAAGTCCGAAGGCCGCAAGAACCGCGCCGCCTCCTACGCCAAACGCTTTGCCGCCAAGGAGGCCTGCTCCAAGGCGCTCGGCACCGGAATGGCGCAGGGCGTCTTCTGGAAAGACATGGGCGTCATCAATATGCCCGGTGGCAAGCCCACGATGCATTTGAGCGGTGGTGCTGCCGAACGGCTTCAGGCGATGGTGCCCAAGGGGCATCGCGCGGCAATCCATCTGACGATTACCGACGATTTCCCGCTGGCGCAGGCCTTCGTGATTATCGAGGCGCTCCCCGTTGCCCCGCCAGAGGGAACGGTTTAGAGCATTCCGTTGAGAAATCCGGGCGTGCCCGATTGCGGGGGCAGGGTGCCCTTGCCGGATACAAAATTGCGCATCCGCCTTTGAGGCTGGAAACCGAAAGCGCGAACGACAGTTGATTGAGCGGCACGCTTGTAGAGCGCGCCGATGACAAAGGAAGACAGCAGCGTGGCAGAAAAGACAGAAGCGAAGCAGAGCGGTCTCTGGGAGAATGTGAAGGTCATCATCCAGGCGCTGCTCCTGGCCGTGGTCATTCGCACCGTCTTCTTTCAGCCTTTCACCATTCCGTCGGGCTCGATGATGCCGACCCTGCTTGTCGGCGACTACATCTTCGTCAACAAGTTCGCCTACGGCTACTCCAAGTATTCGCTGCCGTTCTCGCCGGATCTGTTCTCGGGTCGCATCTTCGCCAGCGAGCCGGAGCGCGGCGACATCGTCGTCTTCCGCTTCCCGCCGAACCCGGACATCGACTACATCAAGCGTCTGGTCGGCCTGCCCGGCGATCGCATCCAGGTGCGCAACAGCATTCTCTACGTCAACGACAAGCCGGTCGATCGCGCGCCTGACGGCGCCTTCCGTGCCGACGATCAGTACGACACCGGCGGCGACGTGCCGGTCTACCGCGAAACCATGGACAACGGCGTTTCCTATGACACGCTCGATCAGTTCCCGGACTCGCGCGGCGATAACACGCGCGAGTTCATCGTGCCCGAAGGTCATTACTTCATGATGGGCGACAACCGCGACAACTCGGCCGACAGCCGCTTCGATGTCGGCTTCGTGCCCGCCGAGAACCTTGTCGGCCGCGCAAGCCTGATCTTCTTCTCGCTCGGCAACGACACCTCGTTCCGCGAAATCTGGAAGTGGCCGGCGAACCTGCGCTACGACCGCCTGTTCAAGGCGGTCGAATGATGAAGGCGCGGTCGCTAAGCGCGGAGGATCGGGCCAAGCTCGAGGCCGTGATTGGCTATCAGTTCAGCGAGAAGGAGCGGCTCGATCGGGCGCTGACCCATTCCAGCGCCCGCAATGCCAGGGGATCGAACTATCAGCGGCTCGAATTCCTCGGAGACCGGGTGCTGGGGCTTTGTGTCTCCGAGCTTCTGTTCCAGACGTTTCGTGATGCCAACGAAGGCGAGCTTTCTGTGCGGCTGAACCAGCTCGTCAGCGCCGAGAGCTGTGCCCTGGTCGCCGACGATCTGGCGCTGCACCAGTTTATCCGCACCGGTTCCGACGTGAAGAAAATCACCGGCAAGGCGATGATGAATGTGCGCGCCGATGTGGTAGAGTCGCTCATCGCCGCCATCTATCTCGACGGCGGGCTGGAGGCGGCGCGCAAATTCGTGCTGCTACACTGGAAAGAGCGGGCGACCCGCGCCGACGGCGCCCGTCGCGATGCCAAGACCGAATTGCAGGAATGGGCGCATGCCAAGTTTGGCATCGCGCCGACGTACCGGACGGATGACCGTTCCGGCCCCGACCACGATCCGCGTTTCACCGTGACCGTGGAGGTTGCGGGCGTAGCGCCCGAGACGGGGACGGATCGATCCAAGCGCGGCGCCGAGCAGGTGGCCGCGACGAAATTGTTGGAACGCGAAGGCGTGTGGCGGAAAATCTCCGCCGGAAATTGACGGAAAACATGACGGATATGGAAAAAGATACGGCCGCCGAAAGCGCGCCGACCCACTCGGGTTTCGTGGCGCTGATCGGCGCCACCAATGCCGGCAAGTCGACCTTGGTCAACCGCCTAGTCGGCGCCAAGGTTTCGATCGTCAGCCACAAGGTTCAGACGACACGGGCGATCGTGCGCGGCATCGCCATCCACGATAACGCACAGATCGTGTTCATGGACACGCCCGGCATCTTCAAGCCGCGGCGCCGGCTCGACCGGGCTATGGTGACGACGGCCTGGGGCGGAGCCAAGGACGCCGACGTCATCATGCTTTTGATCGACAGCGAGCGCGGCCTGAAAGGTGACGCGGAAACGATCCTTCAGGGTTTGAAGGAAGTCCACCAGCCGAAGATCCTGGTTCTGAACAAGATCGACCAGGTGCGGCCGGAGGATCTGTTGAAGCTCGCGGCAGCGGCCAACGAGACGATCAAGTTCGAGCGCACCTTCATGATCTCCGCGCTGACCGGATCGGGCTGCAAGGACCTGATGGATTATCTTGCCGAGACGCTCCCGGAAGGTCCCTGGTATTACCCCGAGGACCAGATTTCCGACCTGCCGATGCGCCAGCTCGCGGCCGAAATCACCCGCGAGAAGCTGTTCTTGCGCCTGCATCAGGAGCTTCCCTACGCCTCGCATGTCGAAACCGAGAAGTGGGAAGAGCGCAAGGACGGATCCGTTCGCATCGAACAGGTGATCTACGTCGAGCGCGAAAGCCAGAAGAAGATCGCGCTCGGCAAGAACGGCGACGCGATCAAGGCGATCTCCACCGCGTCGCGCAAGGAAATCTCCGAGATTCTCGAGCAGCCGGTGCACCTCTTCCTGTTCGTCAAGGTGC
The DNA here is from genome assembly GCF_001695865.1 of Ensifer sp. LC384. Lineage (NCBI taxonomy): Bacteria > Pseudomonadati > Pseudomonadota > Alphaproteobacteria > Hyphomicrobiales > Rhizobiaceae > Ensifer > Ensifer sp. LC384. The sequence goes on from NZ_MBST01000034.1 coordinate 30,514, forward strand.
GTGAAAACTGGGGCGATGACCCCGAGCGCTTCCGCGAAATGGGTCTTGAATTCCCACGCTGATCGGCAAGTCCCCAATATGCAATAGCGCCGCTCGCCAGCCTGCTGGCGAGCGGCTTCTTACAAGGCGCGGACCTTCAGTGGCTCCGCAAAAGCCTGCTGGCGCGACTTGTCTCCGCACTCGGGTCAAAGCGCCTGTGCCTCGACCGCACTGTTTCCTTCAAGACAATCGCGAGCAGATATGCACCGTCACGACGCCGGTTGCCTTTTTGCCAGCATCGGTCCGATCGTCTCCGCGCGGTTGGTCCAGACGTAGCCCGAGAAGCTCTCCGGCACCAATTCAAGATCTTCCGCGCTATCGATACCCGTGCTGAAGTCGCCGCGCCCATAGGGGCCGAGCAGGCGACCGGGATTGCTCGACAATGTAGCGTCACCGTGTTGCGTCGCGCTGGACGTGTGGCCTGCGTATTGCGAACGATCTGTCAACCGGCCGCCGAATTGACCTGCACGCGCACGCGTGAGAGGGAAATGACGTTCCCGCAAGATCAGGAGAGAATTCATGCCGCAGCTCGTCGATGGAAAATGGGTCAAGGGCGACGTTGCTGCGAGCGAAATGAAGGGCGGCGCCTTTCATCGCGAGCCAACCCGTTTCCGCAGCTGGATCACGGCCGATGCTGGCCCCGGCCCGCAGGGGCAGTCAAGTCTTCCCGCGGAAGCCGGGCGCTATCGCCTGTTCGTTTCCTATCTCTGCCCCTGGGCGTCGCGCACGATCGCCTTTCGCAATCTCAAGGGGCTTCAGGACGTGGTCGGGCTTACCGTCTCCAGCCCGCTCTTGGGCGAGGACGGCTGGGTCTATGACGAACCTGTCGATGCCGGTCCACGCGTCGGCATGATCCGATTCCATCATGAGCTCTATACGGCGAGTGACGCCGGCTACACCGGCAAGGTCTCGGTCCCCGTCCTCTGGGACATGAAGGAAGGGCGCATCGTCAACAACGAATCCGCCGACATCATCCGCATTCTGAATTCGGCTTTCGACGACCTGACCGGCAATCGCCTCGATTTCTACCCTCAAGCGCTGCGTGCGAAGATCGATCGCTGGAACGATCCGATTTACGAGCGCGTCAACAACGGCGTCTATCGCGCCGGTTTTGCCAAGACGCAAGCCGCCTATGACGAAGCCGTCACGAGCCTGTTCGGGATGCTTGATGAGCTCGAGCGCCACCTGACGGCCAATCGCTACGTCGCGGGCGAATATCTGACGGAGGCCGATATCCGTCTGTTCGTCACATTGATCCGTTTCGACGCGGCCTACCACGGCGTCTTCAAGTGCAACCTTCGCCGGATCGAAGACTATCCGGCGCTTTCCAATTATCTGCGTGAAATCTACCAATGGCCCGGAATCGCCGAAACGGTGCGCATCGATCACATCAAGCGTGGATACTACGGCATCGCCCACGTCAATCCGACCCGTATAGTGCCCGCCGGTCCCCTGCTCGATTTCTCCCGCCCACATGACCGGCGTTCTCTGCCGGGTCGAGGGGTCGTCGGCGCTGATACCGCTTCGGCCGATTTACTAAGCAAACAAATCTTTGAGGGGGCATAAAAGCCCATTGCCAATCGATTGAAGCCTACTAAGTTAGTGGAAGTTCTGATGGATAGGAGCCAGATGGCGGCTGGCCTGACGAATTTCCGGTTACGCGCGCGTGAGCAGCGCAGCATGTTTGCCGGATGCCGTTTGGCCACGCCCGAGCCGGTTTTCGCCGCTTCCGGACGTGCTTTGCGTCACGCCCATGCGTTTCGCGTCATGCGGGCTACGACGCCCTCCGGAAGCCCCGATAGAACCGGCGCCGTCGCCGCGCCTGTGCGCCAGGACATATGTGTCGGTCTGGCAGGGGTTGGGTATGAATGCGGCATTGTTGAATTTGCTTCGCCGTCTGGTGCGCAAGGGCAACCTGACGGTGTTCTTCTCCGCGGGTGAGCAGGTCATTCTGGGCGATGGCTCGGGAAAACCGGCAACGATCCGCATCGTCGATGCGGAGGCCGAAAAGGCGATAGCGCGCGACCCGGGTCTTCGTTTCGGTGAACTCTATATGGACGGGCGCGTCGTCGTCGAAGACGGCGATATTTTCGACGTGCTCTCGATCGTAAAGGAAAACGGGCTCGAGAACGCCGCGACCGTTCCAAACACCCTGGTTGCTCTTCAGCACGTGTTGCGCCAGCAGGTGAAGAGCCGGATGCCGGTCAACCGCAACCGGCACAATGTGGCCCATCACTACGATCTCGATCGCAAGCTCTTCAATCTTTTCCTCGATCCGGACTGGCAATATTCCTGCGCCTACTTCGAGCCGACAGGCATCTCGCTCGACGAGGCGCAGCTCGCCAAGAAGCGCCATATCGCCGCCAAGCTGTTGCTCGAACCCGGGCAGAAAGTGCTTGAGGTCGGCTCCGGCTGGGGCGGCATGGCGATGTATCTGGCCGAATCCTCCGGCGTCGAGGTGACGGGCATCACGCTCAGTGAGGAGCAGCTGAAAATCTCGCGCGAGCGGGCGGTTATGCGCGGTCTGTCCGATCGCGTCCATTTCGAGCTTCAGGATTACAGGACGATGCAGGGCCGGCAGTTCGACCGCATCGTATCGGTCGGCATGTTCGAACATGTCGGCATCGGCAATTATGGCCGGTTCTTTCGCAAGATCAGGGAGCTGCTGAAGCCGGAGGGCGTGATGCTCTTGCACTCCATCGGGCAGGTCTACAAGCCGTGGGCGACCAATCCCTGGATCGAGAAGTACATCTTCCCCGGCGGTTACATCCCGGCGCTTTCGGAGGTTCTGCCTTCCGTTGAAAAGACCCGGCTTCTGGTCAAGGATATCGAGATCCTGCCGATGCACTACGCCTGGACGCTGAGGGCGTGGCGGGAGCGTTTCCTGGCGCGGCGCGAAGAGGCGGTAAAACTGTTCGACGAACGCTTCTTCCGCATGTGGGAGTTCTATCTTGCCGCGTCCGAGACGGCCTTCCTCCACGACAAGCATTTCATCTTCCAGCTGCAGCTGTCGCCGTCGCTCGACACCGTGCCTTTCGCACGCGGTTACATCGAGGCGAAGGAACGGGAACTGATGGAATTCGAGAAGACCCGCCCGCCGCTCGAGCCGGTCGATATCTAACGCTTGCCGCCCCAAGGTGTGTCGAGGCTTCTGCGCGCCGACATACTTAAAAAACAGAGGCATGGAGTACGTCTCCTGTGGAGTTCCGGTTTTCCGGCCCGGGCCTTCACTTGGCCTTGAAGACCTGCGCCTTTATGGTCGCCGACTGAAAACAGGAAAGACGGATCCCACCATGGCCAGCCCAGCAAAACCCATCGCCGCCATCATTGCCAGCGAGATCAAGGCGACGACCTCCCAGGTCACCGCCGCAGTGGAGCTGCTCGATGAGGGCGCGACGGTGCCGTTCATCGCCCGTTACCGCAAGGAAGTGACCGGCGGGCTGGACGATACGCAGCTGCGCACGCTGGCCGAGCGGCTGACCTATCTGCGCGAGCTGGAGGCGAGGCGGGGCTCGATCATCGAATCCATCCGCGGACAGGGCAAGCTGACCGACGAACTCGAAGCCAAGATCGTTGCGGTCGAAACCAAGGCCGAGCTTGAGGATATCTATCTGCCCTATAAACCGAAGCGGCGCACCAAGGCGGAGATTGCAAGGGAGCGTGGCCTCGGACCGCTTGCCGAAGCCATTCTCGCCGACCGGACGATCGCGCCGACTGACCGCGCCGGCGCGTTTCTGACGGCGGATGTGCCCGATGTGAAGGCGGCGCTTGACGGCGCGCGCGACATCATTGCCGAAGGCATGACTGAAAACGCCGACCTGCTCGGACGCCTGCGCAACCATATGAAGGGGGCGGCGTTCCTGCGAGCCAAGGTCGTCGACGGCAAGCAGGAGGCCGGTGCCAAGTTCTCGGATTATTTCGATCATTCCGAACGCTGGGCGACGACGCCGGGTCACCGGGCGCTTGCCATGCTGCGCGGCTGGAACGAAGAGGTGCTCGCCGTCGATATCGTCGTCGATCAGGACGATACGTCTCCGGTCAAGCCGGTGGAGCGCATGATTGCGGCCGCCTACAATGTCGGTGGGCAGCTGCCGGGCGACAAATGGCTTTCCGAAGTCACCGGCTGGACCTGGCGGGTGAAGCTGTCCATGTCGCTGTCGCTCGACCTGATGCGCGAGCTGCGCGAGCGGGCGGAAGAGGAAGCGATCCACGTTTTCGCCCGTAATCTGAAAGATCTGTTGCTGGCCGCTCCCGCCGGCTCGCGCGCCACGATGGGGCTGGACCCCGGCATTCGCACCGGCGTCAAGGTCGCCATTGTCGATGGCACCGGCAAGCTCCTGGAAACGACGACCGTTTATCCCTTCCCGCCGAAGAACGACGTCCGCGGCACGCAAGCCGAACTGGCTTCGCTGATCCGCAAGCACAAGATCGAGCTGATTGCGATCGGCAACGGTACTGGTAGCCGCGAGACGGAGAGGCTTGTCGCCGACATGCTCGCACAATTGCCGGCGCCGAAGCCGACCAAGGTTATCGTGTCCGAAGCCGGCGCTTCGGTCTATTCCGCCTCGGAGACGGCAGCGCTTGAATTCCCCGGCCTCGACGTCTCGCTGCGTGGCGCAGTCTCCATCGCCCGGCGCCTGCAGGATCCGCTGGCCGAACTCGTCAAGATCGAGCCGAAGTCGATCGGCGTCGGCCAGTATCAGCATGACGTCGACCAGTCGAAGCTCAGCCGCTCACTGGATGCGGTGGTGGAGGACGCAGTGAACGCCGTGGGCGTCGATGTGAACACGGCATCCGCACCACTGCTCGCGCGTGTCTCCGGCCTTGGCAAGTCGTCGGCAGAAGCGATCGTCGCGCACCGCGATGCAGCTGGCCCGTTCGCCAGCCGCAAGGAGCTCTTGAACGTGGCGCGTCTCGGAGCCCGCACCTTCGAACAATGCGCCGGCTTCCTGCGCATTCCTGATGGCAAGGAGCCGCTCGACGCTTCCTCGGTCCACCCGGAAGCCTACGGTGTCGCCAAGAAGATCGTTGCGGCCTGCGGGCGCGACGTTCGCACGCTGATGGGTGACAGTGCGGCGTTGAAGCAGCTTGACCCGCGTGTGTTCGTCGACGACCGTTTTGGTCTGCCGACGGTCAAGGACATTCTGGCCGAACTGGAAAAACCGGGCCGCGACCCACGCCCGAGCTTCAAGACAGCAACCTTCGCCGAAGGGATCGATGACATCAAGGATCTGAAGGTCGGCATGCAGCTCGAAGGCACGGTGACCAATGTCGCCGCCTTCGGCGCCTTTGTCGATGTCGGCGTCCACCAGGACGGCCTCGTCCATGTCTCGCAGTTGGCCGACCGGTTCGTGAAGGACCCCCACGAAGTGGTCAAGGCCGGCGACGTGGTTCAGGTGCGGGTGACCGAAGTGGACGTTCCGCGCAAGCGCATCGGCCTGACCATGCGCAAGGATGGCGGTGCCGACACGGGCCGCGAGGCGAGGGCCCCCGCGTCGAACAACGGCAACCGCAGCGCGCCGGTGCGTCAACAGAAGCCGCAGCAGCCGTCGCAAGGCGCGTTCGGCGCCGCGCTCATGGAAGCGATGAAGCGAAAGTAATCTCCATCGCCCGGAAGTCGTATCGGCTTCCGGGTTTCTATCTATAAATTAGGTAATTGTAATATACGGATTGCTCCGCCATACTGATCTCGTGGCGGCACTTGTATCGTGTCGCGAGCAAGTGCCGATCATAACAATGCCGGTCTACGGCGGAACAGGTCAGCGGAAACTCCTTTTCCGCCGGGTTTCCCGGCGAAAGGAGGTGCGTCATGGGACGCAATGTGATCCGTGGCCTCGCTCGAGCCGTCATGTTGGCGGCCGCAGTGACGGCACATCCAAATCCGGCGAGTTCGCAAGCGATGGCGAACTGTGCCGAGCGGTCCGAAGTGATCGAATTTCTCTCGCGCCAGTATCAGGAAAAGCCGGCGGGGATCGGACTGATCAACCCGCATGCGATAATGGAGATCTACGTCGCCGACAGCGGCACCTGGACCCTGATCGTCACTGATGTGACCGGGCGAAGCTGCGTCATCCTCGCCGGTAAAAGCTGGGAGGCATTGCCTCCGCTGCCGATACCGAAGGCTTGAGGCATCGACGGTGTCGAGCTTTGAGCAGGTGGCTAACCCAAAGCCGTTACCGGGCGGAGTGCCCGGCGCGTGATCATTCGTCGTCTAACGCTCAATGTGGCCGACCGACGCTGGCATAGGCAAAGCCATGCTTTGCCACTTCCTCAGGGCGATAGATGTTTCTAAGGTCGACCAGAACCGGCCCTTTCATCACGGCTTTCAACCGGCGGAAGTCGAGCGCGCGGAACTCGTTCCATTCGGTGACGATGACGAGCACGTCAGCCTCTGTGGCTGCCTCGTAGGGGTCGTTGGCATAGTCGATGCCGTCGATCAGCTTCTTGGCGTTTTCCATGCCTTCCGGATCGTAGCCGATGACATGGGCGCCGGCATCCTGCAGGGTCTGGACCACTGTTATGGCCGGGCTGTCGCGCATGTCGTCGGTGTTCGGCTTGAAGGTGAGGCCGAGAACGGCAACCTTGCGCCCGCGCACATCGCCGCCGGCAGCGGCAATCACCTTGCGACCCATGGCGCGCTTGCGGTTGTCGTTGATGGCGACCGTGGTTTCGACCAGACGAACGGGGCTGTCGAAGTCCTGGGCCGTCTTGACCAGCGCCAGCGTGTCCTTCGGGAAGCAGGAGCCGCCATAACCCGGGCCGGCGTGCAGGAATTTGGCGCCGATACGGCCGTCGAGGCCGATGCCGCGGGCGACGTCCTGGACGTTGGCATCGACCTTCTCGCAGAGGTCGGCCATCTCGTTGATGAAGGTGATCTTCATCGCCAGGAAGGCATTGCCGGCGTATTTGATCAGCTCGGAGGTGCGGCGCGAGGTGAAGACCAGCGGCGCCTGGTTGAGATAGAGCGGACGGTAGACCTCGGTCATGACGTCGCGCGCGCGTGCATCATCGTCGGCAAGGCCGATGACGATGCGGTCGGGGCGCTTGAAGTCCTCGATGGCGGCACCTTCGCGCAGGAATTCCGGATTGGAGACCACGGCGAAATCGGCGTCCGGGTTGGTTTCGCGGATAATGCGCTCGACCTCGTCGCCGGTGCCGACCGGGACCGTCGACTTCGTCACGATGACGGTGAACCCCTTCAGGTTGACGGCGATCTCGCGCGCGGCGGCGTAGACATAGGAGAGATCGGCATGGCCGTCGCCGCGCCGCGACGGCGTGCCGACGGCGATGAAGATTACGTCGCTGTCGGCGACCGCCGCAACGAGATCCGTCGTGAACGTCAGGCGGCCGGATTGGACATTGCTCGCGACAAGATGGTCGAGACCGGGTTCGAAGATCGGGATGCGCCCCTGCATCAGGGCGTCGATCTTGCTTTCGTCCTTGTCGAGACAGACCACGTCATGGCCGAAATCGGCAAAACACACACCGGAAACAAGGCCGACATAACCGGCGCCGATCATCGTGACTTTCATCTGCTCTTCCTTTTGTTGCGAGAGCTTCGCTTATGGAGAAGTGCGGCTGCGGCGGTCGTTGCCGGATGCAGCCTGCGCCTCAGTCTTGCAAGGCTGGTGAGCCAGCCCTTTCTGGGGGACCGTAATATTCGTCGTACCATGCCGCAAAGCGCGTAACGCCGTCTTCCACCGAAATCGACGGCTTGAAATCGGTGAGCGCCTCGAGCAGTTCCGGAGAAGCGTAGGTGCGAGGCACGTCGCCCTGCTGCATCGGCAGCAGGTTGCGAAGTGCCGGGCGGCCGACGGCCTTTTCGATCGTCTCGATGAAGGTCATCAGCTCCACCGGCTGGCCGCCGCCAATGTTGACGACACGGAACGGCGCCTGCCGCGACAGCGTGTCCTCGGCCTTTTCGGGCGGTACCCGGTTTTCCTCCGAGGGAACGACATGGGAAAGCCTGAGGATGCCTTCGACGAGATCGTCGATATAGGTGAAGTCACGGCTCATGCGGCCTTCGCCGTAAATGTCGATCGGCCGGTCGTTGTGGATGGCGTCGATGAACTTGAACAGCGCCATGTCGGGCCGACCCCAGGGGCCATAGACCGTGAAGAAACGGAACGCCGTCGTCGGCACCTTGTAGAGATGGGCATAGCTGTGCGCCATCAGCTCCATCGATTTCTTCGTCGCTGCGTAGATCGTCATCGGCTCGTCGGCCCGGTCCGTCTCGGCGAACGGGACTTTTTCATTGGCGCCGTAGATCGATGAGGTCGAGGCCAGCATCAGGTGCTTTGGGCCGATCTCGCGTGCCAGCTCCAGCATGTTCCAGGAGCCGATGAGGTTGGAATCGACATAGGCTTTGGGGTTTTCCAGGCTGTAGCGAACGCCCGCCTGCGCTGCCAGGTGGATAATGACTTCCGGCTCGGCCAAATCTGCGGCGTGGTTCAGCGCATCCCGGTCTTCCAGCATGCCGACGACCGCCTTGAAGCCGTTCGAGCGGGCGAGGATGGCGTGTCGCTGTTCCTTGAGCGTCACATCGTAGTAGGGCGTCATGCCGTCGAAGCCGACGACGAAATGCCCCTCGTCGATCAATCGCTTTGCAAGATGAAAACCGATGAAACCGGCCGTGCCGGTAATGAGGTAGCGCAAGACGATATCCCCAGATTGCGTTGTCGCGCGTTCATACGAAGAAAGCAGGGCAATGGAAAGCCGAAACCGTCACTCCGAGGGGCCGCCGAGCCCTTGCTGCAAGGCGGAAAGCACCGACATCGCGTGACCGGCATACTGGCTGATCCAGCGATTGTGGATAGCCTGGATCGGCATGGCGTTGAGGTGGTTCCAGCGCTCGCGGCCTTCGCGCTGGACGAGCACCAGGTCGGCCTCTTCGAGAACCTTCAGGTGCTGCATGACGGTGCAGCGATCTAGGCTGGAAAACTGTTCACATAGCATGCCGGTCGTCTTCGGCTCATCCCTGAGGGCGTCGAGGATCTGCCGGCGCAGGCTGTTGGCAAGCGCCTTGAAAATCAAGTCGTCTTTCGAATCGGTTGACATGTTATATTTTTATAACATATGCTATGGCAGCACAATGGGAGGAGAGATCATGTCTTTCGAATTTCGTGTGAATGGACGCATCGACCGGCCTGTCGCCGAGGTTTTCGATGCGGTCGTCAATCCGGACCAGATCAGCAAATACTTCGTCACCCTTGGTGGGGTCAGCGGGCCGCTCGTTGCCGGCACAACCGTCACCTGGTGGGGCAATGTGCCGATTGAGGTCGAGGCGGTGGAGCCCCCCGAGCTTATCGTCCTTCGCTGGGATGCCATGGTGGAGAAAGGGGAGGAGCCCTATCGCACCAAGGTCGAGATGCGCTTCAAGTCTCTCGACGATGGCGCAACCATGGTGACGATCGCCGAGACCGGCTGGCGCGAGAACGCGCGGGGACAGAAGAGCTCGTACATGAATTGCGAGGGTTGGTCGCAGATGCTGGCCTGCATGAAGGCCTGGCTCGAATACGGAATCAATCTACGCCAGGGCTATTATGTCAGCGAATTGTCCGGCCAGCCGGCGACGGAACCGCAACTCTAAGGGAGTTCATGCCATGACCATCACGGGCGGTATCAATATCGCGATGAAGGTTCCGTCACATCAGTATGAGGCGGTCGTCGCCTTCTACCGCGACACCGTCGGGCTCGAGCCTTTCGACAAGAAGGCGCCGGCCAAGGGTTTCATCCTCGGCCCCAACAGGCTGTGGATCGACGAGGCGCCGAATTACAGCCAGGCGGAGGTGTGGCTCGAACTCTTCACCGACGACCATGAGGCGGCACTCGGCGGGCTTGCCGAAAAAGGCGTCGTGCGCTGCGACGCGGTCGAAGATCTCGGTGAAGGTTTTCGCGGCGGCTGGATCATGAATCCGGCCAACATCGTGCACATGGTGCGTACGCCGGATGCCTGGTAGGCGTCCGGCGCCGGGTCAGTAGGCCAGCGGCTCGCCGGCGTTTGCCGGCGCCGACATCGGGGCGAGCGTCGCGCTTATCGGCGCTTCCGCCTGCTGCACGACGACGCGCGAATCCGTCGGCACGCGGCTGTAAAGGTCGATGATATCTGGGTTGAAGAGCCGGATACAGCCGCTCGAAACCGCCTTGCCGATCGACCAGGCCTCGGTGGTGCCGTGGATGCGGAACAAGGTGTCGCGATCGCCCTGGAAGAGATAGAGCGCGCGGGGCCCAAGCGGATTGCGCACGCCCGGCTCCATGCCGCCGGCGAGCGGGCCGTAGCGCTCCGGTTCGCGCGCGACCATGCTGGAGGTCGGTGTCCAGCGCGGCCATTCGGCCTTGCGGCCGATCCGGGCTTCGCCTTCGAACTCCAGGCCGGCCTTGCCGACGCCGATGCCGTAGCGCATCGCCATGCCCCCGTCCTGGACCAGGTAGAGGAAACGATTCTGCGTGTCGATCACGATGGTGCCCGGCGGCTCGTGGGTCGCGTAGGCGACCTGCTGGCGCAGATAGCGCTGGTCGACCTTGCTGATATCGATGGCGTCGAGCGGAAACTTTTCTTCCGGCTTCGGCCCGTACATCGCGACATAGTAGGGATCGGGTCCCTTCGGCTTCGCCGGTCCGCCGCTGGTCACGCAGCCTGCGAGCGTGGACGTGGCGAGAAGAAGGGCGAAGAGCTGCGCCAAGCGACCGGCGCTGTTCCGGGACACACACATAATCGGGTCAATGTTCCTGCTGATTGCATTTCGGGAAGGAGCGGACGTTGCCGCCGTGTATCGCCGTTCTAACGCCGAACATGGCCCCGGGGAGGCGCGAGCATGGCGAAATTGAGGCAATCGGCGAGTGTAGCCGAAAGGCGACAGTTCGCATGACGGCACGAAAGCGCTTCATCCCGATGCCGTGTGGGCATCATCGCTTGATCCGCTTTCCGTCGCGGGTGTATGCCTTTTTCATGCAATGGAGCGATCAGGGCATCATTCTCGGGATCAGGCGGCACGGCGAAAGCTCGGCCATCGCCGAAGTCATGACTGCGTCCCGGGGGCGGCATCTCGGCATGGTGCGGTCCGGCCGTTCGCGGGCCATGCAGCCTGTCCTTCAGCCGGGAAATACCGTCGAATTGACCTGGCGGGCACGGCTTGATGAGCATATGGGCGAGTTTCGCATCGAACCGCTCGAACTCCGGGCGGCGCGGCTGATGGAGACGGCTACATCAGTCTATGGCATCCAGGCGCTTGGCGCGCTGCTGCGCCTGCTGCCGGAGCGCGATCCGCATCCCCATCTCTATGAGGCGCTGGCCGTCATTGTCGATCACCTCGAGGATCCGGCCGACGCTGGTGAGCTGTTCGTGCGCTTCGAGCTCGCGGTGTTGAACGATCTTGGCTTTGGGCTCGATCTCACCGAATGCGCGGCGACCGGCGCGCGCGACGATCTGGCCTATGTATCGCCGAAGTCTGGCCGCGCCGTCTGCCGCGCGGCGGGAATGCCCTATGCCGACCGCATGCTCGTGCTGCCGGAATTTCTCGCCGTCGAGGCACGAAGTGCGGCCGACTATGACAGCCTTGCCGCAGCCTTCCGCCTGACGGCCTTCTTTCTCAATCGCCATGTCTATGAGCCGCGCGGCCTCAAGGTTTCGTCCGCGCGCGATGGTTTCGTCAACGCGGCGCTGAAGGCATTGAGGCCTTCCTCTTCCGCTGCATGATCTGCAGCGCAGCGCGTCCAATGGCGCGCGTAAAGGGAGCTGCGACACCCCAAAGGAGTTTTCTATGTTTCAAGAGCTTTTCCCCGGCATGCCCGTATCCAGCATCGGTGTGCTTCCGCTGGATCGCGTCGCGCGCGATGGCGGGCTCAAGGTCATGCAGGACCTGTTGAAGGGCGACCTGCCGGCGCCGCCGATGTCGGCGACGCTCAAGTTCGGCCTGACCGAGGTCGAGGAGGGCCGGGTGGTCTTCAAGGGGCTGCCGACCGATGAGCATCGCAATCCGCTCGGAACCGTGCATGGCGGCTGGACGGCGACGGTGATGGATTCGGCGCTCGGGTGCGCGGTCTTCACTATGCTGAAGCCGGGCGAAGCCTATACCACCGTCGAATTCAAGGTGCACCTGGTGCGGCCCTTGCTGCCCGGCATGGGCGAAGTCTTCTGCGAGGGCAAGATCGTTCACCGTGGCCGAACCATCGCCACATCGGAGGCCTGGTTGCGCGATGCTGGCGGCAAGCTTCTGGCGCATGGAACGGAGACCTGTGCGATCTTCCCGATCGACAATCTGCGCCGATAACGACCGGTCGCACCGCCCTTCCTTCGACACGACAACGATCGTCGGCCGCCCATGCTCGCCCGTCGCGACGCCCGCACATCGCGCGAATGAAACTTATACATTTCCGCGAAGAGATCGCGGTTCTCAACCGTCTATGCATTGGGCGGTCGCGCAAAAATCTGTATGGTCGCGGTCGGCCTGCGAATATTGCCGCCAGGGGAAAACATGATTGAAGTTATTGCCTTAGTCGCTTTTGCTCTGGCGCTCTCCGCCTTTTTCGGCGGCAGGAAGACAGCAGCGCGGTTGGACAGCGAAGTCGCCGCGCTCAAGAAGGAGATCGCGCGGTTGACCGCGACGGTCGGCCTCGCACCGCCGGAAGGCGATGTAGCTTCGGAGCGGGCTGCCGGCATTGCTGAACGGTCCGCCGATGCGGCGATCGACGATGACGAAGGCGTCGAAGGGCTGTCGGCGAGTGCTCGCGAAGGGGCGAGGATCTTCGGCGATGCCGAACCGGCTGGGGCCGAAACCGCATCTGATGTGGCGGCGAGCGTCGAGGCGACCACCGCCGACACGAGACAGCCGCGGCAGGCTGAAAGTCTGGAAAGCCGTCTCGGCGCTCGCTGGGCAGTCTGGGTCGGTGGCGTCGCGCTGGCGCTCGGTGGCGTCTTCATGGTCACGTACTCGATCGACGCCGGCCTTCTGAGCCCCGCCGTCCGGCTGACGCTGGCGGCGTTCTTCGGCCTGCTCTTGGCCGTTGCCGGCGAGGTCATTCGCCGCCGCGCGGTGCCTGTTATCGCCAACGAATTCCAGAATGCGATGATCCCCGGCATTCTGACTGCCGCCGGCGCCGTCACGCTCTTCGGCGTCGCCTACGCGGCCTATGACATCTATGGCTTCATCGGCACGGCGACGGCCTTCGTGCTGTTGGCGATGATTTCGCTTGCAACCGTCGGCCTGTCGCTCCTGCATGGGCAGGCGCTGGCTGGTCTCGGCCTGCTCGCCTCGCTGATCACGCCGTTGCTGGTATCGAGCGATGAGCCGCGCCCCTGGGTTCTCTTCGGCTTCCTGTCGGTCGTCTGGCTGGCGACGCTGCTGGCGTCGCGGTTGCGGCGTTGGATGGTGGTGCCGACGCTCGCCAATGTCGGCATCGGTCTTTGGGGGCTTGCCTATGTCACCGCCGTATCGCCCTTCGACGCGCTGCCGGTCGCCTTTGCGCTGCTGGTGATGATCCTGGGTGTCGGGCTGGTCTGGCCGGGTGCGGCGGACACGGAGATGCCCGACGAGCGGTTGCCCGAGACGACACGCCCGGTTGCGGTCGCCGGCCCCTGGGAGAAACTCTTCACGCCGGCCTATGCCGCGATCAGCGTTTCCGCCGCCGTCGCCGCGACCGTGCTTGCGCTGATCTTCATCAGCCCGGCCGTCAGCGCCGTGAACTACCCCGTCAAGGAGTTCTTCGTCGTGGTCGCGGCCCTTGCCGCGCTCGGCGCATGGCGGACCAATGCCGTCTACCCGGCACTTCTTTCCGCCCTCGGCGCGATCGCCGGCACCGCCAGCCTGACGGCGCTGAGCGGCGTGCTTGCCTATCTCGATTCCTCACTCGCCGGCGTTGCGCCGGAGATCGTTCTGCCGAGCCGGACCGCGACACTAACGGCCTTGCTGCTGGCAACGCTGTTCGTGCTGTTCGGTGCATTCGTGCTCGTCCGCCGCCTGCGTGAACACTCGCAGTTCGCAATCCTCTGGGCCGGCGTTGCCGCCGTCGTCCCGGTTGCTCTCACCACGATGTCGTTCCTGATGACCGGCAACTACGCCTTCGATCTGCCGCACGGCCTTTTCGCGCTCGTCGTCGGTGGTGGTCTGCTGGCACTGGCCGATTGGCTCTATCGCCGTGATGGCGAAACGCAAGGTCTGGATATCGCCGCGAGCCTTCTCGTCGGCGGTTCCTTCGCGCTCTTCGTCATTGCCTTGCACGCCTGGACCGATGGTCTCGTCACCACTCTGGCGATCGCGCTGCTTGGAGCCGCCTATGCCGCAGCGACCCGCGTTCGGGCTTGGCCGATCCTGCCCTGGATGACGGGTGCTGCGGCGATCGTCGTTCTCGGCCGCGTCGGCTGGGAGCCGACGATCGTCGGTGCGGAAAGCCTCGGCGCCACGCCGGTATTTAACGCGCTGTTGCCGGGCTATGGCATTCCCGCCCTGCTGCTTGTCGCTGCCGCCTATCTCGTCCGATCCTGGCCGGATGTGCGCGTGCGCAACCTGCTGCAGGCCCTGGCGAGCCTCTTCGTGCTGTTGACGCTGGCGATCCTCGTTCGCCATGCCATGAACGGCGGCGTGCTCGACAGTGCCGTGCCGACACTTGGCGAGCAGTCGATCTATACGTTGCTGGCGATCGGCGCTTCGGGTGTGTTCATGACGCTCGACATGAAGTCGCCAAGCCCTGTCTTCCGCTATGGCGGCATGGGGCTCGGCGTGTTGTCGATGCTCTCGGTTCTCTCAGCGCATCTCTTCGGGCTCAATCCCTATTTCAGTGGCGAGCTCTTGGGGGCCATCCCGTTCTTCGACCTGCTTCTGATCGGCTATCTTCTGCCAGGCATCGGCTATGCCGGCCTCGCCTGGTATGCGCGCGGCAAGCGCCCGCTGCCCTATGTCATGGCGCTCGCCGTCAGCGGCGCGATCCTCGCTTTCGCATGGGCAACGCTTTCGGTCCGCCGCCTCTGGCAGGGGGAGAACGTCGTGGACTGGAAAGGCTTCCTGCAGGGCGAGACCTACACCTATTCGGTCGTCTGGCTGGTGCTCGGCGTCCTGTTGCTGGTGCTTGGCTCGCGCTTCAATGCCAAGAGCATTCGCATCGCCTCGGCCGTGCTCGTCTTCATCGCCGTCCTGAAGGTCTTCCTGATCGACATGTCCAATCTCGAAGGCTTCCTGCGTGCGCTCTCCTTCATCGGGCTCGGCGGCGTCTTGATCGGCATCGGGCTGTTCTACCAGAAGATCCTGTCGGGCGTCGGCACGACGCGGCAACCGTCTGCCGCGCCGACACAGCCGCAATAGGTTGACGCCATGACACGCAATACTGCGCTGGCGGCGGCATTCGCGCCGCATGCCGACCTCGCCGCCGTTCTCCTGCCGCACGCTTTTGCGGCGGACGACGGTTCACACGATGCATCCCACCTGATACGCGTCTGGAAGAACGCCGCCCGGATCCATGCCGAAGAGGGCGGCGACGAAGACGTGCTTGCCGCGGCCGTGCTGCTGCATGATTGTGTTTCTGTCGAAAAGAACTCGCCGCATCGCACACAGGCCTCCAGGCTTGCGGCCGAGAAAGCGGCCGGCATCCTGCGGGATCTCGGTTGGTCGGCGGGAGACATATCGTCCGTGGCCCATGCGATCCTCACTCACAGCTTTTCCGCCAACATCGCGCCTGAGACGATCGAGGCGAGGATTCTGCAGGATGCCGACCGGCTGGATGCAATCGGTATGGTCGGGGCTGCCCGCTGCTTCTATATCGCCGGGCGCATGGGCAGCGGCCTCTACGATCCGCTCGACCCGCTGGCCGAGGATCGGGAACTCGACGACAAGGCCTTTGCCATCGATCATTTCGAGACCAAGCTGTTCAAGCTGGCCGATGGATTTCAGACGGCTGCCGGTCGCAGGCTGGCGCTCGAACGCCAGCAACGGCTGCGCGATGTGCTTGCCATGATGCTGGATGAAATCTAATACCAGCGCAGGTTGGTATAAGCATTTCAATCCATTGCCGCCGTCCGGTGAATCAGATCGCCAACGGCCTGAATCAATTTCTGAACGGGGAGCGTTTCGATGAAGGTGACCGGACTGAACATTCATCCGCTGAAGAGCGGCCGAGCGATCCCGCTTGAAACGATCACCGTCAACCTTGATGGCTTCGAGGGCGACCGTCGTTTCATGCTCGTTGAGCCTGATGGGCGCTTCATCACCCAGCGCGAACTGCAGGTGCTGGCGCAGGTCGAGGCAAGCCACATCGATGGCGGTGTGCGTCTGACGATGGGTGACAAGGCGCTTTCGGTGCGCTTCGATCCCGACCAGCGGCTCGACGTTCGGGTCTGGGCAAGCGACGTCGATGCGGCGGTGGCCGACGATGTGGCAAACGAGACGCTGTCGGGCTGGTTCGGCCGGCCCGTCAAGCTTGCCCATATGGACGCGTCGGCGGAGCGCTTCGTCGGTGCCGAATGGGCCGGAACGGCAGCGCCCGTCGGTTTTGCCGATGGCTTTCCGCTGCTGATCACCACCACAGGCTCCCTTGCCGATCTAAATCGTACGCTGGTGGAGAAAGGGCAGGAGCCCGTCGGAATGGACCGTTTCCGCACTAACATCCTGCTCGATTGCGACGAGGCTTGGGACGAGGATTTCTGGGAGAGCCTGGAGATCGGCGGCATCCGCTTCGATTTCGTCAAGCCCTGCGCCCGCTGCATCATGACCACCCAGGACCAGATTACCGGCGAGCGCATCGGCGGCAATCCGATCCAGGGCCTAGCTGAAAAGCGCATGTCGGCCGACCGTCGCGTGGCGGGCGTACTGTTCGGTTGGAATGTCGTGCCGCGCGGCGAGGGCACATTGAAGCTCGGCGACGAGGCCCGGATTATTGGCCGGCGCCAGGAGCGTTGGCCGATGAAGGTGCGCGCCTCCGCCTGAGAAGGCGGAAGCCGCTTATAGTCTCTGTCTCAGAACCAGGGCGTGACGCCGAGCAGCTTCGCCCCGAGGTCTGACAGGTTGGCGGGTGTGGCGTTGTGCTTCTCCCATTCGCGCGGGTCGCCGGGAAAAGCGTCGCGTTTCGGATGGTCGAGCTCCCGCCAGAGCCGCACGCGCTCTTCGCTCGATCGCCAATTTCAACCGCCAGTTCAAGGCCCAGAAAAGTATGACCCCACGCCAGTTTCGCCAACGGTTTCTCAGGGCCAGATGAGGGGCTTCCCGCCCTATCAATTCCGGTGATCGCGTCGTCAATTTAATTGGCTTTTATCTGTTTTAGCTGCCGCGTAGGATCGCCGCACCTCAATTGGAGAAGATCCATGTCCGTTGTATCCGGTGCAGCCGCACCGTCGAGCGCCCGCCGGGAAATGCCCTGGTTGATCATTGCGGCAGGCTCGATCGTTGCGATGCTCACCTTCGGTCCGCGCTCGGCGATGGGCTTCTTCCAGTTGCCGATGCTGGCTGAGACCGGCTGGGACCGCACGACCTTCGGTCTGGCAATGGCGTTGCAGAACCTCTGCTGGGGGCTGAGCCAGCCCTTCTTCGGCGCGATCGCAGACAAGTTCGGCACCTGGCGCGTACTGACCATGTCGGGGCTTCTCTACGCCTCGGGCCTGTTCATCATGGCCCATGCCAATGCGCCAATCTGGTTGCACGTCGGCGGAGGTGTCCTGATCGGCATGGCCGTCGGCTCCGGCTCGTTCGGCATTCTGCTGTCCGCATTCGCCCGCAACGTCACGCCGCATCAGCGCTCCATGGCCTTCGGCATCTGTACGGCGGCGGGTTCGGCCGGCATGTTCCTGTTCGCGCCGCTGAGCCAAGGGCTGATCTCCGCCTATGGCTGGTCCGACAGCCTTGTCTATCTCGGCGTGCTGATGTTGCTCGTGCCGCTCTTTGCTATTCCGTTGCGCGGAAACTCGTCCTCCGGCATCCAGTCCGAAGCGCAGTACAAGCAGTCGATCGGCGAGGCGCTGAAGGAGGCGCTCGGTCACAAGAGCTATCTCCTGCTGGTCTCGGGCTTTTTCGTCTGCGGCTATCAGGTGGCCTTCATCACCGCGCATTTTCCCGCCTATATCGGCGACATCGGCATCGACGCCCGCTATGCGGTGATCGCGCTGGCGCTGATCGGGTTCTTCAACATCATCGGCTCGCTGTCGGCCGGCTTCATCGGCCAGCATTATTCCAAGCCCTATTTCCTGGCACTGATCTACATTGCCCGGTCGGTCGCCGTCACCGCATTCCTGCTGCTGCCGCAATCGCCGACCTCGGTCATTATCTTTGCGATCGTCATGGGCTTGCTCTGGCTTTCGACCGTGCCGCCGACCAACGCGCTCGTTGTCGTCATGTTCGGCACGCGCCATCTTGGCCTGCTCGGCGGCATCGTCTTTCTCTCGCACCAGGTGGGCTCGTTCCTGGGCGTCTGGATGGGTGGCTACCTCTACGACCACTTCGGCTCCAATGATCCGGTGTGGTGGCTGGGTGTGGCGCTCGGCCTGTTTGCCGCCGTCGTTCATTGGCCGATCGAAGAGAAAGCCGTTCCCCGGCCGGCCACGGCCTGAAGTCAATGCAAGAACGGAACGTCGGGAAATGCGACGTTCCGTTCTTGAAATCTGTCACAAAACTTTCTAAATCAACCCATGCGGCTTTGCCGCTTTTGTTTTGGTTCAATTATGCTCAATTTGAGCATAATTGATGAGTCGCCCGAGAGAGGGGCGGAGAGGAGATCTCGATGACGCGCCTTGATTCCCGCACGCAAGCCGTGGCGAACCCGGTTCTTGCAAGCGCAGCCCAGCGCTTCGGCATCATCGAAAGACCCGAACTTGCCTTTACGCCGGCAGTCGCGCGCGAGACCGAGCACCTCTACGAGAAGGTGAAGGACTTCATTCCGGCGATCGAGTGGCCGGTCTATGCGCCTTACGTTCACGCCGTCAACCGGCTGAAGAAAGAACGCAACGCCGTCATCCTCGCGCACAACTACCAGACCCCGGATATCTTCCATTGCGTCGCCGACATCGTCGGCGACTCGCTGCAGCTTGCGCGTGACGCCAGCAAGGTCGATGCCGAGATCATCATCCAGTGCGGCGTTCACTTCATGGCCGAGACCTCCAAGCTGTTGAGCCCGGAAAAGACGGTGCTGATCCCGGACGGCAAGGCCGGCTGCTCGCTGTCGGAATCGATCACCGGGGCGGACGTGCGGTTGCTGAAGCAGCGCTACCCCGGTGTTCCCGTCGTTACCTATGTCAACACCTCCGCCGACGTGAAGGCCGAGACGGACATCTGCTGCACTTCTTCGAACGTGCTTGCGGTCGTTGAGAGCTTCGCATCGGACACGGTGCTGTGCATCCCGGACGAATATCTGGCCATGAATGTCGCGCGCCAGACCAACAAGAAGATCCTGACCTGGAAGGGGCACTGCGAGGTGCACGAGCGCTTCACGGCCGCCGAACTGCTGGCATACAAGGAAGCCAATCCGGGCATCGAAATCATCGGCCATCCCGAGTGCCACCCGGATGTGATCGCCGTCTGCGATTTCGCCGGCTCGACATCCGGCATGATCAACTACGTCAAGGACAATCGCCCCTCGAAGGTGCTGCTCGTCACCGAATGCTCGATGGCGTCGAACATCCAGGCCGAGATCGAGGGCGTCGAGTTCGTCAAGCCCTGCAACCTCTGTCCGCATATGAAGCGCATCACGCTGCCGAAGATCCTCGACAGCCTGCTCAGCATGACGGAAGAGGTTCTGGTCGATCCGGCGATCGCCGATCGGGCCCGCCTTGCAGTCGAACGCATGGTCAACCTCAAGCAATAACACCTGCCGGCCGAAAGGCCCGGCATACAAGCATGCGCTGGAGGAGAGCCGCACCATGCTGAGAGATCATTTTCGCCCGCAATCCTTCAATGGGATTGACGATATCGTCATCGTCGGCGGCGGCCTTGCAGGCCTCTTCTGCGCGTTGAAGCTCAGCCCCCGGCCGGTTACCATTCTCGCCGCCGCCCCGATCGGCCACGGCGCCTCGTCCGCCTGGGCGCAGGGCGGTATCGCCGCGGCGATGAGCCCCGGCGACACTTTCGAAAAGCATGTCGCCGACACGTTGACGGCGGGCGCCGGCATCGTCGACGAGAAGATGACGCGCATGATGGTGGCTGAAGGCCCGGCGCGCATCCATGACCTGCTGGAATATGGCGTTCCCTTCGACCGCGACCTCGAAGGCAAGTTGATCCTGTCGCGCGAAGCCGCCCATTCCGAGCGTCGCATCGTGCGCGTCAAGGGCGACATGGCCGGCAAGGCGATCATGGAAGCGCTTATTACGGCCGTGCGCAACACCCCGTCGATCCGCGTGATCGAAGGCTATGTGGTCGAAGAGCTGGTGCGTGAAGGCCGCTTCATCTCCGGCGTCATCGCCAGGCCGGATGCCGGCCAGTCGAAGAAGCGCGTTTCGTTCCCGGCGCGGGCCGTGGTTCTGTGCTCCGGTGGCATCGGCCACCTCTATGCGGTGACGACCAACCCTTGGGAAGCCTGCGGCCAGGGTCTCGGCATGGCGGCACGGGCAGGGGCGATCATCGCCGATCCGGAATTCGTCCAGTTCCACCCGACCGCCATCAACATCGGCAAGGACCCGGCGCCGCTTGCGACCGAGGCATTGCGCGGCGATGGCGCCCTGCTGATCAATGCGGCCGGGCGCCGCTTCATGCTCGACATTCACCCGGACGGCGAGCTTGCCCCGCGCGACATCGTTTCGCGCGGCGTGTTCGCCGAGGTTCAGGCCGGGCGCGGCGCGTTTCTTGATTGCACCAAGGCGGTCGGCAAGCATTTCCCGGAGATGTTCCCGACGGTCTACGCCTCCTGCATCGGTGCCGGCATCAATCCGGTAACGCAACCGATTCCGGTCGTGCCGGCGGTGCATTACCATATGGGCGGCGTCCTCACCGATGCCGAGGGCCGCACCTCGATCGACGGCCTTTGGGCAGCGGGCGAAGTGACGTCGACCGGCGTGCACGGCGCCAATCGCCTCGCTTCCAATTCGCTGCTTGAAGCGGTGGTCTTTGCGGCCCGCATCGCGGAAAACATCAAGGGTACCCTGCCGACGCCGCAGCTCACCCAATGGGGCGACAATGCCGGCGAAAACGACGACCCGGTTACGGTGGAAGACAGCCCGCAGCTCACGGTCCTGCGTGGGCTGATGAGCGATTGCGTCGGCGTCGTCAGGACGCGCGAAAGTCTGCTGCGGGCGATCCGCGAGATCTCGGCGCTCGAGCGCGACAATGCGCGCATGCGCTTTACTAACATCCTGACCACCGCCAAGCTGATCGCGGTTGGCGCCCTTCGCCGCGCCGAGAGCCGCGGCGGCCACTACCGCGCCGATTGCCCGTCGGAGCAGCCGGAATGGCGTCGCCGCACCTACCTGACGCTTTCCGAGGCGAACCGCGTGGCGGCTGAAGTCACGGAAACCGAAACGGCCTGACGGTGACGTCGTCATGGCCGCCGCAGTTGAGAATACAAACAGGAACAACGACCAGATGACTGCAGCCCTTCGCCCCGAACTGCCCGCCCTGATGGTCGAGGATCAGGTGCGCGCCGCTTTGCTCGAAGATCTCGGCCGCGCCGGCGACATTACGACCCTGTCGACGGTCGGGCCGGAATTGACGGCAACAGCCGGCATGAACGCGCGCGATCCCGGGGTGATTGCCGGGCTCGAACTCGCGCGCACGGCGTTCCGGCTCGTCGATCCGTCCATCGTCTTCGAGGCCTTGGTTTCGGACGGCGACAGCGTCGCATCGGGAACGGCGATTGCCCGGATCTCCGGTCGCGCCCGCGGGCTTCTCTCGGCCGAGCGTGTCGGCCTGAATTTTCTCATGCATCTCTCGGGAATTGCCACCTATACGGCGAAATTTGCCGACGAGATTGCCCATACGCGCGCGAAGATCTGCTGCACGCGCAAGACGATTCCTGGCCTGCGTGCGCTGGAGAAATACGCCGTGCGCCTCGGCGGTGGTTCAAACCATCGCTACGGCCTCGACGATGCCGTGCTGATCAAGGACAATCACGTTGCCGTCTCCGGTGGCGTTGCCGGTGCCGTGCATGCGGCCCGTGCCTATTGCGGCCATCTGGTCAAGATCGAAATCGAGGTCGATGGCCTCGACCAGATGCGCGAGGCGCTGACCGCCTCGCCCGACGTCATCTTGCTCGACAACATGGGCCCGGAGCGCCTGCGTGAAGCCGTGGCGGTCAATGCCGCCCACTGGCAGCTTAGCGCCGATGCCTATGCCGCCGATCCCCGACGCACGCGCCTGGAAGCCTCCGGCAACGTCAAGATCGACACGGTCCGCGCTATCGCCGAGACCGGCGTCGACTATATCTCGACCTCCAAGATCACCATGGCTGCGCCGACGCTCGACATCGGGTTGGACGTTGCGATCAAACGCTAAAGTCCCGCGGCAAAGCTTGAAGCGCCCCGGGCAAATCCATGAATCGATTCCGGTTTAAGGCATTGTCCAGTGACCGCCCGCGCAGCCGAAACCGGCGCTAGCGTTGCTGGATGAAGGGGCAGACGACGCGCTGGTCGATGGTGATCTCCGTGCCGCAGTCATAGCGACAGATCTTGAACTGTCCTCGCCTATCCTCGCCATTGAGGTTGCAGATCGTCACCCCGGGCTGGCCACCGCCAGTCGGGCTGTTTTTGAAATAGTCGGGAATCGCCTTGTTCCCCTGTGGGTTCGGCACGAGAGGCTGTTCGGTCAGCAGGCTGGTGAGCAGCGCAAGCGCAAGCAGCATGTGTTCTTCCTTCGAGCATTTCCAGGAAAAGTGCGGCGCGTTCTTCCGCCGGGAAATGCGTGAAAACA
Source organism: Ensifer sp. LC384 (assembly GCF_001695865.1). Classification (NCBI taxonomy): domain Bacteria; kingdom Pseudomonadati; phylum Pseudomonadota; class Alphaproteobacteria; order Hyphomicrobiales; family Rhizobiaceae; genus Ensifer; species Ensifer sp. LC384. Next base: position 53,358 of record NZ_MBST01000034.1, read on the forward strand.
AGGAGTTAGAGCTTTTCTATGACTCTTTTTCACCCTGGCCGGAACATAGCCGGCACGCTATCCAATCGAAGCAATGTAGCGCGTATGTGTCGAAATGTTAGGCGTGAACCCGCACTTTAAACCGCGCCAGCCATTCGATCGCCAGCATAGCGCTCTGATCGCTCCCGCTGAAGCGTTTTATGTAGAAGATGAGCGGCCGCCCACCTTGAGACCGGGTGCCGGCCGTTCGTCGAGGATCTGGCGACGGAAGCGGAAGAGTGCGGCCGGCCTTCCGCCGGTCGACGCCAGCGTCATGCCGGTCGGCTCGACCAGTTCCGCGCCTTCGACCAGACGCCGGAAATTCTGCTTGTGCAAGTGGCGGCCGGAAATGGCCTCTACCGTCGCCTGCAGATCGGTGAGGGTGAATTCGGGCGGCATCAGTTCGAAGATGACCGGCCTATATTTGATCTTGCCGCGCAGCCGGGCGATCGCAGTTGCGACGATGCGGCGGTGGTCGTGGCGCATCGCCTGCCCGGCGGCGGGGCTGTCCTGCTCCCGGCTGCGGCCGTCGATAACCGCTTCGTGCACGAGACCGGCCTCGTAGAGCAGTTCGTAGCGCTCCAGCACCCGCTCCTCGTCCCACGGGAAATCGCCGAGACCGAAGGCAAGACGGATGCGCGCGCGTCGCTGGGCGCCTGGCGCCATGCGTTCGTCATCGGATGTGCCAAGCTCCCACCGCGACAGCGCCGGTAAAATCATCTGGTCGAGGATGACGGGCCGGCCCTGGCGCCAGTCCTCCCACGGCAGGTAACCGTACCAGTCGCGCCAATGTGCACCGGCTTCGGCCAGCCGCTCGGTGTTTTCGGTATCGGTTCGCGTCAAGGCGAGATAGCCGACCGAGACCATGTGCTTGCCCTCTTCGCTCGGCAGCCGCTGCCGTCCACGGTCGCCGAAGGTGTAGAGCTGCTCGATATAGCCGAGCTTGAGCGCCGTGCGCTTTTCCACGCGGTCGCGCAGGCTGGTCTCGAAGGTGCGGTGGCGTGCGGGATCGAAGGGGCCGAAGGGCAGGCTGTCCCGTGCGTCGCCATCAGCCTCGTTGATCGCCAGAATGCGCGGGCTGCGGTTGACGACGGCAACGATGGCCGCGTTGAGACCGATTTCGACGGTGACCGCCTGCATCTCAGTCGCCAACATGGGCTCCTTCGGCAACAAGCGGCAGCATGAAGGGAACATTGCCGTCGGTATCGGCGCCGCGGCCGATCGAGCGCACGGCAGCGACGAGCCGCCCGCCACGGGATAAGACGGCGTCACCGATTTCGACAAGCCGTGTGTTCGGCGTCGCATAGGGCGAGGCCAGCCTCAACCGCTCCACCAGTTGCCGGTCGTCTTGCTCGGGTTCCACCGCAAGCGCGGCGATCAGGGCGGCGGCCGGCGACCGGGAAACGCCCATCCAGCAATGAACGAGCATCGGCCGCGTGCGGTCCCAGCCTTTGGCGAAATCGATGATCTGCTGGACGTGCTCTTCCTGCGGGGCGATGAGCCCGCCGGTGCCGGCAAAGCTGATATCGTTCATCCCCAGTGTCAGGTGCCGTGCCTTGGAGATGACCGCCGGGCGATGGAAATCCTGGCCCTTGGCGACAAGGCTCAGCATTTCCGTGCAGCCGTGACGGACGGCCATTTCGGCGATGCGGGCAAGGGGCGATACGACGATCCGCGGCATCTCAGGCACCCACCTTCGCAGCGGCGCGTTCCGCCTCGAGCTTAGCAAAACGCTCGGTAAACAGACGCTGGGCCTCGACTGCCGGCAAGGGGTCGATCAGCAGGCTGTCGCGGGTGATGCCGCGCGGCTGCCCGAAAAACTTTCGCGCTTCTTCTGTCGCGAAGCCGGCAAGCGCTGTCGCTTCGAAATAGGCGGCGATATGGTCTGCCTTCTTGATCCGGTCCTTCAGTTCCTTCGAGCAATGGGCAGGCAGACCGAAGCGCAAATGGATGGCGCTTTCCAACCGTTTCTCGACCAGCTTGTAGCCACCGCCGACCACGGCCTTGAAGGGAGAGATCATGTCGCCGATCACATATTCCGGTGCGTCGTGCAGCAGCGCCATCAGGCAGTCGTCGGCGTTGCACTTGTAGCTCCGGCGAAAGATATCCTCGACGATGAGGCTGTGCTGGGCGACGGAGAAGGCGTGGTCGCCGGCTGTCTGGCCGTTCCACCGAGCGACGCGGGCAAGACCGTGGGCGATGTCGCTGATCTCGACATCGAGCGGCGACGGGTCGAGCAGATCGAGCCGCCGTCCGGAAAGCATGCGTTGCCAGGCACGCGCCGAGGTCACGCGCTTGCCTCGTCGGCGGTGGTTGGGAAGGCAAGCCCGGTCCACTCCGGTAGCGTCAACGTCACGGGCACGTCGCCTGCGAGAAGGTCGACGCCGTTGGCCATCGCTTCGCCGGCCTTGTCGATACGCACGATCGCCAAGGCCGACGTGTTACGCACCGTGCCGAGCGTGCCGATCGGCTTGCCGTCTGCCGTTATCGCCGTGCCGGTTGGGGGGAGCGCCGCTGCACCGGCGACGATCACCACGCGGCGGCGCGGCGTGCCGCGATGCTGCATGCGCGAGACGACTTCCTGGCCGACATAGCAGCCCTTGCGGAAGGACAGCGCATCATTCTTGTCCATCAGCACATCATGCGGGAAGGCGTCCTGCAGTGCGTAGTCGGGACCGGAAACGGCAATGCCGGAGGCAATGCGCAGTTGCTCGAGGTCGGCAGCCGACGTCGTGTCCGCTTCGGTCCCTCCATAGGAACGCAACACCGTAGCACCGGCCTTCGCGAAGCGGTGATCGCGGTAACCGTCGGCCTGCGGTTCGTCGAAGGCGATGATGGTGGGGGTCGAGGTGTCGAGCGACAGGACCACGGCAGAGCGCAGCTTGTACATCGTCAGCCGCTTCAGGAGGGCCTCGGCCTGGTCGGCAGCGGTTTCCAGCCGCAAGCCTTCGCCGTCACGGGAAATCATGAAATCGAACAGGATCTTGCCCTGCGGCGTCAGCAGCGCGCCGGGCCTAGCCTCGTCAGGGGCGAGGGCATCGAGATCGGTGGTGATCAACCCCTGGAGAAGATCTTCCGCATCCTTGCCGGAAACGGAGACGATCGCGCGGTCGTCGAGGCGAACTCTTGGCATGGCTCGAATCCTGTTCACATTGCCGAACAGGTAGGATGTTCAGGGATGAACGGCAAGCGTATCGCCGCCGCTCAGTCGCCGGCGATGAAAAATTTCCACTTCCCGTCGGGCATGATGCCGACGCGATAGAAGTTGTAGCTGCCGAATTCTTCCATGTCGGCGAAATCGCCCGCCGTCACCAGTCGGAAGAGGTCCACTTTTTCGGGGGCGGTCAGCGAGGACAGCGGCTTTTCGGCGAAATAGGGCCAGACATAGGCTTCCTGCGGCGTACCCTTGTCGACCTGCACGAAGCCGGTCGAAAGCACGTCGAGCAGGATCGCCAGGATCTCGACGCCGTCCTGGTCGCCCGACAGGCTTTTCAGGACTGCGATCGGATCCTCGTCGGCGCTGACACCGGTGACCTGGGTCTGTGTCGGGCCTTTGCCGAGAAGCGGCCGCAGCCGCTCGATGTCGCCGGAGGCGGCCGCCTCGACGATCAACTCGCGCATGCGCGCCACGGGCGCCGGTATCTTGGAAACGTCGCTCAGCACTTCGATGGGGTCGACCGTCTTCGGCTCTTCGGCGGCCGGTTCGTCCTTCGTTGCTGTCGCCGACTTGTTGATCAGCGGGTCCGGCATCGGGATTTCGAGCGGGATCTTTTCTTCCTGATCCGGTTCGTCATCCACAGGCTCGGCTGACGGAGGGGTGGCGTTCTGGTCGCTCGCGAGTGCATTGGGCGCCTCTTGCAATTCGCTGAGCGCAAATGCGGGCGACGTCATAACCGGAACGCTCAGCGCGACACCGGCCAGAAGCAGCGTAACAAGGCGAACCGGAGAGGTCCGGTTTGCATGGTTCCGGCTCATAAGGGCAGTCCTGATATTACTGAAGCGAGCGTTGGGGCGAAAATTCACCGGCGAGCATGCGCTCGCGAAGCGAATTGAGCATCGCTTCCGCACCGTCTTCACCATGAAGCCGAACGGTTTCCCGCATGGCTAGAGCGATGGCCGCATCGGCGATGATTTCTGGCTCGATGCCATCAGCCATGCCGTCCGCCCAGGCCTCGTTCTGGTGTTCCAGCGCTGCCTGCATTTTCTCGTGGACGATCATGTCATCGATGTCGGTCAGGCTTGGTTCCATCATTCGTTCCATGCGACTTCCATTGCTGCAAGTGGCTCACTTTAACGTCGTCCGGCTGAACTTCAACTGAACGACCGTGACCCGGTTGTCACTTCTTACCACTCTCTTAACGAACTTAGCAGCCTTTTCCCGAAACGACACGGGGTCGTGAGAAAAGAGGTTAATTTATTGCTAATTTCCAAAGCGGGCGACGATTTCTGACGCAAGTGTTGCTCCTTCGGCACGATATCGCTGCTCGGCGACGATCGCCTGCTGCGTGCAGGTCGTGTAAACGGAGGCAAAGGTGCGATACCCCCGGTTGAAGGCGGCGGTCATACGCTCGCGCCGTTTTTCCTCGTTGGCCGTTTCCTTGTCGATCAGCTCCTGCATCGAGCGCCGCCAGACATCCTCGGGCTCCTTGACGCAGAGATTGCGCAAATAGTGGACGGAGCCGAGAACCTCGGCGAGGCGAATCAGTCTCTGGTCGTAGGGCGTCGGTTTTTCCTCGACGACGACAGGGGCGGGCGCTTGCGCCTCCGTCTTGTCCTGCGGCGGTGCCGCCGTCTTCTGCGCCACAGCGGTGGTTGCCGTCGCGAGCAGCAGGGTTGTCACGATCAGGCGGGTGATGGTCGGGCCGAATGTCATCATCCCATCAAGTCCGAATCGGCGGCTGTTTCAAGGCGTCCGCCCGTCTTTGCGTTTGCTGCAGCCTGAGCTGCCAGTTTTTCCACGCATTCGCGAACGCTGTCGGGAATGGGAAGCGCAAAGATCTCGTCCGGCGTGAACCAGCCGAGGCCGGCCGCATCGTCGCTGGCAACGGCGACGGCCGTCGCGTCCGCCTGCGCCCTGAAGACGGAGAGGAAGAAATGCCGTCCTTCCGATTCCTTGCCTGGCAGATCGTAGGTTTCGAACAGCACGGGGCTACGGGCGCGAATGCCGGTCTCTTCCTGCAATTCGCGCAAGGCCGTCCGCTCCGGCGTTTCTCCCGGCTCGGCGCGTCCGCCAGGAAAAGCGTACATATCGGCCGACGGCGGATTGGCGCGTCGCACCAGGAGGTAGCGGCCATCGCGTTCGAGAATGACGGAAGAGGCGAGTTCGGGCTGTTTCGGCATGGTGGAATCAATTTCGATCGCTATCGTTGACCCATCCTACGTGAAGTGCCACATCCATGTCATGTGCGGACGTTTTGCGCTGACGGCGACCCCGGAAGAATTGATAGAGCTGTTCGGCCTGCTGGAGAGCGATGACTTTCCGGCGCGCTTCAATATTGCGCCGACGCAGCCGATCATCGTCGTCGTCGCTGCAGATGGTGGCGGGCCGGGGAGCAACCTGCCGGAGCGCAAGGCCCTTCTCGTTCGCTGGGGTTTCACGCCTGGCTGGGTCAAGGACCCGCGGGATTTTCCGCTGCTGATCAATGCCCGCGCCGAGACGGCGATCGAAAAGGCGTCGTTTCGCGCTGCGATGCGCCATCGTCGCGTGCTGGTGCCGGCGTCGGGCTTCTATGAGTGGCATCGCCCCGCAAAGGGCAGTGGCGAGGCCTCGCAGGCCTATTGGATCCGCCCGCGCAAAGGCGGCATCGTCGCTTTTGCCGGCCTGATGGAAACCTGGTCTTCCGCAGACGGCTCAGAAGTCGACACCGCCGCGGTCCTCACCACCAGCGCCAATCCTGCGATCGCGCCCATACACGATCGCATGCCGGTCGTGATCCAGCCGGAAGATTTTGCCCGCTGGCTGGACTGCAAGACGCAGGAGCCGCGCGACGTCGCCGATCTGATGGCGCCGGCGTCGCAGGACTACTTCGAAGCGATCCCCGTATCCGACAAGGTCAACAAGGTTGCCAATGCAGGCCCCGATATCCAGGAGGCGATCGTCCCACAGCTGGCGCCGAAAGCACAGGCGAAGGACGACAGGAACGGGGACAAGCCCGACGACGGGCAGATGTCCCTGTTCTGATCCGCGGATGTGTCTATGCCGGCTGCTTCTTCAGCTTGCCGGCGGGCTTTGCCTTGACCTGCAGGGCAGCGGCCAGCACGGCCTTGAGGCCGAGCGGGCGGTACTGCTGAACCAGATCGGCGGATGTCTTGGCGATGTCGGTGGTCTTGGCGGCCTTCACTTGCATGCACTCCTTGATGCTTTCCCTGGACCGGAAACTCCTCGTTGTCGCTTGCATAGGCGACAACGACGCTCCTCCTCAGTTTCTCCGGAGACAGGAACTGCGGTGTAGGGCCAAGCTGCACCGCGAATCTCTTTCCCGCGTCGCGATCCCAGATAAGCCAAATCATGACAAATCCATGACCATGCCTACGCTTGGATAGCCGGCTGTGCTTCGCATGCCGCTGGCCACTTGACCGGCGCCATGCGAAGCGCGATAAGTGTGGCCATGAAAACGGTTACCTGCATTATCTGCCGGAAGATTATTCGCTAGCGCTTCGCTGGCCTGGCCGTTTTCGTCTCCCGAAATCCAAGATGACAAACGCGCGGGCCTCCCGGGGCGCCGTATTTCTGATGGTCGCATGCGTATTGGAGATTTGGAATGGGCGGAGTGCCGACACTTAAGCTGTACAACACGCTGACGCGGGAGAAGGTCGATTTCCGGCCCATCGATCCCGACAATGTCCGCACGTATGTCTGCGGCCCGACCGTCTACGACTATGCCCATATCGGCAATGCGCGTCCGGTCATCGTCTTCGATATTCTTTTCCGACTGCTGCGCCATGTCTATGGCGCGCCGAAGGTGACCTATGTTCGCAACATCACCGACGTCGACGACAAGATCAACGCGCGCGCCTTGCGCGATTATCCCGGCCTGCCGCTCAACGAGGCGATCCGGCATGTGACCGAGAAGACCGAGACGCAGTTTCTCGAAGACGCCAAGTCGCTCGGCTGCCTCGATCCTGACGTGCAGCCTCGCGCGACCGACAACATTCCGCAGATGATCGACATCATCGACAAGCTGATCGCCAAGGGCCATGCCTACAAGGCCGGCGGCGAGGTGCTGTTCGATACCAAGTCGATGCCGGACTACGGGCAGCTTTCCAAGCGCAATCTCGACGAGCAGCAGGCCGGCGCCCGCGTCGCCGTCGAGGTGCACAAGAAGCACCCGGGCGATTTCGTGCTGTGGAAGCTCTCGGCCGATCACGAGCCCGGCTGGGAAAGCCCATGGGGCAGGGGTCGTCCCGGCTGGCACATCGAGTGCTCTGCCATGAGCGGGCGCTATCTCGGCGAGGTCTTCGATATCCACGGCGGCGGGCTCGACCTCATCTTCCCGCACCACGAGAACGAGATTGCCCAGTCGCGTTGCGCCCACGGCACGGACGTGATGGCGAATGTCTGGATGCACAACGGCTTCCTGCAGGTCGAAGGCCGCAAGATGTCGAAGTCCGAAGGCAACTTCGTCACCATCTACGAACTGCTGCACACCGAAAAGTTCGGCGGCCGCAAATGGCCGGGCGACGTGCTGCGCCTTGCCATGTTGATGACTCACTACCGCGAGCCGATCGATTTCTCGATCAAGCGGCTGGAAGAGGCCGAGCACCTGCTGTCCAAATGGCCGGTCCCGGGCGAGGCAAAGGGCGAGGTCGATCCGGCGATCGTCACGGCGCTGTCCGACGACCTGAACACGGTGGCGGCCGTCCAGGCGCTGCATGTGCTGGCGCAGAAGGCCGTGAGCGATCCGAGCCTGAGGGGCAGCTTTGCCGCAAGCGCGTCGTTGCTCGGTATCGTGCCGCAGGCCGTTGAACTCGACGAGGCCGTCGTGCACGAAGTCGATGGCCGCGTGCGGACACGTCTCGAATTGCTCAAAGCCAAGGATTTCGCTGCCGGCGACAGGATCCGCGACGATCTGCTGGCCCAGGGCATCCAGCTCAAGGACGGCAAGGACCCGGTCACGGGCGAGCGCGTGACGACCTGGGAAGTGAAGCGGTGAAGCTGCCTGCCGTTCCCGATTGGCCTGAGGGCCAGTGGCGTCCGGGCAGGGGACGGCGGTCGCGGCTTGGCGGCATGAGGAGGGGCGCGTGAAGGAGGAGTTCGTGCAATGATCGATCATACGGGCATTTCGGTTGCGGACTTCGACAAGTCGAAGTCGTTCTACGACAAGGCATTCGCCCCGCTCGGAGCGTCGCTCCTGATGATGGTGCCGGCGGAGCATACCGGCGGCGTCAAGGTCGGCGGCTACGGTCGTGAACGTCCGGTCTTCTGGCTGCACGAGGCCGTCGCAGGTCCGGGGCGACATTATGCTTTCACCGCACGCAGCCGCAGCGAAGTCGACGCCTTCTACGACGCGGCCCTGTCTGCCGGCGGACGCGACAATGGCAAGCCGGGGCTGCGGCCGCACTACCATCCGGATTATTATGCCGCCTTCGTCTTCGATCCCGACGGCAACAATATCGAGGCGGTCTGCCATGCGCCGGCTTGAGGAGACGTCGCGATGAGCCTTGACAACAGGCCGTATCATACCGGCGGCTGCCAATGCGGTGCCGTGCGCTTCCGCGTCGAGGGCGTTCTTGGTAACGCGTCCGTCTGCCATTGCCGCATGTGCCAGAAGGCGAGCGGAAACTTCTACCTGCCCCTGGTGTCGGTGCGGGGTGCGCATGTCACCTGGACGCGCGGCGAGCGCAAACGCTTCCAGTCATCCAACTTCGGCTGGCGTGGTTTTTGCGGCGATTGCGGCACGCCGCTGACCTATGAGGCGCCCGATGGCATGGCACTGGCGATCGCCGCCTTCGACGAACCGCAGGGGATCGTGCCGACAATCCAGTGGGGCATTGAGGGCAAGTTGCCCTATGTCGACCAAGTGCCTGCGCTTCCGGGCGAGGAGACGATGGCCGATGCCGACGCCGCGTCCTTTCTTGCCGATCTTGTATCCTATCAGCACCCCGACCATGACACCGAAACCTGGCCCCCGGAGGACATGAAATGACCGACACGGTTAGAACAGGCGGATGCCAATGCGGCGCGGTTCGTTTCCGCATTCGCGGACAGCTCGGCCGTCCGTCGATCTGCCATTGCCGCATGTGCCAGAAGCAGTTCGGCTCCTTCTTCTCTGCGCTGGTGACGGCGCCGAAGGATGGCATCGAGTGGACGCGCGACGAACCGAGCTATTTCCAGTCTTCGGTCAATATCGATCGCGGTTTCTGCCCGAAATGCGGCACGCCGATGATCTACCGCCATCCCGGCGGCATGGAGATTGCCATCGGGACCTTCGACGATCGCAGCGATCTGGCGCCGCAGATACAGGTCAATTATGCCTCGCGGCTCCCCTGGGTCGAGACCATCTTCGACCAGCCGGTGCTGACGGATCCGGATTTCTATAGCAGGCAGGAGAGCATCATCTCCTTCCAGCATCCCGATCACGAGACCGAGCAGTGGCACGAACCGGGAGTGTTCAGATGACGATTTCGCGCATCTTTACCGGCGGATGCCAGTGCGGAGCGGTCCGCTACCGCGCCGAAGGCGTGCTGGCGGATGCGCATATCTGTCACTGTCGCATGTGCCAGAAGGCCGCCGGCAACTATTTCATGCCGCTTGCCAATATCGCCCGCGACAATTTCGACATTACCCGCGGGCAGCCCTCATGGTTTCGCTCGTCGCATCTGGTGCGCCGCGCCTTCTGCCACGATTGCGGAACGCCGCTGTTCTATGACATGCCGGACGAGGACTTCCTCAACATCGTGCTCGGTTCGCTCGACGACCCGGACGATCTGCCGCCGGTTTATCAGTCGGGCGTGGAATCGCGCATGGTGTGGTTCGCGCGGCTGGCGAAACTGCCCGAAAGGCAAACCGACGACGGCAGCGAACTGTCGGCCACCCGACACTTGCTTGTGCTCGAAACGAACCGCCAGCATCCCGACTACGATACGGTGCACTGGCCACCCATGAGAGACTTATAATGACGGCTGCACTGCGCACGCTCTACCCGGAAATCGAACCCTATGCGTCGGGCCACCTCGACGTTGGCGACGGTCACTCCGTCTATTGGGAACGGGTGGGAACGCCGGGGGCAAAGCCGGCGGTGTTCCTGCATGGCGGGCCCGGCGGCACGATCTCGCCGAACCATCGCCGGCTGTTCGACCCCGTGCTTTACGACGTGACGCTGTTCGACCAGCGCGGCTGCGGCAAGTCGGCGCCGCATGCGGAGATCGAAGCCAACACCAACTGGCACCTCGTCGCCGATATCGAACGCCTGCGTGAGATGGCACGGGCCGAAAAATGGCAGGTGTTCGGCGGGTCCTGGGGATCGACGCTGGCGCTCGCCTATGCGGAAAAACACCCGGACCGGGTCACGGAGTTGGTGCTGCGCGGCATTTATACGCTGACCAAGGCGGAGCTTGACTGGTACTATCAGTTCGGCGTCTCGGAGATGTTTCCGGACAAATGGGAGCGTTTCATCGCGCCTATCCCCGAGAACGAGCGCCACGAGATGATGAATGCCTATCACCGGCGCCTGACCAGCGACAACAGGGCGACGCGGCTTGCTGCCGCCAAAAGCTGGAGCATCTGGGAAGGCGAGACGATTACGCTGCTTCCGGAACTGTCGACCAGCGGCCGCTTCGAGGAGGACGAGTTTGCCGATGCCTTTGCGCGCATCGAGAACCACTTCTTCGTCAATGCCGGCTGGATGGACGACGGACAATTGCTGCGGGATGCCCATCGTCTGCATGGCATCCCCGGCGTGATCGTCCAGGGCCGCTACGACATGCCATGCCCGGCCAAATATGCCTGGCAATTGCACAAGGCCTGGCCCGAGGCCGACTTCCACCTGATCGAGGGGGCAGGGCACGCCTATTCCGAGCCCGGTATCCTCGACCAGCTGATCCGCGCCACGGATAAATTCGCAGGCAAGACCGAATAACGACTGAGTATTATTGGAAACGAGCCATGACCAGGGAACGCATCTATCTCTTCGACACGACGCTACGGGACGGGCAGCAGACGCCCGGCATCGACTTTTCCGTCGAGGACAAGATCGCGATTACCACCCTGCTCGACGATTTCGGCATGGACTATGTCGAAGGCGGTTACCCCGGCGCCAATCCGACCGATACCGAGTTCTTCAAGCGCAAGCGCACGAAGAAGGCGTCCTTCGTCGCCTTCGGCATGACCAAGCGCGCCGGCGTTTCCGCTTCGAACGATCCGGGCCTTGCAGCCTTGCTCGAGGCAAAGACCGATGCAATCTGTCTCGTGGCCAAGAGCTGGGATTATCACGTGGCGGTGGCGCTCGGCTGTTCCAACGAGGAAAACCTCGAGAATATCCGGGCTTCGGTCGCGGCTGTCGTCGGTGCCGGCCGTGAGGCGATGGTCGACTGCGAGCATTTCTTCGACGGCTACAAGGCCAACCCCGCCTATGCGCTTGCCTGCGCCAAGGCCGCCTTCGAAGCCGGCGCGCGCTGGATCGTGCTTTGCGATACCAATGGCGGCACGCAGCCGCATGAGGTCCGCGAGATCGTGTCGGCGGTCATCGCTGCCGGCGTGCCGGGCGCCAATCTCGGCATCCACGCCCATAACGATACGGGGCAGGCCATCGCCAATACGCTCGCCGCCGTCGAGGCCGGGGTCCGCCAGATACAGGGGACGCTGAACGGTATCGGCGAGCGGTGCGGCAACGCCAATCTGGTGACGCTGATCCCCACCCTGGCACTGAAGGAGATCTATTCCAGCCGGTTCGAAACGGCGATCGATGCCGATCGCCTGCAGGAACTGACGAAGCTGTCCCACGCCTTCGACGAGCTTTTGAACCGCTCGCCCGACATGCAGGCGCCCTATGTCGGTGCCTCGGCCTTTGCCACCAAGGCCGGCATTCACGCCTCGGCGCTTCTGAAGGATCCGCGCACCTACGAGCATGTCGCGCCGGAAAGCGTCGGCAATCTGCGCAAGGTCATGGTGTCGGACCAGGGCGGCAAGGCCAACTTCATCAACGCCCTGAAGCGTCGCGGCATCGTCGTTGGCAAGGACGATCCCAAGCTCGACAAGCTGATCGCGATCGTCAAAGAACGCGAAGCGACCGGCTATGCCTATGAGGGTGCCGACGCGAGTTTCGCGCTTCTGGCAAGCCGCATCCTCGGAACGGTGCCGGATTTCTTCCACGTCGAAAGCTTCCGCGTGATGGTCGAGCGCCGCTTCGACGCCAACGGCCATCTGAAGACCGTGTCGGAGGCGGTCGTCAAGGTCGTCGTCGATGGCGAGACCATGATGTCGGTCGCCGAGGGCCACGGCCCCGTCAACGCGCTCGACCTGGCTCTGCGCAAGGATCTCGGAAAATACCAGTCCGAGATCGAAGACCTTGAGCTTGCGGACTACAAGGTCCGTATTCTCAACGGCGGGACCGAGGCGATCACGCGCGTTCTGATCGAATCGACCGATGGCACGGGCGCGCGTTGGTGGACGGTGGGCGTCTCCGACAACATTATCGATGCCTCCTTCCAGGCGCTGATGGACAGTATCATTTTCAAGCTGTTGAAGAACCGCGACCATGTCGGGCTGATTGCGGCCGAATAAACGCCTGGTTCAGAGAGCAGGGGCGCCCGCTTGGGCGCCGCTTCCCCTGCCTACTGCATAATTCCTTAAATCGGAATCGATTTAAGGAAAAAATTATGCAGCAAATTTAACGTGTTACAGCGTCCTTAGCGCGTCATGTTTGACGCGCGGCGCTGTAAGGTATGAGCAAAATTCACCATCCGTTCACGGAAATGAATTGGTGCACTGATGGCCATTGGAGTAGGACGCCCCATGGAAGGGGTCGTCGGCCGGCAAGGCTGCGCCTTCGACTAGAGCATTTCCAGGTAAGTGCGGAGCGGTTTTTCGTCAGGAAATGCGTAAAAACAAAGAGATAGAGCGTTTCTGCGGCTCCGTCCAAAACGGAAATCCTCTAGGGCCGGAGCGGGCGTCATAGCCGCGATAGCCTCCGGCGAATACATCAGGAAAAGTGTCATGGCCGAGCCGAACGCGAAACTACCCGCAGAAAACACCGATTCCGCCAAGGGCTTCGCCTTTGCGCTCGCGGCCTATCTGCTTTGGGGGTTCCTGCCTTTCTTCATGAAGGCGATCGCCCATATCCCGGCACCGGAAGTGGTGGCGCACCGGATCGTCTGGTCGGTTCCGCTCGCGGGCCTCGTGCTGGTCTGGCTCGGGCGCACGGAAGACGTCAAAGTCGCGCTTCGTTCGCCGCGCATGTTGCGCATGGCGGCCCTTACGGCCGTGCTCATCACCATCAACTGGGGCATCTATGTCTGGGCGATCGGCGCGGGCCGGGCGATCGAGACGGCGCTCGGCTACTATATCAATCCGCTGTTTTCGATTTTCCTCGGCGCTCTGTTGCTGAAGGAAAAGCCGAGCCCGGCACAGATGGTGGCGATCGCGCTGGCTGCTGCCGCCGTTGCGGTGCTCGCTTTCGACGCCGGTGGTCTGCCCTGGGTGTCGATCGGGCTCTGCCTTTCCTGGGGCTTTTATGCCTTCTTCCGCAAGACGCTGCCGATCGGACCGAACCAGGGCTTCTTCCTCGAAGTGCTGCTGCTCAGCATCCCGGCGATCGGCTACATCATCTGGCTCGAAGCCACCGGCCAGGGGCACTTCGGCGACACCGGCATGGCCGATGTGCTGTGGCTGATGTCCTGCGGCATCGTCACTGCCATCCCGCTGATGATCTATGCCAACGGCGCCAAGCTGCTGCGGCTCTCGACCATCGGCATCATGCAGTACATCGCGCCGACGATGATCTTCCTAATCGCCGTCTTCGTCTTCCACGAGCCCTTCGGTACGGCAAAGCTGATCGCTTTCGCACTGATCTGGGCGGCGCTGGTCATTTATTCCGGCGCCATGCTGGCGCAGAGCCGCGCGCGACGCGCGGAACAGGTCAGCCCGGCCGAATAAGCGACCATGCAGAAAATGAAAAAAGGCGCGACCGTCCGGCGCGCCTTTTCCGATTCTTGGGAGGCAGTCGGCGACTAGAGGCGCGAGATGATCTCGGCTTCGCCTTCGCGGCCGTCCGCACCCTTGGCGGCTGCAAGGATTGCCGGCACGATGTCCTCGGCCTTGTCGACGACGAGCGGCTGGACGAGATGGGCGGTGTGGACGAAGCCTTCGCCGCGCATGTGCTGCAGCAGATCCAGCATCGGCTTCCAGAAATTGTTCATGTTGCCGAAGACCATTGGTTTGCGGTGGCGCCCGAGCTGCGCCCAGGTCATGATCTCGACGATCTCTTCCAGAGTGCCGATACCACCCGGCAGCGCGACGAAGGCGTCGGCGCGCTCGAACATCGTGTGCTTGCGCTCATGCATGTCGGCGGTGACGATCAGTTCGTTCAGCTGGCCGAGCGAATGGCGCGTCGCTTCCTTGTCCATCAGGAATTCGGGGATGATGCCGGTGACTTCGCCGCCATTGGAAAGCACGCCGCTTGCGACCGCTCCCATGATGCCGCGGGTGCCGCCGCCATAGACCAATCGCAGGCCGTGGTCGGCGATCGAGCGGCCGAGTGCGCGGCCGGCTTCCATGTAAATCGGGTCACGTCCGGGCTGCGAGCCGCAGTAGACGCAGATGGATCGAATCGTGCTGGCTTCAGTGTTCATCCGGCCAAAAAACATTGCAGCGCAGCAAGGGTCAAGAAAAATGAGGGGAAAGCTTGGTTCACGGCGCTTGCAGCAAGGGCGGCTGCTTGTCTGCTACTCCCGGAAACGCTAGCAATTTCAGGGATCGATTGAAGAAATCGGGCGGGTAGCTCGCAGTTGCGCTATAATGATAGTACAAGCCCCGCGCCGTAGGCCGATGAGAGGGCATGCGCGGAGCGTCGCTCCGCTCCTGTGGAGAGTGGCATGATCAAGAACAAGGCCGGCTGGGTGGCCCTTACTGTCCTTGCGGCAGCAACAGCGTTGATGATTTTTGTAGTTCAACCGAATTTGCGTGGCGGCAAGGAAGCCTCAGTCGATGGCGCGGCAAACGGCCCTGCCCAAACCACTGATGCGGCATCGTCGAACGGCGGGCCTCAGCCCAGTGCGGGCGCAAGCAACGAGGCTGCGGCAAGCGCCACCGATGCGAAAGCGCCGGCAGAAGACCCGTCCATTCCCGGCTTCGACGTCCTGCGCGTCGAGCCCGATGGTTCGACCGTCGTTGCCGGTCATGCCGCACCGGGCTCCAAGCTCGAGATCCTCAACGGCACCACCGTCGTCGGAACGGCGGATGTCGGCGTGACCGGCGATTTCGCCGCTGTCTTCGACAAGCCGCTTCCGGCCGGAGACTATCAGCTGACCCTGCGCGCCGTCGGCGAAGATGGCGTTGCCAAGAATTCGCATGAGGTCGCGACGGTTTCCGTGCCGAAGGACCCGACGGGACAACTGCTTGCCATGGTCTCCAAGCCGGGCGCGGCCAGCCGGCTGCTCACCACGCCCGACGCCCTGGCCGGCGCGTCGCAGCCAGCCGACGCATCAGCGTCGCAGCCAGCTGCTGGAACTTCCGCCGACGTGGCGTCTGCAACGGCGCAGACGACGAGCGATGCAACGGCGGCAAAGCCAAGTGCCGCTGCCGGGCTGCAGGTGACCGCCGTCGAGATCGAGGGCGCGAAGATGTTCGTCGCCGGTAGCGCAAAGCCCGGCGCCTTGGTTCGCATCTATGCGGACGACAAGCTGCTCGGCGAAATCGAGGCCGACGACAAGGGCCACTTCGTCGTCGACGGCCAGATCGACCTTTCGGTCGGCAGCCACATCATCCGCGCCGACATGCTGAGCGACGACGCAAGCAAAGTCGTGATGCGTGCATCGGTTCCGTTCGACCGTCCGGCAGGTAGCCAGGTCGCGGCCATTGCCGGCCCGGTTTCTGCGGCCGCGACGGCCGGCCTCGACGGGCTGCGTGCCGAAGCAGGCAAGGCGCTCGCGCTGCTGAAGGGGCTCTTCTCCAACGGCAAGGTGCCGACGGGCGAGCAACTCGCGGCAGCACGCTCCGCAAGCGAGTTTGCGCTGAAGTCACTGGCCGACTTCAGGCTAACGGACAATTCCGACCAGGCGTTGGCTGACGAAGCGGCCCGGACGTCGAAGGCTGCAGCTGATGCGCTGGCCGTGCTGAAAGAGGCGTCGCACGATCCCTCGAGCGTCGCCACGGCCTTGACCAAGGTCGAGGCATCGGTGGGGGCCATTCTCGCCGAACGCGGCAGCGTGACGCCGGCGGTTGCCGCCAAGGCGCAGCCCGCCGCATCGGGCGAGGTCGCCGAGGCTTCCGGCGCATCGAAGGTAAAGGGTGCCGGCAGCTCGATCGTCAATGATGTCGCGGCCGCGCAGCCTTCCGTGGCCTCGGCGAAAACCCAGGCGCAGCCGGAAACGGTGGAGCAGGCGCCGCTGAAGGAAAGCAAGAGCTCGGTCATCATCCGTCGCGGCGATACGCTCTGGCAAATTTCACGGCGTGTCTATGGCGCGGGCGTTCGTTACACCACGATCTACCTCGCCAACCAGGCCCAGATCGAAAACCCCGACCGGATCCGTCCGGGCCAGGTGTTCGGCGTTCCGGATCAGGCGCTTTCCGACGAAGAGTCGCGGGAAATTCACAAGAAGCACATGAAACACGAACAATAGGCTGCTCATCGACATCAATCGCATTGCGGTGGTGTCGACGGAGACCTATCTGTCAAATAAGGCGGCGTCTTCAACGAGACGCCGCTTTTCATTGGATGGCGACGATGTGCCCCGATGTCCTTGTCCAAGGTCCGAGGCGTTGAGCCGTAATTGCGCGACCCGGTGGATTGGCATGATCCGTCTGGGCTTGCGAAAGAGTGAAGGCGGATCAAGACGTGGCACCTGCAAACCAGACGAAGACGATCTCCGCGGATACGAGCAACCCGTTTCGGACCATCGTCAACCTGTGGCCCTATATGTGGCCTTCGGATCGGGCGGATCTGAAGCTACGGGTCGTCTGGGCAACGATCATCCTGGTGATTGCCAAGGTCGTGCTGATCCTCGTTCCTTATTTCTTCAAGTGGGCGACGGACGCGCTCAACAACAAGCCCGACGCGTTGGGTTTTCTGCCGCAGTTCCTGACCGGCGCGGTCATGCTGGTGCTTGCCTATAACCTCGCGCGCCTGCTGCAGGCGGGGCTCAATCAACTGCGCGACGCGCTGTTTGCCAGCGTCGGGCAGCATGCGGTCCGGCAGCTCGCCTACAAGACCTTCGTGCACATGCACCAGCTGTCGTTACGTTTTCACCTGGAGCGGCGCACCGGCGGCCTGTCTCGGGTGATCGAGCGCGGCACCAAGGGCATCGAGACCATCGTTCGCTTCACCATTCTGAACAGTGTTCCGACGCTGATCGAATTCCTGCTGACCGCCGTGATCTTCTGGTGGGGCTACGGTTTCAGCTACCTGCTGGTCACGGCCATCACCGTCTGGCTCTATATCTGGTTCACCGTCAAGGCGAGCGACTGGCGCATCGCCATCCGCCGCTCCATGAACGACAGCGACACCGACGCCAATACCAAGGCGATCGACTCGCTCTTGAACTTCGAGACCGTCAAATATTTCGGCAACGAAGAGATGGAAGCCAAGCGCTTCGACAGATCCATGCAGCGCTATGAGAAGGCGGCGACCCAAGTCTGGACCTCACTCGGCTGGCTCAACTTCGGCCAGGCGATGATCTTTGGGGCGGGCACGGCCGTCATGATGGTCATGTCGGCACTCGCGGTGCAGCGCGGCGAGCAGACGCTTGGCGACTTCGTCTTCATCAATGCCATGCTGATCCAGCTTGCCATCCCGCTCAATTTCATTGGCTTCGTCTATCGCGAAATCCGACAGGGCCTGACCGACATCGAACACATGTTCGATCTGCTCGACGTCGAAGCAGAAGTGGTTGATCGCCCGGGTGCGCGACAGCTTGCCATCGCCAACGGTGCCATTGCCTTCAAGGACGTGCACTTCGCCTATGATTCGGCGCGGCCGATCCTCAAGGGCATCAGCTTCCAGGTGCCGGCCGGCAAGACGGTTGCCGTCGTCGGTCCCTCAGGTGCCGGCAAATCGACGCTCTCTCGGCTTCTCTATCGTTTCTACGACGTGCAGCAGGGCACGATCACCATCGACGGGCAGGACGTGCGCGATGTGACGCAGAAGAGCCTGCGCGGGGTCATCGGCATGGTGCCGCAGGATACGGTGCTGTTCAACGACACCATCGCCTACAACATCCGCTACGGACGCGTTTCGGCCACCGAGGAGGAGGTCGTGGCGGCGGCTGAAGCAGCGCAGATCGCCAGCTTCATCCAGTCGCTTCCCGAAGGTTTCCAGGCGATGGTCGGAGAGCGCGGGCTGAAGCTTTCGGGCGGCGAGAAGCAGCGCGTCGCTATCGCCCGCACGATCCTCAAGGCGCCGCCGATCCTCATCCTCGACGAGGCAACCTCGGCGCTCGACACTCGCACGGAACAGGAAATCCAGTCGGCGCTCGACGTCGTTTCCCGCAACCGCACGACGCTGGTCATAGCCCATCGGCTTTCGACGGTGATCAATGCCGATGAAATCATCGTGCTCAAGGACGGCGTCATCGCCGAGCGCGGCACGCATGGGGAACTGATCGAGCGCGACGGACTTTATGCTTCCATGTGGAGCCGTCAGCGTGAGGCGACCCAGGCGGAAGAACAATTGAAGCGTGTGCGCGAGAGCGACGACCTCGGCATCGTCACGCGCGGGGAGCCGGCCGTTTGACGGTGCTGTCTTTGGCTGATCGCGACGCGTTTTGTCGCTGTCGGGCGGCCAGCGTTGCCGCGGGCGGCGTTTCGCGCTAGGTCACGTTCCACATCAAATCTGGAGTAGAGTTCATGAGCTTGGTCAATACGGTGCGCAACACGCTCGTTCCGGTGCACAAGGAAGGCTATCGCTTCATCGCGATCTTCTTCGTCGTGTCGCTGGTGCTGGGCTTCCTGTGGGAGCCGCTGATGTGGATCGGCTTCCTGCTCACCGCCTGGTGCGCCTATTTCTTCCGCGATCCCGAGCGCATGACGCCGATCGACGACGATCTGGTGATCAGCCCGGCCGACGGCCGCGTTTCGTCGATCGCCATGGTGACGCCGCCGGAAGAGTTGGGTCTCGGCTCCGAGCCGATGCTGCGCATCTCGGTGTTCATGAACGTCTTCAACTGCCATGTGAACCGTGCGCCGATGACCGGTACCATCAGCCGCATCGCCTACCGCGCCGGCAAGTTCGTCAACGCCGACCTCGACAAGGCCAGCCATGAGAACGAGCGCAACGGCCTCGTCATCCAGACGAAGCACGGCGCTATCGGCGTCGTGCAGATCGCCGGTCTCGTCGCCCGTCGCATCATCTGCTGGAAGTATGAAAACGCCTCGCTCGACGCGGGCGAGCGTTTCGGCCTCATCCGCTTTGGTTCGCGCCTCGACGTCTTCCTGCCGGAAGGTGTCGAGCCCCGCGTCAGCCTCGGCCAGACCGCGATTGCCGGGGAAACCGTGCTCGCCGAATTCGGCTCGGCCAAGGGCCCGGTCATCAGCCGCCGCGCATAAGGAGCCCCTATGGAAGGTCCTCAACAGGAAAACCCAGCCGAACCGCCGAAAGTCGCGGGCGAGGCGAATGGTTCCAACGACACCGGCCGCGGCCCTCGACTGCGCGAAATACCGCTGCGGCTGATGATCCCGAACATGATCACCGTACTGGCGATCTGCGCGGGTCTCTCCGGCATCCGGCTCGCCTTCGAAAACCGCATCGAGCTCGCCGTTGCCATGGTGTTGCTTGCGGCCTTTCTCGACGCTATCGACGGTCGCGTCGCACGCCTCTTGAAGGCGACGTCGAACTTCGGCGGCCAGATGGACTCGCTCGCCGATATCATCAACTTCGGTGTCGCACCGGCTCTCGTTCTCTACGTCTTCATCCTGGATCAGGCCCGCTCGATCGGCTGGATTGCTGCGTTGATCTACGCGATCGCCTGCGGTCTGCGCTTGGCGCGCTTCAACGTCATGGCCGAGCGCCAGTCCAAGGCAGCGTGGCAGTCGGAGTATTTCGTCGGCGTGCCTGCGCCGGCGGGCGCCATGCTGGTGTTGCTGCCTGTCTATCTCGGCCTGCTGGGCTTGGCACCCGAGCGCACCATGGCGCTGATCGCATCCGGTTACACCGTGCTGATTGCCTTCCTGCTGGTCAGCCGTCTGCCGGTCTGGTCGGGCAAGTCGGAAAACAGCCGCGTGCGCCGCGATCTCGTCCTGCCGGTCATTCTCGTGGTCGTCTTCTATGTCGCGACGCTGATGACCTATACCTGGGAGACGATGGCGGTGACGGCGCTTGGCTACCTAATCACGCTGCCGTTCGGCGCCCGCTCCTGGCAGCGCAAATATGGCGGCGACTGGCCGGCCCATCCGGCAGATGGCGGCGACGGCTTGCCGGGCGACAAGGACTGACGCATCTCGCGCAAAAGTGCGCAGCGGTTTTGCGATAACGACATGCGCAAAAACAAGGGCTTAAAGTGCGGTAAGCGAATCCAACGATCGCGACGCGCTTTAACCCTGAACTTCAGCGCAATAACAAAGGCCACCGTGGAAGCACGGTGGCCTTTTTGATTTAAGCTCTGTGGTCGTCGTCACGCCGGCAGGCGATAATCGACGATCTTCTTTTCGCGAACGATGTAAAGCTTGCCGGTCTCGGTCTGATCCGGACCCACCAGCGGCAGCAACTGGGCTGCGACTTCGGCCGGATGCGGCACGGTTTCCGGATCTTCGCCGGGCATGGCCTGGGCGCGCATGGCGGTGCGGGTTGCGCCCGGATCGACGCTGAGGATGCGCAGCGGCAGCCGCTGCGTCTCGCCGGCCCAGGTGCGGGCGAGCGCCTCGACCGCGGCCTTGGAGGCGGAGTAGGGGCCCCAGAACGGCTTGCACTTGTGCGCAGCGCCCGAGGAAAGAATGAGCGCGCGTCCGGCATCGGACTTGATCAGCAACGGCTCGAGCGTGCGGATCAGGCGCCAGGTGGCATTGACGTTGATGTTCATCACCTTCTCGAACACCTTGGCCTCGACATGGCCGATCGGCGAGATGGTACCGAGCACGCCGGCATTGGCGACCATGATGTCGAGCTTGCCCCAGCGTTCGTTGATCGCGCCGCCAAGCTTGTCGATCGCAGCCATGTCGGCGAGATCGAAGGGAACGAGCGTTGCCGAGCCGCCGACCGCCTTGATGGCGTCATCCAATTCTTCCAGGCCGCCGACAGTGCGGGCGCAGGCGACGACGTGGGCGCCAGCCTTGGCGAGTTCGAGGGCCGTGAAATAGCCGATACCGCGCGATGCGCCGGTGACGACGGCGACCCGGTCTTTCAAATTGATCGTCATTTTATTGTCTGATTATCCGTTGCTGGCGAGAACCGAGAGTTTGCGGACGTTGCTGGCGCCTTCCTGGTCGAGAAGGCGTGTCGGATAGTCCCCGGTGAAATAGTGATCGGTGAACTGCGGCGCCTTGGGATCGCGCTTGACGCCGCCCACAGCCTCGTAGAGGCCGTCGATCGACAGGAACTCGAGCGAGTCCGCGCCGATGAAGCGGCACATGGAGGCGAGGTCGGCATGCTGGTTGGCCAGCAGCTTGTCACGGTCCGGCGTGTCGATGCCGTAGAAGTCCGGGTGGAAGATCATCGGGCTGGCGACGCGCACATGCACTTCGCGCGCGCCCGCGTCCCGCATCATCTGCACGATCTTCACCGACGTGGTGCCGCGCACGATCGAATCGTCGACGAGCACGACCCGCTTGCCTTCGATCATCGCACGGTTGGCGGAGTGCTTGAGCTTGACGCCGAAGGCGCGGATCTGCTGCGTCGGCTCGATGAAGGTGCGGCCGACATAGTGGTTGCGGATGATGCCGTATTCGAAGGGAATGCCGCTCTGCTGCGCATAGCCGAGCGCGGCCGGCGTACCGCCGTCCGGCACCGGAACCACCACGTCCGCCTCGACGGGCGACTCCTTGGCGAGATTGATGCCCATGTTCTTGCGCGAGACATAAATGCTGCGACCGCCGACGACCGAATCCGGACGGGCGAAATAGACGTATTCGAACAGGCAGAGCCGCTCCGGCTGCGGGGCGAGCGGCTTGCGGGCATCGATCGAGATCGAGCCGTCGGACTGGATCTCGCAGATGATGATTTCGCCATTCTCGACGTCGCGCACGAACTTGGCGCCGATGATGTCGAGTGCGCAGGTTTCCGAGCAGAAGATCGGCTTGCCGTCGAGTTCGCCCATGACGAGCGGACGGATGCCGTGCGGGTCGCGGGCGGCGATCAGCTTGGTGCGGGTCAGCGCCAGCATCGAGTAGCCGCCTTCGACCTGCGCGATCGCGTCGGCGAAGCGGTCGGTGGTCGACGCATGTTTGGAACGCGCGATGAGGTGAAGGACGACTTCGGTATCGGAGGTCGACTGACAGATGGCACCATCGGTGATGATCTGGCGGCGCAGCGTCAGGCCGTTGGTGAAGTTGCCGTTATGGGCGATCGCGATGCCGCCTTCATGCAACTCGGCAAACAGCGGCTGGACGTTGCGCAGCGCCACTTCGCCTGTCGTCGAGTAGCGCGTGTGGCCGATCGACATGAAGCCCGGGAGCTTCGCCAGCGTCGCGGGGTCGGTGTAGTGGTCGCCGACGAGGCCCATGCGCTTTTCGGTGCAGAACTGCTTGCCGTCGAAGGTGACGATACCGGCGGCCTCCTGGCCGCGATGCTGGAGCGCATGCAGGCCGAGCGCCGTCAGCGCCGCCGCATCCGGGTGCCCCAGGATGCCGAAGACGCCGCACTCTTCGTGCAGGGTATCGCCATCGAGTTCGTCATGGATTTCCGTGGATCTCAGATCGGTCATCACAGTCGCCTTTGCTCCGTGCCGGTGCGCATATCGTGATCAGGCTCGCCGTCTTCAAGCGATCTTAGCTGAAAACGGACTCAAGCGTTATTCCCAAAAGGACAAAGCCCGCGCAGCGGGCTTTGTCGGCAGTTTTTCCATGTCTCAGCCGCTGGTGGCCGGGGCGTCGTCAACCGGCGCCTGGTCGGGCGAACCCGACGGTGCCTGGCCCGGCGTGCCGGCCGGGGTCTCGCCTTCGCCTTCGCCGGTCGTATCCTTGCCGCGCAGGCGGTCGAGGATGGTGGCGTCGGCTTCCTCGGGCAAAAGCGCGATCAGCTTGTTGCCAAGATTGTCGAGAAGCGGCTTGGACTTCGCCTGCGTCACCCAGCCCGGCTGCTGCTGCGGAGCGACCAGCCAGTTGAAGAACAGCATGGCGACGACCACGAGCAGGATGCCGCGTGCGGCACCGAAGAGAAAGCCGAGCGTGCGGTCAAGCGCGCCGATGCGGCTGTCGATGATGAAATCGGCGATGCGCATGGTGATGAAGGAAATGATGATCAGCGCGACCAGGAAGACCACTGCGGCCGAGCCGATCAGCGCGACCGTGTCGCTGCTGGTGTACTGCTTGGCATAGGGCAGGAGGTGCGGATAGAGGAAGTAGGCCGCTGCTGCCGCACCGATCCAGCTGGCAACCGACAGAACCTCGCGTGAGAAGCCTCGGACCATTGCCAGGATTGCTGAAAACAGTGCGACGCCGAGAACGATACCGTCGAGAATTGTAATGGGCATTTTGTCCTTACTCCGAACCCGGTTCGTCCGGGTCTCCTCAAGCCTATCCGTCATCGGCCCTGCCTGATGTTCAGGGCATTGTCATGAGCCTGCTCACAAGGCGTCTCATGGAGCCGCTTGCAGCACCCGCATCTTCAATCTGCGTCCTCTGCCGGCCTCAGGGCGTTTCGCGATCCCGCGATGCGCGCCACCAGATCCGGCAAGCTTTCCAACTCGCTCCACCGGCCATTGCCGTTCTTCGGCAATTCGGTCGAGGCGGATGGCAGAACAGCCTGTGAGAAACCGAGTTTCTCGGCTTCCTTGAGGCGTTGAGCGGTATGCGCAACCGGCCGGATGGCGCCCGACAAGCTGACTTCGCCGAAATAGACGCAATCAGCCGGAAGGGCAAGCCCGGCAAGCGACGAAACCAGTGCGGAAGCCACAGCCAAGTCGGCGGCAGGCTCCGAAATCCGGTAGCCGCCGGCGATGTTGAGGTAGACGTCGTGCTGTCCGAGGCGCACGCCGCAATGGGCTTCAAGCACCGCCAGGATCATGGAGAGGCGGGCACTGTCCCAGCCGACGATGGCGCGGCGCGGCGTACCGAGCGAGGTTGGCGCCACCAGCGCCTGCACCTCGACCAGGATCGGTCGCGTTCCCTCCATGCCGGCAAAGACCGCGGCACCGGGCGATTTCTCGTTGCGCTCGCCGAGGAACAGCTCCGATGGGTTGGCGACCTCGCGCAGCCCCCTGTCCGACATCTCGAAAACCCCGATCTCGTCCGTCGGTCCGAAGCGGTTCTTCACCGTTCGCAAGATGCGGTAGTGGTGGCCGCGGTCGCCTTCGAAGTAGAGCACGGCATCGACCATGTGCTCGACGACACGGGGGCCGGCGATCTGGCCTTCCTTGGTGACGTGGCCGACGAGCACGACGGCGGTTCCCGTCTGCTTGGCGAAGCGGATCATCGCTTGCACGCCCGTCCGCACCTGCGTGACCGTGCCAGGCGCCGAATCGACGATGTCGCTCCAAAGCGTCTGGATCGAGTCGATGATGACGAGGTCGGGGCGCTTTCCCTCGGCAAGCGTTGCCAGGATATCCTCGACATTGGTTTCGGCTGCGAGCAGCACGTCGCTGTCGGCAGCACCGAGCCGCTGGGCGCGCAGTCGCACCTGGGCCACCGCCTCTTCGCCCGAGACGTAGATGACGCGGTGCTTCTGCCGGGCAAGTGCCGCTGCCGCCTGCATCAGCACCGTCGATTTGCCGATGCCGGGGTCGCCGCCGATGAGCAAGGCGGAGCCACGAACAAAACCGCCTCCGGTGGCGCGGTCGAGCTCGGATATCCCGGTCTGAATGCGCGGAGCGTCCTCGATTTCACCGGAAAGCGTGGTCAGGGCAACCGGGCGCCCCTTCTTCGGCGCGCGGGAGGGACCGCCGCCGATGCCGGCGGTCGGGTCGTCCTCGATGATCGTGTTCCACTCGCCGCAGCCCTCGCACTTGCCGGCCCAGCGGGTATGAATCGTGCCGCAGTTCTGGCAGACGAATTGTGTGCGGGCTTTCGCCATCGGATACGACTTTCACAGTGCCGGGACTTCAGCGGGTCGCATCAGGCGACACGGCTGGTGATCGGAGAATCACTTTTGCCTTCACATAATGCCGCGAAACGCGGAACAAAAGGTGATTTTCGGCAACGGACTGTAAAGTATCGCCTTGATAGCCGCCTCAGACGGCGCCGACATAATGGCGTTCGTAGCGGTGGCCGAGGCTCGTCAGCATCTCATAGCCGATCGTGCCGCCGGCACGCGCCACGTCGTCCACGGCGATATGCCGACCGAAAAGCTCGATATAGTCGCCGGGGCGCACGGCATTTTCCGGAAGGTCGGTGACGTCGAAGAGGCTGAGGTCCATCGTCACCCGGCCGACATGCGGCACCTTCTGGCCATGCAGAAAGCCGAATGCGCCCGAAGGCGTTGCCTGCCGCAGGGTCACGCCACCGCCCGAGACGGACCGGTGATAACCGTCGGCATAACCGACGGCGACCGTGGCAATGCGGCTGTCGCGGTTGAAGCGGGCCGACGCTCCGTAGCTTGCATGACCGCCGGACGCGACGTTGCGCACCTGAATGATGCGGGCTTCGGCCGTCACCACCGGCTTCATCGGATTGGCGACGTCATTGACCGCTTCGCCGCCATAAACGGCGATACCGGGACGCGTCAGGTTGAAATGGTAGTCGTTGCCCAGGAACACGCCGCCGGAGTTTGCCAGGCTGGCATCAACGCCTTCGAATGCGGCGGTGGCTTCGCGAAAGCGCCGGAGCTGATAACCATTGAGCGGGTTGCCCGGGTCGTCGGCGCAGGCGAGGTGGCTCATGATCAGGACGGGCGAAAAGCTCGCAGGGCGCGCCGGATCATTGGCAAGAGCGACGGCTTCCTCGACCGAAAGCCCCAGGCGGTTCATGCCGGTATCGACATGCAGCACGCAAGGATGGTCGCCGCGCTCAGACAGCGCCGCCATGAAAACGGCGAGCTGCTCCTCCGAGTTGATTACCGGCACCAGATCGTTGTCGAAGAACAGCGCTTCATTGCCGGGCCACATGCCGGCCAGAATGTAGATCCGGCCTTCGGGCACCAGCGGCCGCAGATCGGCACCTTCCTCAGCATTGGCGACGAAGAAGTCGCGGGCGCCGGCGGCATAAAGTGCTGGCGCTGCCTCGTCGATGCCGAGGCCGTAGGCATCGGCCTTCAGCACCGCAGCGGCGCGGGCCTTGCCCGAGCGGGCATTCATCGAGCGCCAATTGTCTGCCAATGCGTTGAGGTCGATCGTGAGCCGGTTGGAGGCGGAGAGGAATTCTGGACTGAGCATGCCTGGCACTCTGCGTGGACGATCAAAGAGCAATACAGGCAACTGCACCTGCCCGCAAATGCCCAGCTGCCGCATCGCGGCATTCGGTTGGACCGGACGGGCGAAGAGCACTTTTGTGCAAGACGCTTGTCGTTGCTGACGCTAGGATCGACGCATGCACACGATTTCGCAGGAACAGGCCATCGATGCCATGCCGCTGGAAGGCGCGGAGCGGACCCGATTCTGGCGGGATCCCCGGTTCGATGGCATGGAATGCCTGACAGCCACCTTCATCACGCACGAGTTTGCGCCGCACGCGCACGACACTTTCAGCATCGGCGCGATCGAGGCCGGCTCGCAGATCAGCAAGATCAGGGGCAAACGGTCGCAAGCAGGCCCCGGCGACTTCTACCTCATCAATCCCGACGAGATCCACGATGGTCACCCCGGCGGCAGCGGCTACCGCTATCGCATGGTCTATCCCAGCACCGAACTGCTGGTGAACATCCTTGAGGATGTCACCGGGCGACCGTTCAAGGGGACGCCGTCCTTTTCCAGGCGCATGCTGCGTGATCCGGATCTGGCCCAGTCCTTCTATCACGCGCACAAGGCGCTGGAGCATGCGACCGGCGCGCTCGAAGCCGAGGAACGCATGTTCGGTGTGCTGGCCACCATGTTCGAGCGGCACGGCAGCACGATCATCGTGCCGGTCGAAACGAAGGAACACTCGGCGGTGCAGCGGGCGCGCGATTATCTGACAGAGAACTACGCGCAGGACATCGGCCTGGAGGAACTGGCGAGGGTTGCGGGCCTCAGCCGGGCTCATCTGATCCGGGCCTTCCGGCGGCAATTTCACATCACGCCGCATGCCTTCCTGACCGACAAGCGCGTGCGGGCGGCAAAGACGCTGCTGCGGCACGGCTGGTCGGCCGTCGATACGGCCTATCAATGCGGTTTTGCCGATCAGGCGCATTTCAGCCGGCACTTCAAGGCCAGAACCGGCGTCACGCCCGGCGCCTTCCGCGCCGGTTGATCACTTTCGTTCAATACGCCGTGCCCAGCTGGGCTTAGATGTGGGCCGTTCGTTATCGACCGGGAGGCAGGAACATTGAGCGACACGGAATTGATCCGGGATTTTCGAGCTGGGGCCATGGCGATGGCGCCTCTGATCGTGGCGGTCATGCCGATCGGGCTCGTCTTCGGCGCCGTTGCCGCCGGCAAGGGGCTTTCGGGCGCGGAGGTGACGTTGATGAGTGCGCTGGTTTTCGCAGGCGGCTCGCAATTCGTCGCCATGGACATCTGGACGCATCCGGCTTCCTGGGCGGCGCTCGCCTTCTCCGCCTTGCTCGTCAATGTCAGGCATGTGCTGATGAGTGCGTCGCTCGGAGCCAAGCTTCAAGGGTTCTCCGGACCGGCGAAATACGCCTCGATGCTGCTGCTTGCCGATGAGATATGGGCGATGGCGGAGATGCGCGCGAAAGAGGGCAAGCTGACGCCGGCCTGGTTCGCAGGCATCGCGGTGCCCTTCTATCTCGTCTGGGTGACGACAAGCCTTGCCGGCGCCTTGCTGGGCGCCTTCCTTGGTGATCCGAAGGTGACGGGGCTCGACTTCGCCTTTCCGGCGGTTTTCATCGTTCTGGTGATGGGCTTCTGGAAGGGCCGCGGGACCGGAGCGGTGCTGGCCGCAAGTGCCGCGGCCGCCGTGCTGACGCATCAGCTTCTGCCGGGTGTCTGGTACATCGCTGCAGGCGCTGCCGCTGGGGTTGTCGTTGCGCTTCTTGCCGGCCGCAGCCAGGAGGCGCACGCATGACGGTCGATCCAAACACGCTTCTCGCCATCGCCGCGATGGCAATCGCGACCATTGCCACCCGCATGGGTGGGCTGGTGCTCATTCGGTTCGTGACGATCGGAGAGACGCAGCGGCGAGCCCTGGAGGCGATCCCGCCGGCCGTGTTGATGGCAGTGATCGCGCCGACGGCTTTGGTCACCGGGCCGGCGGAAACGATCGCCGCGGTGATAACAGCCCTCGTCGCCATGCGTTTGCCGTTGCTCGCCGCAGTCGCCGCCGGCGTTGTGACCGTGGCAATCCTCAGAATGCTGCTGGGGGCGTAAAGACGCCCCCGGACTTTCTCAGTGTTCTTCGTATTGGGTGAACGACGGGTCGGCCAGATCGGTAAAGCGGGTGAATTCCGACTGGAAGGCGAGCTTGACGGTGCCGGTCGGTCCGTGACGCTGCTTGGCGATGATCACATCGGCCGTGCCCTTTACCTGCTCCATCTTCATCTTCCACTCGTCATACTTCGGATCGAACTCGTCGCGGGGCTCGAGGTTCTTCACATAGTATTCCTCACGGAACACGAAGAGCACGACGTCGGCGTCCTGCTCGATCGAGCCCGATTCACGAAGGTCGGAAAGCTGAGGGCGCTTGTCTTCGCGGCTTTCCACCTGACGGGAGAGCTGCGACAGCGCGATGATCGGCACGTTCAGTTCCTTGCCGAGCGCCTTCAGGCCGGTGGTAATCTGGGTGATTTCCTGCACGCGGTTGTCGCTCGACTTGCCCGAGCCGGTCATCAGCTGAATATAGTCGACGACCAGGCAATCGAGGCCGCGCTGGCGCTTGAGGCGGCGCGCACGGGCTGAAAGCTGGGCAATCGAGATGCCACCGGTCTGGTCGATGAACAGCGGCACTTTCTGCATCATCTGTGAGCAGGCGACCAGCTTTTCGAAGTCGGCTTCGGAGATGTCGCCGCGGCGGATCTTCGAGGAGGAGACTTCGGTCTGCTCGGAAATGATACGCGTGGCGAGCTGCTCGGACGACATTTCGAGCGAGTAGAAGCCGACGACGCCGCCATTCTTGGCCTTGAACGAACCGTCCGCCTGAACCTCCGGGTCGTAGGCGGCCGCGATGTTGTAGGCGATGTTGGTGGCAAGCGAGGTCTTGCCCATGCCGGGGCGTCCCGCAAGCACGATCAAGTCCGAGCGCTGCAGGCCGCCCATGCGGGCGTCGAGCGACAGGATGCCGGTCGAAATGCCGGACAGGCTGCCGTCGCGTTCGAACGCGGCGCCAGCCATGTCGATGGCAAGCGCCACCGCGTCGTTGAAGGACTGGAAGCCGCCGTCGTAGCGGCCGGTTTCGGCGAGTTCGAACAGGCGCCGTTCTGCATCCTCGATCTGGCCCTGCGGCGGCATGTCGAGCGGTGCGTCAAAGGCGATGTTGACCATGTCCTCGCCGATTGTGATCAGCGAACGGCGCAGCGCCAGGTCGTAGATTGCACGGCCGTAGTCTTCCGCGTTGATGATCGAGACGGCGCCGGCGGCAAGGCGCGCGAGATATTGTGCGACCGTCAGGTCGCCGACCTTTTCATCGGCTTTCAGAAAGGTCTTGATCGTCACCGGGTTGGCGGTCTTGCCCATGCGGATGATGTCGCCGGCAACCTCGTAGATGCGGCGATGCAGGGGTTCAAACAGGTGGACCGGCTTCAGGAAGTCCGAGACTCGATAGAAAGCGTCGTTGTTGACGAGGATAGCGCCAAGCAGCGCCTGTTCGGCTTCAAGGTTGTTCGGCGCCTCGCGGTAGTGCTGGTCCGACTGGTCCTTGCCGATAGGGGCGAGCTTTCGCGCTGCGTCGTTCATGGTCGTTCGTCTCTGCCTTTTCTGGTGTGCACCCGGTTTGATGTCTGCGTCTTTGCGGGTCAAGTGCAGCAGTGCCACAGTCGCTGGCCATGTGGCACGGCCCATTGCCTTTGCCCGTTGTTCGACTGATCCACAGGCTGACGCCGCGAAAGCGCGAAAAATAACGTCCGCATGCAAAACGACATTGACGCTGCGAATCGCTGCGACCCGCGGTTGCGGCAATTCTAGCGCCGTTTGCCGCCCCGCTCAAAACTGCGTCTTGAAAATTTCCACCGGATAGATTAGGTAGGAACAAAATAATTAGCATGCTACTAATATGGAAAAGGTACTATGTATCAGCCCATCGTCAATCGCGAATTGTTCGACGCCCTGTCGATGGTCAATCGCAAGCTGCGGGCTGTCTTCGATGCCCGCGTAAAGGAGCGCGGCCTGACCTTGGCGCGGGCGAGGGCGCTGTTTGCCCTGACCAAGAAGGACGGCTTGAACCAGCGCGAACTGGCCGACGAACTCGACATCGAAACGCCGACGATCGTCCGGCTGCTGGATGGCATGGAAAAGCAGGGTTTCATCGAGCGTCGGGTCGAGGTGTCGGACCGCAGGGCCAAACAGATCCACATGACCGAGCTTGGACGAACCATTGCCGACGAGATCCTGAAGCTTGCCGATGAGATCCGGGCAGAAGTGCTGCAGGGCGTCGACGCCGAGGAAGTCGCGGCCGCCCTGAAGGTCGTTCGCACCATCGCCGACAACGTCCAATCGCTCGCGAAGGAATGATGTCGATGAGTGCCGCCGCAAGCGCTGCAGCAAACGACAACAGGACCGCCCTTGTCGAAGACGAGGCCGAGGTGCCCGCAGACGAGCCCGCACAACGCCAGGCGGCGACGGCGCCCGCGCCGCAGTCGATGAGCGCTGCCAGGTCGGCGACCTACGTGGTCTGCTCGGCGTTGCTGTTCCTGACCCAGGGGCTCGGCATGAACCTGGCGCTGGCCAATCTCACGCAGCTTCAGGGCTCGCTTTCTGCGACCTCTACGGAGGCAGCCTGGCTCTCGGCCGCCTATATGGCGCCGAATGTCTCGCTCTCGATCGCGCTCGTCAAAATCCGCGCGCAATACGGACTGCGCCGGTTTGCCGAAATCGGTATCGTCGGCTTCGTGATCGTTTCGTTGATGAACCTCTTCGTTTCCGATCTGCAGTCGGCGATCGTCGTTCGCTTCATCAGCGGCATCGCGGCGGCTCCGATGTCGACGCTCGGTTTTCTCTATATGCTGGAGGCCTTCCCGCCGGCGCGCAAGCTGACGGTCGGGCTTGCCCTGGCGCTGACATGCACGACCATCTCGGCGCCGATCACCCGGCTGATTTCGCCGAAGCTGATCGAGTACGGCCAATGGCATGGGCTCTATACGCTCGAGATGGCTCTGGCGCTGATGGCGCTGCCGATCATCTACCTGCTGCCGCTGACGCCGGTGCCGCACGCCAAGGTGATCCAGCGCACCGATATCCTGAACTACCTGCTGGTGGCTGTCGGCTTTGGCTGCATCGCCATCGTGCTGACCATGGGCCGGCTCTACTGGTGGTTCGAGGCGCCGTGGCTGGGCGTGCTTCTGGCCGTCGCGATCGTGGCCTTGACCAGCGTGGTGCTGATCGAGCTCAATCGCGAACTGCCGCTGATCGACGTTCGCTGGCTCGCCTCCAGGGAGATTCTGCACTTTACCGCCGTGCTGCTGGTCTTTCGCCTGGTCGCTTCCGAGCAGTCGGCGATCGCGGCAAACTTCTATCAGTTGCTTGGACTTCAGTTCGAGCAGGTCGCGACGCTTTATTGGATCATTCTTGGCGCATCGATCGCTGGCGGCACCCTGTGCGCCGCGCTGATGAAGCCGGATCACGCCGAGTTCGTGCATGTTCTGGCGCTCAGCCTCTTGGCGGGCGGTGCCTATATCGACAGCCAGGCGACCAATCTGACGCGACCCGAGCAGATGTATATCAGCCAGGCCATGATCGCCGCCGGAACCGCCCTGTTCCTGCCGCCTGCCATGGCCAGCGGCTTCAAGGCGGCGCTGATGAAGGGGCCGAGCTACATTCTCAACTTCATCGTCATCTTTCTCTTTACCCAGAGCATCGGTGGCCTAATCGGCACCGCGGCCTTCGGCAGCTTCGTCACCCTGCGTGAGAAGTTTCACTCCAATGTTCTGTCCGAGCAGATCGTGATGTCCAACCCGCTCATCGCCCAGCGCATCAGCCAACTGGCGGCAAGCTATGGCGGGGTGATCGGCGACAGGGCCTTGCTGAACGGCGAGGGCGTCGCGCTGCTGGGGCAGCAGGTGACCCGCGAGGCGAACATTCTCGCCTACAATGATGCCTTTCTGCTGGCGTCAGTCATCGCCCTTTGCGCGCTCGCCGGCCTGCTGGCGCATATCCTTTACAAGCGGATTGCGGCGCGCATGGCGCCTCCCGCAACCGCCTTATCCTCTTGACGAACAGAGTTGATGACCATGCTGAAATTCTTGCGCTCACCGACCACGATCATCGTGTTGCTCGCCGGCCTCTTGGGCCTGACCCTGGTTCTCTATGCCTGGCGACTGCCGCCGTTCCACAGTTCCGTGGAGATGACGGAAAACGCCTATGTCAGGGGTTACCTGACGATCATGAGCCCGCAGCTCTCCGGGTATGTCGCCGAGGTTCCGGTGCACGACTACGAGGAGGTCAAGGCCGGGCAGTTGCTCGTCAGGATCGACGACCGCATCTACGCCCAGAAGCTGGCCCAGGCGGAGGCGACACTTGCCGCCCAGAAGGCGTCGCTCGCCAATTCGCGTCAGCAGGAATTGTCCGCCAAGGCGGGCATTGCTGCCAGTGAAGCGCAGCTGGACAGTGCAAAGGCGGCGTTCAACAGGGCCAGTGCTTCCTGGGACAGGATCCGGCCGCTGGCGGAAAAGGGCATCGCGACGCGCAGCGAAGCCGATCAGTCGCGCGCAGCATTCGAGCAGGCAGAAGCCGCCGTCAGCCAGGCCGAGGCGGGGTTGGAGGTTTCGCGCCAGGCACTGGCCACCACGCTTGGCGCGCGCGCCGGTCTGCAGGCAGCCGTTGCCGGCGCCGAGGCTGCCGTCGAACTGGCGCGGATCGATCTGGAGAACACCCGTATCGTCGCTCCCCGCGATGGCAAGCTCGGCGAGATCGGGGCGCGCCTCGGCCAATACGTCACTGCCGGCTCGCAATTGCTCTTCGTCGTGCCGCATGAAGTTTGGGTGCTGGCGAACTTCAAGGAAACGCAGCTCGACGGCATGAAGGCCGGGCAGCCGGTGACCATTTCGGTCGACGCACTGCAAAAGGGCATGTTGACCGGGCACATCGAGCGCCTCTCGCCGGCCGCCGGCTCCGAGTTCAGCATCATCCGCCCTGATAACGCCACCGGCAATTTCACCAAGGTCGCCCAGCGCGTCGGCGTCCGGATCGCCGTCGATCCCGGCCAGCCGCTTGCAGATCTGTTGTCGCCCGGTCTGTCGGTCGTCGTGCGTGTGGATAAGGATGCCGCGCCGGTGGCAGAGCTTGCCCACAGCTGAAGCCAAGGCGATGGCAAAGAAAAAGCCCGGATCGCGTGATCCGGGCTTTCGCATTCAGAATGGTCAGTAAGGCTTATTCTTCTTCGCCTTCGAATTCGGCTTCCGGGTTGAAGAAGTCTTCCGGCTTCAGGGCGTCTTCGTCAACGCCGTAGATGGCGTCGGCCGAGGTCAGGCTCTCGCCCTTCGACTGGCGCTCAGCTTCTTCAGCCGAACGGGCAACGTTGACTTCAACTGCGATTTCGACTTCCGAATGCAGGTGCAGCGTGACGTTGTGCAGGCCGATCGACTTGATCGGGTGGTTCAGGTCGACCTGGTTGCGGCCAATGTTGAAGCCTTCGGCAGCCAGGACGTCGATGATGTCGCGAGCGGCAACCGAACCGTAGAGCTGGCCGGTTTCGCCAGCCGAACGCACGATGATGAAGGACTTGCCGTCGAGCTTCTCGGCAACCTTCTGGGCTTCCGACTTGCGCTCGAGGTTACGGGCTTCGAGCGTCGAGCGCTCAGCTTCGAAACGGGCCTTGTTGGCAGCGTTGGCGCGCAGTGCCTTGCCGAGCGGCAGCAGGTAGTTGCGTGCGAAGCCGTCGCGAACCTTTACGGTTTCGCCCATCTGGCCGAGCTTTGCGATGCGTTCGAGAAGAATGACTTGCATGTTCGTTTCCTTTCAGAGTTCAGGTTTCGTTGGTCAGTTTTTTTCCACCGGCGTGACCGCGATGGTGCGTCGCGTATCTGTCAGGCCCGTGAGAAGGAAGAAGATTGCCGGGATCGTGAACACGAGCACCGACAGGTATGCGATCCACAGAACGGGAAGCCGCCAGGACTTGCCGCGCGTGCGGAAATGGAAAGATGCGAAGCCGGCGAGCAGGAAGCCTGCACCGAAGGTTCCACAGACCAGCGCGCCGATGGTGGCCGGGGCGCCGCCCACAAAGGTCAGGACCAGGCCGCCGAGAAAGATGAAGATCGCGTTGCGGTGCATGCGCAGCGTCGAGGGAATGTCCTCGCGCGGACGCAGCGACCGGCCCGACATCTGCACGATGCGGGTGGCGACATAATAGGCGGAAAACAGCATCACCACCCAGACGGCACCCTGGACGAGGGGAAGTGCGAGCGTGAAGATCGACTTGATCTGGGCAATTGCTGCGGCGTCCGGGTTGTAGAGTGGCTCCTGTGCCTTCACCGCCTGGATGACGATGTCGACCATGCGGTCGGACACATCAGAATCATATCCGACGATGAAGCCGACGATGATCATGCCCGCGGTCACCAGACCGGCGAGGTGGCTGAGAATGTCGGAAAGCGGGTACCAGGCAAGCGCCCCGTCCGGGCCGCCGAGCTCGGTGGCCGGGCGTGCCAGATTGGCGAGATGGCTGAGCCAGCCGGCGGGGATCAGCGTCACGACGAGGATCAGCAGCGCGAAATAGGGCGAGACCAGACCGGCAGCAGTGATGCCTGCGCTGGCGATAGCGGTAATTGCGGCCGCATTGCCCCAGCCGAGGCCGGCAATGAGAATGGGGAGCGCCGAAGCGGCATAGAGAACGATCGCAAGCGACGACTGCGTATTCGCGCCCATCGATAGGAGGGCAGCGGTAAAGCCGGCGAGAACGCCGGTCAGCAGCGATGTCTTGTTCAAGTTCTTCACGTTCGCTGTCCTGCTTCGTGCAGTTAGGGGATGGCTAGGGCCAGCCCCAACATGGGATTTCTGCGTGTTTCCACGCCAGTTCCGATCCGCGCCCAACGCGGAAGGGAGAGGGCAAGGCGATCACGTAAAGAGCGCGCCTTGCCCCAGAGTCGGTTTCCGTTGAGTCAGGCGACCAATGGAAGGTCAGCCGTTGTTACGAAACGACGTAGGGCAGCAGGCCGAGGAAGCGGGCGCGCTTGATCGCCTGGGCGAGTTCGCGCTGCTTCTTCTGGGAAACGGCCGTGATGCGGGAAGGAACGATCTTGCCGCGCTCGGAAATGTAGCGCTGCAGAAGACGGATGTCCTTGTAGTCGATCCGCGGAGCGTTTGCGCCCGAGAAGGGGCAGGTCTTGCGGCGACGGTGGAACGGGCGACGAACCGGAGCGGAAGAAACTTCAGCCATTGTCTTTAATCTCCTAAAGCTTCTTGATTACGCGCGGTCTTCGCGCGGACGACGCGGGCGGTCTTCGCGGTCGCCACGGTCCGGACGCGGACCACGGTCGCCGAAGCCACGCTCCGGACGGTCGCCATCGCGGCGCGGACGGTCGTCGCGGTCGCGCTTCTGCATCATCGCAGACGGGCCTTCTTCGTGCTTCTCGACGGCGATCGTCATGTAGCGCAGGACGTCTTCGTTGATGCGCATCTGGCGCTCGATTTCGTGGACAGCAGCTGCCGGAGCATCGATGTCCATGAGAACGTAGTGAGCCTTGCGGTTCTTCTTGATGCGGTAGGTGAGGGACTTGAGGCCCCAGTTCTCGACGCGACCGACCTTGCCGCCGTTTGCTTCGAGCACGCCCTTGTACTGCTCGACGAGACCGTCGACCTGCTGCGGCGTGATGTCCTGGCGGGCCAGGAATACGTGTTCATAAAGAGCCATTGTGGCTTACCTTTCTTGCGTTAATCAGCCCGGACATCGGCGGCTAAGCCTCAACGACTGTTCTTAGTGGCTGACAGGCAGCCGGCAAGAAAGTGTTGTATCGAGACGGTCGAGAGCGGAGACACGGGAGGCCGGAAAGACTTGCAATCCTAACGGCTCCCCTCGAGGAAGCCGGCCCTCCGTTCAGCCACCAGCCAGAAGACCGGGCATTTCGAACAGCGCGCTTATACGCATTTTTCAGCGGAAGGCAAGGCTTGCACGGTGTTTTTGCCCCGCTTTGCCTTCTAGGTGCCTCCTTTGCCCTTCTTCCACTTGCGCAAGCGTCCGTGGGCATTGGCATAGGGAGAGGCGGTGTTGAACTGGATCATCCGGCCAAGCGGCCATTTGCCGTACCACGCCTGCCCGTAGAGGGTCTGGTCGTCACGCGCCTCGATCAGGGTGATCAATGCCGCCTTGCTGGCGGCGAGGCGCGACAGGCGTTCCGCAGGCGGCAGCGCTCGGCAGTCGCTATAGAATTTCTGCGCGAGCCGGCCGAGTTCGTTCCACTTGTATCCCGTCTCCGGAAAGTCGACCGGCAGACCTTGTTCGTCCCGTTCGATCCATTTGATCACCAGTTCGCCCCAGCCGGTGAGGTAGGCGACGAGGTCGCCGACGCTCATCATCGTGCCCTTGGCGTGTCCATCGAGCGATGCCTCGGCGAATCGCTCCGGCGGAATGCCATCGAGTTCGCGTTCGAGCTTGGCGAACTCCGTCTCGGTGGCGCTGAGCAATTCCGCTTTCGTCCGGGGCACGGCCATTTGCTGTATCGCGCTCAGATCGGCATGGGGTAGAGCCGGTGCAGGCGGCGAATGCCGTTCATGACGTCCTGAGGCAGCGTCATTCCCACGGCGCCAAGATCCGTCTTCAACTGCTCCATCGAGGTTGCGCCGATGATGACGGAGGCCATGAACGGGCGGGCGAGGCAGAAGGCGATCGCCAGCTGTGACGGGTCGATCCGGTGTTCGCGGGCAAGTGCCACGTAACCGGCGACGGCCGGTTCCTGGTGTGGCGTGAAGCGGCCGCCGAGATCGCCGTTGATCGCAAGGCGCGACCCCGCCGGCCTGGCGCCGTCAAGATACTTGCCGGTCAACAGGCCGGCGGCAAGCGGCGAATAGGCGAGCAGCCCGACGTCTTCGTGATGCGAGAGTTCGGCAAGGTCGAGGTCGTAGGCTCGGTAGAGAAGATTGTATTCGTTCTGGATCGAGGCGACACGCGGCAGGTCGTGCCGTTCCGCCATGTCGATCATCTTCATCGTGCCCCAGGCGGTGTCGTTCGAAAGGCCGATCGCGCGGACCTTGCCCGCCTTCACCACTTCGCCGAGTTTTTCGAGCATAGCCTTCAGGTCGGCGGCGACATGGGCCTTGTCCTGCTTGGCGGGCTCATAGGACCAGGCATTGCGGAAATGATAATGGCCGCGGTTCGGCCAATGAATCTGGTAGAGGTCGATGTAATCCGTCTTCAGCCGCTTGAGGCTGGCGTCGACCGCCTCGCCGATGCCTTCCGGGGTGATCGGGCCGCCGTTGCGGATGTAGGGACGGCCGGAGCCGGCGACCTTGGTGGCGACAACGACGTCGTCGCGACGAACCCGCTTCGACAGCCACTCGCCGATGATGCGCTCGGTATTGCCGTAGGTTTCGGCGGAAAGCGGGGTCGTCGGGTAGAGTTCGGCGGTGTCGATGAAGTTCACGCCCTTGTCGAACGCATAGTCGAGTTGTTCGTGCGCCTCGGTCTCGGAGTTCTGGGAGCCCCAGGTCATTGTGCCGAGGCAGATTTCGGAAACCTTGATGCCGGTCCGGCCAAGCGTGTTGTAACGCATGCAGTGATGGTCCTTGTGAAAAGCGAGCCTCGACCCGGGAGGAAAGGGGTGCCCGCGGCAGAATTGGGTGAAGGCCGCAAGCCCAGGGGACGGTCGATCGGGCAGGGCGGCGATGCGCGGCAAACTTACGCCTTGATTGGCGAAGATCAAGGGCAAAAGGCCGTGCGAAGCCCGCAAAGCCGGGCCTGCGCGCTTGACTCGCCGTTCAGGAATGTGAATGGAGAGGAAAACTAGGGAAGGGACAATCCCATGAGTATTGCATTCACGTTCCCGGGCCAGGGCAGCCAGGCTGTCGGCATGGGCAAGGATCTGGCGGACGCGTTTCCGGAAGCAGCGGCAGTGTTTGCCGAAGTCGACGAGGCGCTCGGCGAGAAACTCTCCGAAACCATGTGGAACGGCCCCGAGGAAACGCTGACACTGACGGCCAACGCCCAGCCGGCGCTGATGGCCGTATCGATGGCGGTGATCCGGGTGCTTGAAGCCAAGGGTCTCGACCTCAAGAGCAAGGTCTCGTTCGTTGCCGGTCATTCGCTCGGCGAATACTCGGCGCTCTGTGCCGCCGGAACCTTCTCGATTGCCGACACCGCGCGCCTGCTGCGCATCCGTGGCAACGCAATGCAGGAGGCCGTGCCCGTCGGCAAGGGCGCGATGGCGGCCATCATCGGTCTTGAGCAGGCGGATGTCGATGCCATCTGCCGCGAAGCCTCGGCGCTCGGCTCTTGCCAGATTGCCAATGACAATGGTGGCGGCCAGCTGGTGATCTCCGGCGAGAAGGCGGCTGTCGAAAAGGCCGCCGCACTTGCGTCGGAAAAAGGCGCCAAGCGCGCCCTGATGCTGCCGGTTTCCGCTCCCTTCCATTCGAGCCTGATGGCGCCGGCGGCCGAGGCGATGCGCGAGGCGCTCGCCAAGGTCGAAAAGCACAATCCGTCCGTGCCTGTCGTCGCCAACGTCCTGGCCGCTCCGGTCAGCGACGCGACCGAGATCGCGCGTCTTCTCGTCGAGCAGGTCACCGGCCAGGTTCGCTGGCGCGAGACGGTGGAATGGTTCGCCGCCAACAACGTCGCGACACTTTATGAAGTGGGCTCCGGCAAGGTTCTGACCGGGCTTGCCCGCCGGATCGACAAATCCGTCACCGGCATTACCGTCAACACGCCTGCCGATATCGACACCGCGCTCTCGGCGCTTCTGGCCTGAGTGCTCCAGTTATAAGGAATCAATCCGATGTTCGATCTTTCCGGCCGTAAGGCTCTTGTAACCGGTGCATCCGGTGGTATCGGCGAGGAAATCGCCCGCATGCTGCACGCTCAGGGCGCAATCGTCGGCCTTCACGGCACGCGCGTCGAAAAGCTCGAGGCGCTTGCCAACGAGCTCGGCGAGCGCGTACAGCTGTTCCCGGCCAACCTGTCCGACCGCGCCGAAGTCAAGGCGCTCGGCGAAAAGGCAGAAGCTGAACTGGGCGGCGTCGACATCCTCGTCAACAATGCCGGCATCACCAAGGACGGCCTTTTCGTTCGTATGAGCGACGAGGACTGGGACAATGTTCTGGAGGTCAACCTGACCGCCGTGTTCCGCCTGACCCGCGAGCTGACCCATCCGATGATGCGCCGCCGCTTCGGCCGCATCGTCAACATCACGTCGATCGTCGGCGTCACCGGCAACCCCGGCCAGGCCAACTATTGCGCCTCGAAGGCCGGCATGATCGGCCTTTCGAAATCGCTCGCCCAGGAAATCGCGACCCGCAACGTCACGGTCAACTGCGTCGCGCCCGGCTTCATCGAGAGCGCCATGACCGGCAAGCTGAACGACAAGCAGAAGGAAGGCATCATGGGAGCGATCCCGATGAAGCGCATGGGCACCGGTGCCGAGATTGCGTCGGCCGTCGTCTATCTTGCTTCGAACGAGGCGGGCTACGTGACGGGCCAGACCATTCACGTCAACGGCGGCATGGCGATGATCTGACGGGGTGTCCGGGGCCCGCAGGCCATGCACGCGAAACCGGCGTGATCGTGGCCTTCAATGCTCCGGCATACCACCTGCCAAATGCCTGAAATTCAATGTTGAGCAAGCGATTGTCAGGCATTTTCGCACTTTGCGGCAGACTTAAACCGTGTTAATCGGGCCATGACTGTTAGCAGTCGACCGGCCCCGCCAGGTGTCCGGCAGCCTTGGCTGCCCTGGGTTTGCCGCGGTTCTGGTTGGATGGATTGCCCGTTGGACCGTCTTGGTCTATCAGGCTTATTGAGAGTACCGGTGCCAGAAAGGCGCCCAGAGAAACGAAGGTCGAGGAACTCCGACATGAGCGATATCGCAGAACGCGTAAAGAAAATTGTTATTGATCATCTTGGCGTCGACGCCGAAAAGGTCAGCGAAGGCGCAAGCTTTATCGATGACCTCGGCGCGGACTCGCTCGACACCGTCGAACTGGTCATGGCATTCGAAGAAGAATTCGGCGTCGAAATCCCGGATGATGCCGCGGATTCGATCCTGACTGTCGGCGACGCCGTCAAGTTCATCGAAAAGGCTCAGGCCTGATCCTTTACGGCCAAGCCGTAGACGGGCCGCGTTCAGCGGCCCGTACCAGCCCAGGGGAAGTGGGCTGTCTCGCGCTGAGCGCGGGGTTCTCGATCAGCAATGCGGGACCGCATTTCCCTCTGATCGTTGCAATAAGAACTTAAAATGGATGCACGGATCGGGTTCGTCACGCGTGGTCCGATCCGGCTCTGAAATTGAACAGTCAGGGTGGGTCGCGGACTATGAGACGTGTCGTTATCACCGGTACCGGCATGGTATCTCCCTTGGGTTGCGGAACCGAGGCAACTTGGGCGCGCCTGATCGCAGGCGACAATGCTGCGCGCAAGGTCACGGAATTCGAAGTCGAAGATCTGCCCGCGAAGGTCGCGTGCCGCCTTCCGTTCGGCGACGGCTCGAACAACACGTTCAATGCCGACGACTGGATGGAGCCGAAGGAACAGCGCAAGGTTGATCCTTTCATCGTCTACGCGATGGCGGCTGCCGACATGGCGCTGGCCGACGCCGGCTGGAAGCCCGAAAACGACGAAGACCAGATTGCAACCGGCGTCCTGATCGGCTCGGGCATCGGCGGTCTCGAAGGCATTGTCGAAGGCGGCTACACGCTGCGCGACAAGGGTCCTCGGCGCATTTCGCCCTTCTTCATCCCCGGCCGTCTGATCAACCTTGCCTCGGGTCAGGTTTCGATCCGCCACAAGCTTCGCGGCCCCAATCACTCGGTCGTCACCGCCTGCTC
Source organism: Ensifer sp. LC384 (assembly GCF_001695865.1). Taxonomy (NCBI): domain Bacteria; kingdom Pseudomonadati; phylum Pseudomonadota; class Alphaproteobacteria; order Hyphomicrobiales; family Rhizobiaceae; genus Ensifer; species Ensifer sp. LC384. The sequence continues at coordinate 94,821 of NZ_MBST01000034.1, forward strand.
GACCGGCGCACACGCCATCGGCGATGCAAGCCGCCTGATCGCGCTCGGCGATGCCGACGTCATGGTGGCCGGCGGCGCCGAATCGCCGATCTGCCGTATCTCGCTGGCGGGTTTTGCCGCCTGCAAGGCGCTCTCGACGCAGCACAACGATGATCCGCAAAGGGCGTCGCGTCCCTATGATGTCGACCGCGACGGTTTCGTCATGGGCGAGGGCGCCGGCATCGTGATCCTGGAAGAGCTCGAGCACGCCAAGGCGCGCGGCGCGAAGATCTATGCCGAAGTCGTCGGCTACGGCCTTTCCGGCGATGCTTTCCACATCACAGCGCCGTCCGAGAATGGCGACGGTGCCTACCGCTGCATGCAGATGGCGCTGAAGCGCGCCGGCCTGACGGCGGCTGATGTCGACTATATCAACGCCCACGGCACCTCGACGATGGCCGATACGATCGAGCTCGGCGCCGTCGAACGGCTCGTCGGCGAGCATGCCTCGAAGATCTCGATGTCGTCGACCAAATCGGCGATCGGTCACCTGCTGGGTGCTGCCGGCGCGGTGGAAGCGATTTTCTCGGTACTGGCGATCCGCGACAACATCGCACCGCCAACGCTGAACCTCGACAACCCCTCCGTCGAGACCAAGATCGATCTGGTGCCGCATGTTGCGCGCAAGCGCGAGATCAACATCGCGCTGTCGAATTCCTTCGGCTTCGGCGGCACAAACGCTTCGCTGGTTCTGCGCCGCTACACCGGCGTTTGATATTGCCGAGGTTATCAACGGGGCGATGCGCGTCACCGCCCCGTTGATCCTGCTTTTTGCCGCATTGCTCGCTACAAGCATGTAGCAGGAGGACGTGCCGCCTTTCACAGGGATTGGCGCTGCCTGACGGCTATGTTCGCGCAAGGCACATCTGACAGTTTGTTGTATTGCTATTGCCGAGCGCATGTTGGCTGTCTTCGAGCGAAACGCCGTTGACCGGCGGGTGCGCCGAGACCATTTATTCCACTGCCAACCCCAAGGGATGGCTGCGGCTCAAACGTTTTGATTTATACCTGCCACGGTCCAGGCCGAAATTCGCACCGCGGCAGCTAGAATGAGGATGCGAATTTCGGGTTCGGGATAATCGTGAGCGACTCAAACGAGAACGGCGCGGCGCAATTCGGCCGCAGTGACACCGGGAACAACGGGCCGATCATTCCGAAATCGGCCAGCGAAGCCTTGCGGCCGGAGAAGGCGCCGCAGCCGCCGAAGCGTTCGCGCAAGGCGCGCAGCCAGGTCGTGATCTTCCTGAATTTCGTCATGACCGTGATCGTTTTCGTCGCGCTCGCAGCGGCAGGTGCGGTCTATTATGCGATGCACCAGTACGAAAAACCGGGCCCGCTGGAAGCCAACAAGAACTTCATCGTCAGAAGCGGCGCCGGTATCAGCGAGATCGCCAGCGGCCTCGAGCGCGGCAACATCATCACCGATGGCCGCGTCTTCAGGTTCGTCTCCGAGGCTTACCTTGACAACGACACGCTGAAGGCCGGCGAGTACGAGATCAAGGCTGGCTCTTCGATGCAGGAGATCATGCAGCTGTTGAAATCCGGCAAGTCCATTCTCTATTCCGTGTCGCTGCCGGAAGGTCTGACGGTCAAGCAGATGTTCCATCGGCTTGCCGATGACGAGGTTCTCGTCGGCGACCTGCCGCAAGAACCGCCTGCCGAAGGTTCGTTGAAGCCGGACACCTATAAATTTACGCGCGGCACCAAGCGCGTCGAAATCGTCCAGCAGATGGCGGCTGCACAGAAGGCGCTGGTCGAGCAGATCTGGGAAAAGCGCGATCCGAACCTCCCCGTCTCGACCGTCGAGGAGTTCGTGACCCTTGCATCGATCGTGGAGAAGGAAACCGGGCGCGCCGACGAGCGCCCGCGTGTTGCCTCTGTCTTCATCAACCGCCTCGATAAAGGCATGCGCCTGCAGTCGGATCCGACGATCATCTACGGCATTTTCGGCGGTGACGGGAAGCCGGCGGACCGGCCAATCCTGAAATCGGACCTGGACAAGGATACGCCCTACAATACCTACATCATCAAGGGCCTGCCGCCGACGCCGATCGCCAACCCGGGGCGCGCCGCACTGGAAGCCGTTGCCAATCCGTCGCGCACGCCAGAGCTCTACTTCGTTGCCGATGGCACGGGTGGCCACGTCTTTGCCGCGACATTGGATGAACACAACGCCAATGTTCGCCGCTGGCGCAAGGTGGAAGCCGAGAAGGCAGCCGAAGCGGCGAAGGCCGCCCAGGACGCGGCAACGACGGCGCAGCCTCAGTAACAGCCGCCTGCACTGTGGACGGACGAATCACGGCGCGGATATCCCTTGCGGGATGCCGCGCCGTCGCCTTATTGCTTTTTCCAGAAAGCGTAACGGAGGTGAGGATGCCGCTCCAATCAATGACCGGCTTTGCCCGGAGAGAAGGCAGCAGCGGCCGCCATCGCTGGGCCTGGGAACTGCGCTCCGTCAACGGCAAGGGCCTCGATGTCAGGCTTCGCCTGCCGCAAGGCGTTGAACGGTTCGAGCCGGACGTGCGCCGGCTCGCTGCGGAATTTTTCTCTCGTGGAAATCTGCAGATCAGCCTGTCCGTCAGCGGGGTGGAGAGCGCGGTCGAAGCGGTGGTGAACCAGGCTGCGTTGACGGCTGTCTTGAACCTGCGCGAGCAGCTCGGCGACCTCGTGGATCCCGCGCCGCTCAAGTTCGATACGCTGCTGGCGATCCGCGGCATTGTCGACTTCCGCGAGCCCGAGGAAAGCGAGGCGCAACGCGCCGCGCTCGACGACGATATTCTGACGGGTCTCAAGCTCGCTCTGACCGATCTGCGCGAGATGCGCGAGGAGGAGGGAGGGGCACTCTGTCAGATCCTGTTGGCGCAGGTCGACACCATCGAAAAGCTGACGGGAACGGTCGAGGCCGATCCCTCGCGCAGCGCTGCGGCAATTGCTGAAAGGCTGGCGCAGCAGGTGGCACTGGTGATGGGTAACGGCTCGTCGCTCGACCGAGACCGGCTGCATGCCGAAGTGGCACTGCTTGCCACCAAGGCAGACCTGAGAGAAGAGTTGGACAGGCTCGGTTCCCATGTCGTCGCTGCCCGCGATCTGTTGTCAAAGGGCGGGCCGGTTGGCCGAAAGCTCGATTTCCTGGCACAGGAATTTAACCGCGAATCGAATACGATCTGTTCCAAGTCGAACGCCGCTGCGGTATCCGCAGCCGGCATCGAGTTGAAGGTTGTGATCGATCAGTTCCGCGAACAGGTTCAGAATCTGGAGTAACGCATGAAATCGGCGACCCCTTCGCCCGTCAAGATCGCCCGCCGCGGGCTGATGCTCGTCATCTCCTCACCCTCGGGTGCGGGAAAGTCGACGATCGCGCGCAACCTGCTCGAAGCCGATCCCGAGATGAGCATCTCGGTGAGCGTGACCACGCGTCAGCGCCGTCCGAGCGAAATCGATGGACGGCACTATCACTTCAAATCGATTCGCGAGTTCGAAGCGCTGCGGGCGACCGACTCGCTGCTGGAGTGGGCCGAGGTTCACGGCAACTTCTATGGCACCCCGCGCGACGCCGTCGAAGCTGCGATGGCCGCAGGCCGCGACATGCTCTTTGATATCGACTGGCAGGGCGCGCAGCAGCTTCAGGAGAAGATGGCGGGCGACGTCGTCTCGATCTTCATCCTGCCGCCGTCGATGGCCGAGCTGCAATCGCGGCTGCATCGTCGGGCCGAAGACAGCGAGGGAGTCATCGCCACCCGCCTGGCCAATTCGCGCGCTGAAATCGAACATTGGCGCGAATACGACTATATCGTTCTCAACGACGATCTCGATCGTGCCTTCTCGGCGGTGCGCGCGATCGTCGAGGCCGAGCGCCTGCGTCGAGACCGCCGCCCGGGCCTGTTCGAATTCGTCAATGGACTTCTGACGGAAAACCCGTTCTGACGAGAGGGCGTGGCCGGCAATGCCGGCCACCGCCGATAAGCGGTGTTGCCGGTACGCTTGTCGCGCCCGCGAAGCCGTAGCGCCCCTCCGGGCGACATGTCTTAAAGCGCGTCGCGATCCTTCAGATTCGCTTACGACGCTTTACAGGGCCGCGCGTCAAACATGACGCGCTAAGGACGCTGTAACGCTTTAAACTTGCTGCATAATTTATCCTTAAATCGATTCCGATTTAAGGAATTATTCAGTAAGCTCTTGTGTTTTCGCATGTCGCGCAAAACCGCTGCGCACTTTTGCGCGACATGCGTTAGAGGCAGTTTGCCAGCCGGCAGAATTCTTCAACGGAAAGTGTTTCAGCGCGCCGCTGCGGGTCGATATCGGCTTTTGCCAGCAGCGCTTCGCCACCGAGCGGCTTCAAGCTCTGGCGGAGCATCTTGCGGCGCTGACCGAAGGCCGCATGCGTCACTTTCTCCAGCGACGACACCGCGCACGGGATAGGATTGGCCACCGGCTCCAGGTGCACCACTGAGGAGGTCACCTTGGGCGGAGGCGTGAAGGCCTGCGGCGGCACGTCGAAGGCCATGCGGGCGTTCGTTCGCCAGCCGCAGAGGACACCGAGGCGTCCATAGTGATCGTCGTCGGCGTCCGCGACGATCCTCAAGCCCACCTCGCGCTGGAACATCAGTGTCAGCGACTGCCAGAAGGGTGGCCAGGTCTTTGGCAGGAGCCAATTGACGAGAAGCTGCGTGCCGACATTATAGGGTAGGTTGGCGATGATCTTGACGGGGCCGCCACCGCCGATCTCGTCGAAATCGACCTTGAGGGCATCGCCTTCGATGACGTCGAGCCGGTTCGGATAATGATCGGAGATTTCTGCAAGCGCCGGCAGGCAACGCGCGTCCCGTTCGATCGCCACGACCTTCTTAGCACCAAGCGCCAGGATCGCCCGCGTCAGGCCGCCGGGGCCTGGGCCGACTTCGATGACGGTCATATCCTCGAGCGGACCTGCCGTCCGGGCGATCTTCTGGGTGAGGTTGAGGTCGAGCAGGAAGTTCTGCCCAAGCGCCTTCTTGGCGTCGAGGCCATGGCGCTGGATTACATCCCGTAGCGGCGGGAGCCCATCGAGAGCGGCCATCAGACGATAACTCCTGCGGTATTCCTGGAAAGCTGTGCTGCGAGCTTCAGAGCTGCAAACAGGCTCTCGTCCCGGGCGATGCCCTTACCCGCAAGGCTGAAGGCGGTACCATGGTCGGGCGACGTGCGGATGAACGGAAGGCCGAGCGTGACATTGACGCTGTCGTCGAAGCCAAGTGCCTTGGCAGGGATCAGTGCCTGATCGTGGTACATGCAGATCGCCACGTCATAGGTCGAGCGGGCGCGGTCGTGAAACATCGTGTCAGCGGGCAGTGGCCCGGTTGCGTCTATGCCTTCCGCCCGCAGTCTTTCCACCACCGGGCGGATGACGGCATCGTCTTCGGCACCCAGTGCCCCACCTTCGCCTGCATGGGGATTGAGCCCGGCGATTGCCAGCTTCGGCCTGTCGAGGCCGAAGCGCGTGCGAAGATCCGCCGCGGTAATGGTGCAGGTCCGATAGATCAGATCCGCCGTCAATTGCGCGGGCACGTCTTTCAGCGGGATGTGGATGGTCACCGGCACGGCGCGAAGCTTGGGGCCGGCCAGCATCATGACCGGCAACAGGGTCTCGCCGGTGGCCTTCTCCGCGAGATCCGCAAGGTATTCCGTATGGCCCGGGAACCGGAAGCCGGCTTCGTAGAGCACGGCCTTGGCGATCGGGTTGGTGACGAGAGCCGAAGCTTCGCCATCCATGACCAGCTTTACGCCTGTGTCGATCGAGCCCGTTACAGCCGGAGCATTGGCGGAATCCGGCTCGCCGGCGATGACGGGAGAAGGGCAGCGCACCGGCAGAATGGGCAAGGCGTCGGTAAACGTGGAGACGGCAGCTGCGCAGTCGGTCTCGCGGATGGCAACCGTATGCCCGAGCAATGCTGCCCGCGCCGCAAGAACTGTAGGGTCGCCGATGAAAATGAACGGCGGTGTCGAGCGTTCGCGGCGACCAAGCCAGGTGGTCAGACTAAGGTCCAGTCCGATCCCGGCTGGATCGCCCATGGTCAGGGCGAGGGGCCCGCCGGTTGTGTCACGCATTTTTGCCCGCTGATCTTACTTGTTGACGATCTGCGCCTTCTTGCGCAGCTCCTCGAGGTACTTTTCGCTGTTCGGATCTTCGCCGCCAGCCTTCTTCTTGCCGAGGTCCTCGGCGCGGAAGACGACTTCTGCTGCGGTGTCGTCATTGACCTGGCGCTTCTTGCAAATCGCCAGGAATTCGACGCCCTTTTCGGTTACGCGCGTTCCCGTCGTGTTGCCGTCGCCGGCCTTCTCGACGAGCGGCTTCCATTCGTCCGGCAACTGCTGGGCCAGCATGCGGCCGAGATCACGGATAGAAACGTCACGGTAGTTTGCCGCGAAGACCTTGGCGGTATCGCATCCCGGGAACTGTCCACGCGCTGCGTTGGCTTCCGCTTGACGCTTGCCGGTAATGGCGCCGCGCTTCTTCTCCGGAATGACGAAGATGACCTGCTTGAGATAGTATTCCGTCGTGACGGGCTTGGTGCCGCCGCCTTCCATCATCCGCTTGACGAGATCGGCGCCTTGCAGGCGATTTGCGCTGCCGAAACGGAAGTTGACGGCGCGCGGCCAGCTCATCTGCACCGCGATGAACTGCTTGAAGTGGTCCGAACCAACGCCGGCCTGATCGAGAATCTTGCCGAGCTGCTCCGGCGAAAGCTTGTTGCCGGCTGCAAACCGCGCATAGGCCGCGTCCACGTCCTGCGTGCTGACCGACTGGCCGATCCGCGCGATCTCGGCACGCTTCAGCACCTCGTCGACGAGCTGCTTCTTGGCTTCCTCTGCACCACCGCCCTGACGTTGCAGGCGGAGGAAAGCGGCACGCTTGGCAATGTCGCCGGAGGTGATCACGGTATTGTTGACCGTTACCTTCACCTGACTTGCAGCTTGCGCACTCGCGCAAACCGCAATGCTCAGGCTGCCGGCCAAAGCCAGCGCCGAAAGCGTCCTCAAGATCGACATTTTCCCGCCCATCATCTTTTCCTGTCCTTGGCGCGGCCAAAGCCCGGTGCTTCGATCCGCATCCCGGCTCACGCCGTTGTTTTATCTTGTCGGAGGGAATGCATAATACATGCGGCCAAACGATGACAAGACCGTTTGGCCGGCCCGATAGCGGGCAGAGGGGCAAACAACTGGCGAATGCCCCTCCGATCGAAATGTATCAATAATAGTCCAGTTCTTCGAACTTCGTATCGCCGACATTGACGTCGCCGAGGGTGCGGAAGCTGATCCGCGCACCGATCGACCAGTCGTTCGCAATCGTGCTGTCGGTATCGCGTTCCTGCTTGTAGACGAGCGAGAACAGCGTGTCCTGATCGTCATAGGTGATGCCGAAGCCGTTGCGCGAGATGACATCATTGTTGATGTCATAGGTTATCGCGCCGAAGACGGACCAGTAATCGTGGAACTTGTAGGCTGCCGCGGTCTGGATTTCGTCCTGGTCGCTGAGCGAGCCGTAAAGCGGCTGCGCCTCGATGCGCGTATAGGTCATTGCCGCCTGCCAGGTAAGGCCGAGATAACCCACGGTGGCATCGGCGCGACGCAGCGCCAGATCCTCTTCATCGAGACGACCGGAAAGGCTGGCCATCAGGCCAGATGGCGCATCGACACCGAACATGGCGACGTAGTCCGAGCGCGTCGTTTCCAGACCGGAATTCGCACCTGCCTTGACCAGGTCGTCCGTTGCGAACGAGTTCAAGCCGCCTAGTTGGTAGGACTGGCCGACGATGCCACGCAAGCCGTAGCCGCGGTCAAACGTTCCGGTATAGCGAAGACCGACGTTGGCGCGTGTGCCGCCTTCGATGCGGTCGAAGCCGGAGAATTTGTCGCGATCGAACAGGGTCGTCGCGTCGAAGACAAAGCTCTGCGCATCTTCGTTGGGCAGGCCGCCAGCAAGTTGTTCGTCGGGACGGGCGTAGACCTGGGCGATCGGCTCGAGAACGTGGCTGCTGCCGTCGCCGACGAACAGGATCGGATAACGCGCCTCGAGACCTGCCGTCAGCATGCGCCGCGTCGCGGCATCACTGTTGTCGTAGTCCCCGGTATAGCCGGCACCCGGAGGCGTCATGTTCAGGCCGAGCGCATCCCCGCGCGCGGCGAGCAACGGCGTCAGGACGATCCCGCCCGGAGCGATGTAGGTCCGCTTCCATTCGAGCTCGGCCGTCAGGCGGTGCGACGTGCCCTCGAGGCCCCGGAACCTGTCGGTGCCGTTACTCGTATCAAGATCAAGCCGGTTGCGCTTGATGTTGGTTAGGTTCACCGTCGCCGAAAGCTCGCCACCCAATACCGGTCCCGGAGCCACGTAGGAATAGTCCAGAACCTGTGCGGCAGGCTGCTGGTTTTCAGCGATGCTGTTGGCGTCTGCGTCCTGGATATCGAAATAGAAGGCGCGCAGGTCGAAGTAATTCCGCTTGCCAAGCCCGGTGAGATAGGCCTGGTTGACGTAGGTCGTCCCGTCGAATGTCGACAGTTCGTAGGTCTTGGCGAAATTGTTGTCGGATTGGACGAGCACGTCCCAGCCGAAGGTCCAGCGCGGGTTGATGTCGAATTTGCCCTTGGAGGCGACCATGCCGCGGTTCGTTTCGAGCGCGTCGACCGTACCGGGCGTAAAGCGGCCCTTGTCCAGCTGGCTGATGCCGGCGAAACTCAAGGTGTGAAGGCCGTTATGGAAGCTCTGGCGGAACTCGCCTTCGAGCAGAAAGCCCTGGCGGCTCAGACCCGTCACGGTGGCGGTCGCGTCCATATAGGGCGAGATCGCCCAATAATAGGGGACGCCCACGCCTGCGCCGAGCTTCTGCGTGTACTGAAACTTCGGGAACAGGAAGCCGCTCTTGCGCTTGACCGTGTGGTCCGGCAGCTCCATCACCGGAATATAGGCGATCGGCTTTCCGAAAAGCTCGAAGCGGGCGTTTTCCAGCCGTATCGTCCGCGTCCGTCCATTCTGGATGACGCGCTGGGCCTTGATGTGCCACAGCGAGCGGTGTTCGGGCTTCGTCGTGCAAGGCGTGCACGCGGTGTAGACAGCCTCGTTGAGGATGAACTCTTCGCCGTTCCGCCGCTCGCCGCTGGTTGCGGCAAGCCGTGTCAGATCGGTCGTTTCGATGCGCATGGCATCGACGAAGCCGTTGCCGAAGTCATCGGTGACGTCCATCTTTTCGGCGTAGACGATATTGCCGCCCGGCTCGATCAACTGGATTTCACCGGTGGCATGAATGCGGCCCGACTTCTGGTCGTACTCGACCTGCCGGGCCACCATCTTGTAGCCGCCGTAGTCGATCTGCACGTTGCCGCGCACGATCACCTTCTCGGCGTCCTTGTTGTAGACAAGCTCATTGGCGGACAGAAGCAGCTTAGCATCTTCCGGCATGTTCGGGCGCAGCGAATCAAGGCGCTCCGAAGTCTGCTGTGCGAGCGCGGGCGCACTCATTCCCATGGCAAGTGTCTGCAGCGCCACGCCTGCGAACAGGGCAGCGTTGATCAGCTTTGTACGTTTGCGGTTGCCTACCGCCACTAGCCATCCTCCTGATTTAAAAGAATCGTCGAGCCCAGCGCCATCGCTACAACAACTGGCAACCAGGCTGCAACGAAAGGAGGCACAATACCGCTGCTCCCGAATGCTTTGACAAGCACGGTGACGACATAAAGCACGAAGCCCGATAGGATTCCACCGAGAATTACCGAGCGCGATTGGTTGAACCGGCTAAATTTCAGCGACACGCACGCGGCGATCAGCGTCATGGCGACAAGTAGCAGCGGTAGTGACAACAGTGAGTGGAATTGGGTTTCCATGCCGTTGGTGGAAAAGCCAAAGGAGCGCGCCACTTCGATCTTCCGCGGGAGGTCAAAAAACTGAATGGAATCAGCCTTTGCAAGCCTCTCCTGAACAAACTCAGGCTTCAGATTGGTGCGCAGTTGTGCCGTTTGCAGACGGCGAGGCAGCTGTCCACTGCTCGTTTCCGTGACGTCGTTAAGAAGCCAGTAACCATCTTCGAGTTTCGCCGAGGCCGCATCCTGTCTCAGAATGATCGAACCCTGTGGATCGAAGTGGATGACGGTGACGTTCAGAAGCGTGGTGCCGCCGTCCTGAACCGAGCGCGCGCCGATGATCGTATCGGTGCCCTGATAGATCTGTCGCAGCCACGGGATCGAGCCGGCATCCGAGGTGCGCGATGAACCCAGGGCAGCAAGCAGGGCCTCTTCCTTCTTCGCACCCCAGGCTGCGAGCGGGTTGAGCGCGAGTACGGCGAGTACACCGAACAGGAAGGCGCCGAGGACGAACGGGCGCAGGAATTGCCACACCGAAATGCCCGCGGCCCGGGTGACCACCAACTCGTAGCGCCGGTTGAGCGAGATCAGGGCCGCCATCGCCGAGAAGAGCGCGACGAAGGGCACCGTCTGCTGCAGGATGGTCGGGATCCGGAACGCGCTGATCAGCAACGCGCCGGTGATCGAATAACGCGGAAGGCTGGACAGGCGGCTCGCCTGCTCGCTGAAGTCGATGATGAAGACGAGCGAAAAAATTCCGACCAGAAACCAGAAGGTTGTGACGGCGTAGCGGGTCAGGAAGTAGCGGCCGAGCGTAGTGAAGATCACGATGCGTTGCTCCCGTCAGATGCGGGACGAACGAGGCGAAGGCGTACCATCAGCTCGGACAGTTTCTCCTGCCAGGTCATCGGAATGTCGAGGCGCCGGTTGCTGACGAGCTGGTGAATGGCCAGTGCGCCGGTCGCAAGGGGCACGATATACATCAGCGGAACGAACCAGACTGAATCTTCGGCGCTGTTGCCCGCATAGAAAGTCATCCACCGAATGACCAGCGCAGAACCGAGCGCACTGACCATCGGATGGACGCGCGCCTCGCGGTGTGAGCGTGCATCGCTGCAGAAGACAAGCGCGATGAGGCCGAACAGCAGCGGGAACGTCCATTCCGTCAGGCGGCGGTGCAGTTCGGCGGTGAAGGCAAGTGGGTTGCCCTGATAGACCGGATCATTGGGGTCCGGGTTGAAAAGATTGGGAAGGTCGCGATCCTTGGCGCGGATCGTCGCTTCGCGCGTCGTCTTCGTCATGTCGGTCAGATCGAAGGCATAGGAATCGAACTTGATGATCGATACGCCGCCGTCCGGCAGTTTGCGCTGGACTTCGCCGTCCTTCATCACCAGCGCCGAGCTCTTCTCGTCCACCGCACCTTCGCGCGCATAGTAAACGAGCTCGAAAGCCGGGTTGCGCGAATCGGCAACGAAGATCCCCTGAAGCACGCCGCCGCCGCGCCGGCCGCCAACCTGGACATAGAGGCCGTCGGTGATCTTGCGGAAAGCGTTCTCCTGGACGACCGAGGAAAGCAGGTCTGCATTGGCCGTTGCCAGCATCTTGCGCACGGCGACGCGCGAATAGGGCTCGACGAAATTGTCGACCACGAAGGAGAGGACGCTAAGGCCGACGGCGAGATAGATGATCGGCCGGATGATCGTCGTGCGCGAGCTTCCGGCGGCATTCAGCACCGTCAGCTCCGAATCGGTATTCATCGTCGTCAGCGTCTGGGTCACGCCGATCACCAAGGCGAAAGGCAGAATGATCGGTACGACCGAAGGCAGAATGAGCGTTGCCAGCTTGAGGAAGGCAAAGACGGATTGCCCGCTATCGGTAACCAGATTGACGTTGGTAAGGGCCTGCGTCGTCCACACGATGCCGAGCAACGGCAAAAGTGTCGCGAGGAACATGGTCATGGCACGCCGGAAAATGTAGCGTTCGATCAGCTTCATGTCCGTTTCCGGTCCAAATCCCTGCTCATGTTTCTGTGCCGCACCGCTGCATCGAAACGCCTGTTTCTGCCGCCGCCATCGGCGGGAACCGAGCTTCCGTCTTACGTCCGGCGTCGCTCGAATTGTAAAGCAACTGGGATAATCTAAGGCAAAGAACCTCGGTTAACCGCATGTAAACATCTGCGGGCATCTTGCCAAGCCGTTGAAAACCGAGAAGGGTGCGGACCACAGCTTTGACGGTGGTAGACGCAGCGAATGTTTGTCACTGTAACCGCCCGGTAACAGGGTGGGTCGAGTAAGACCGAGAAATGCCCGGAGTTTTGTAATGTCTATGAAATTTGAGTTCACCTTCGCCAAGTCCCATCGCCCGGCGGGTGGTGTCGCCGTCCTCCTGAAAGCTGCCGCAGGCCAGGCAGCGGGCGCCGATGTCGCCGATCCGGAAGGCGTGCTGGCCAAGGCGACGAAGGTCAAGAAGTTCAGCGGCAAGGCGTTCTCCACCCTCGATATCATTGCCCCGCATGGCTCGCCGGCTGACCGGATCATTGTTCTTGGCCTCGGTGATGCTGATGCCTTGACCGACCATGATTGGCTGAAGGCAGGCGGTGCCACAGCGGCGAAGTTGCGTGGAGCCGACAAGGCCACGATCTTCATCGACGTTCCCGATCTCGACGTCACCGGCAAGGCGGCCGCCGACTTCGCACTCGGTATGGAAATGAACGCCTACAGCTTCGACGGCTACAAGACGAAGAAAGCGGACGACGATGCCAAGCCGGCGGGCAAGCCAGTGAAGGTTACCATTGTTACCGGCACGGTGATTGCTGCGAAGAAGGCTTTTGCGACAGCGCAGGCGGTCGGCGAGGGCGTCTTCCTGGCCCGCGACCTGGTCAACGAACCCGCAAACGTCCTCGGTCCGCTGGAGTTCGCCGCCAAGGCGAAGGAGCTGGAAAAGCTCGGCGTCGAGGTGGAAATCCTCACCGAAAAGGAAATGAGGAAGCTTGGAATGGGTGCATTGCTCGGCGTTGCCCAGGGCTCGACGCGTCCGCCACGGCTGGTCGTGATGCAGTGGAAGGGCGGCAAGCCCAAGGATCGCCCGGTTGCTTTCGTCGGCAAGGGCGTCGTGTTCGACAGCGGCGGCATCTCGATCAAGCCCGCGGCAGGCATGGAAGAGATGAAGGGCGACATGGGCGGCGCCGCCGCGGTCACCGGATTGATGCACGTGCTCGCTGCCCGCCACGCCAAGGTCAATGTTGTCGGCATCATCGGGCTCGTGGAAAACATGCCGGATGGCAGCGCGCAGCGCCCAGGCGACATCGTTACTTCGATGTCCGGACAGACGATCGAGGTCATCAACACCGATGCCGAGGGACGTCTCGTTCTGTGCGATGCGCTCTGGTATTGCAACGACCGCTTCAAGCCGCAGGCCATTATCGATCTGGCGACGCTGACGGGTGCCATCATGGTCGCGCTTGCGACCCATCACGCCGGGCTGTTTTCGAATGATGACCGTCTTGCCGGCCAGTTGCTGGCCGCCGGCATAGCCACGCAGGAGCGTCTGTGGCGCATGCCGCTCGGCAAGGAATACGACAAGATGATCGACAGCAAGTTTGCCGACATGAAAAACACCGGCGGACGTCATGGCGGCGCGATTACGGCGGCGCAGTTTCTGAAGCGCTTCGTTGGGGATACGCCCTGGGCGCATCTCGATGTCGCCGGCACCGCCATGGGCTCGCCGACCGACGAAGTCAATCAGTCCTGGGGCTCGGGCTTCGGCGTTCGCCTTCTCGATGAGCTGGTCCACGCGAGCTACGAGTCCTGAGCGGCATTGCGAGCCGTGGTGAAGGCCGTGGAGAGATCGGTATGACCGAGATCCTTTTCTATCACCTGACGGAATCGAAGCTCGAGGATGCGCTTCCGCCGCTGCTCGACAAGAGCGTCGAGCGCGGCTGGAGGGTGGTGGTGCAGACGGTCGATGCCGAGAGGCGCGATGCGCTCGACACGCATCTCTGGGTTTACCGGGACGAAAGCTTCCTGCCGCATGGGACCGACGCCGGTGAACTGGCTGCCGAGCAACCGGTTCTGCTCGTGGCCGACGACGGCAACCACAACGCAGCAACCGTTCGCTTCGTCATCGATGGTGCCAATCCGCCACCGGTGGAGACCTACGAGCGGATTGTCTTCATGTTCGACGGCTACGACCAGGAGCAGCTCGAAGCCGCCCGCGGTCACTGGAAACGGCTGAAAGGCGAGGGCCACAGCCTCACCTATTGGCAACAGAACCGCGACGGGCGCTGGGAAAAGAAAGCCTGAACGACGCAACCGAACTGCTTCATGACGAAAAAGCCCGCAGCAAGATCGCGGGCTTTTTCTCTCGGTCCTGCCTCGAAGCTTACAGCGCTGCGCGTCAAACATGACGCGCAAAGGACGCTGTAGCGCTTTAAACTTCCGGCATAATTTTATCCTTAAATCGGATCCGATTTAAGGAATTATGCCATAGAGCCTTTCCAGGAAAAGTGCGAAACGGTTTTCCGTCAGGAAATGCGTAAAATCAAAGAGATCGAGCGTTTTCATGACTCTGTTTAAGACGGAAATGCTCAGTCGTGAAAGGCTTCGACGAACTTGCGTCGGCCAAGCATGAACGCATCGGCGACGTGGCGCAGCGGCGCCAGATCGACGTCCGAGGTCTTGGCCCTGATGATTTCGGCGAAACGCTTGTAGAGCATCGGATATTCCTGCTCCGGCTCCTCGTGCACGATCTTGCCGTCGAGCGAGAGCTTTGCACCACCTTCCGAAAGCACCATTTCTCCGGCATCGGTCTCAGCGACGATGTCCCAGCTCTGTTTGCCGGTCTGGCGCCAGTCGAACTCTGCAGAAACGGCCAGCTTGTTCGCATCGGTGAAGGCGATCGTGGCAGCGATCGGGGCGTCGCGGTTTTCCGGGAATTCCAGCGTGGCTGCGGTAATGAACAGCGGCCGCGGCAAGATGTGCGTCACGATCGACAGCGCGTTGATGCCAGGATCGAAGATGCCGAGGCCACCCGCCGCCCAGATCCATTCCTGGTTCGGGTGCCAGTGGCGCACATCTTCCTTCCAGATGATTTTCACATCGCGGATTGTCGTTGCCGCGAGAAACGATTTCGCCGCCTCTACGGCCGGGGCATAGCGCGAATGCCAGCTTGCAAACAGCGACAGCCCCTTGGAAGCAGCCAGGGCTTCCAGATCCGCGACTTCGCTCAACGTGGCGCCGGGCGGTTTTTCGAGGAAGACGTGCTTGCCGGCATCAAGGGCGGTGCGCGCCGCCTCGTATCGGTATTGCGGCGGCATGCACAGCGACACGGCCTCGATTGCGGGAACCGCCTCCAGCATCGCCTCGATCGACTTGAAATTATCGATGCCATCGACGGTGCCGTGGCGGCTCGCAGCGGCAATCAGCCGGTAGTCGCCGTTCTTGGCAATGGCTGGCAGGTGTTGGTCACGAACGATCTTGCCGACGCCGACAAGCGCGATTTGAATTGGAGGCATGGTGTTTCGCTCATATTAGTATGATTTATTGTCGGTTCTTGTAGCAGATTGCGCGGCGCGGGCAAGCGCTGCCGAAGAGATGCGAGCCCGGTTTGCCGAACGGCAAACAAACGGGACCGGGCCCATTCTCTCCGGCCTCTTGCGCCCTAGCTTCTACAATCCATGATGCCGATCCACATGGTCAGCAAACGCGACACGCGTGGAAGCCGGCAGAACGAGGAGAGATTATGCGCCATCAAATCCGTCATGCCAGTCGCGACGAGCTCGATGCCATCATCGATTGGGCGGCTCGCGAAGGCTGGAACCCGGGGCTAGACGATGCTGCGGCATTCTGGGCGGCGGACCCGGAAGGATACTGGGTGACGGAGCGCGAGGGCAAGCTGGCTGCCTCCATTTCGCTGGTGCGCGATGATGAGAACTATGCCTTTCTCGGTTTCTACATAACGGCACCGGATTTTCGCCGGCAGGGCATCGGCAGCCAGATGTGGCAGCAGGCCCTGGCGGCGGCCGGACAACGCATCGTCGGTCTCGATGGTGTCGTTGCCGAGCAGGAGAACTACCGCCGGTCCGGCTTTGTCCTCGCCCACGCCAATATTCGCTATGGAGGCATCGTCGACGTGGTCGAGCCTCCGGGCACGGACCTGGTGGAGGTCGCGCCCGTCCACATGCCGATGCTGATCGACTACGACCGCCGCTTCATGCCAGCCCGGCGCGATGCCTTTCTCACCGAATGGCTGAGGCAGGGCCGGACGCGTCGAAGCATTGTGTTGCTTCGGGACGGCGCGATTGCCGGCTATGGCACGCTGCGCGCCTGCCGGCAGGGCTACAGGATCGGCCCGCTCTTTTCCGAGAGCGAGACGACCGCCGACCTGGTGTTTCGCAAGCTGGCCGCGACGGTGAAGGGGGAGGAAGTCTATCTCGACATTCCCGAGCCGAATGTCTCGGCGCGGGCACTGTGCGAGCGCTACAACATGAAGCCGGTTTTCGAAACGGCGCGGATGTATCGCGGCATCGCACCCGATCTGCCGCTTGCCCGGATCTACGGCATCACCACGTTCGAACTCGGTTGACCGGCGATCACCTGTCGGAAAGGCCAGTTCGAAAGCGTGGAATCAACTGGCCATCGCGTCTTCGTATTCGGCCGAGAGCTCAAGCCATTGTTCCTCGGCATGCGCAAGCTTTTCGACCGCGTCGGAGCGTTCCTTGGCCTTATGTGCGGCTTTCGCCGGCGACTTTTCGTAGAGTGCGGGGTCGGCGAGTTCAGTGTCGAGCGTCTGAATCACTTTCTCCAGTTTTCCTGTCAGCGATTCGATTTCGTTGATCTTTTTCCTCAACGGGGCAAGCGACGCGCGCTTGTCCGCATTGGCCTTGCGCTGGTCCGCCTTGGACAGGGAATCGTCCGCTCCGGTAACCTTCGGCTTGTCTTCCTTCGCCTTCGGGCCGCCAACGATCAGGCTTCGATAGTCTTCCAGGTCGCCGTCGTAGCTCGTCACCGTTCCGTCCCGCACGAGCCACAGCCGGTCGGCAGTCGCCTCGATCAGGTGGCGGTCGTGCGAAATCAGGATCACGGCGCCGGAATAGTCGTTGAGCGCGGTGATCAACGCATTGCGGCTGTCGATATCCAAATGGTTGGTCGGTTCGTCGAGGATCAGGAGGTTGGGTGCGTCAAAGGCGGCGAGCCCCATCAGCAGGCGCGCCTTCTCGCCGCCCGAGAGGTCCTTGGCGGGCGTTTCCATCTTTTCGGTCGCCAGGCCCATCTGCGCCACGCGGGCGCGCACCTTCGCTTCCGGCGCTTCCGGCATGCGGCGACGCACGTGCTCGACGGCGCTTTGCGTCGGGATCAGATCGTCCAGCTGGTGCTGCGCAAAGAAACCGATCTTGAGGTTCGGCGCGATTTTCAGTTCGCCGGATTCAGGCGCCAGCCGTCCGGAAATGAACTTGGCGAAAGTCGACTTGCCGTTGCCGTTCGATCCGAGCAGCGCGATCCGATCGTCGGTGTCGATCCGCAGATTCAGGCGCTTGAGAATCGGTTTGCCGGGCTCATATCCAACGGTACCGCCGGTGACGGCGATGATCGGTGACGCGGCTTCCTTCTCCGGATCGGGGAAGGAGAAGCCCTGGACATGATCCTCGATCACCGCGGCGATCGTGCCCATGCGCTCCAGCGCCTTCACGCGGCTCTGCGCCTGGCGGGCCTTGGTGGCCTTGGCCTTGAAGCGGTCGATAAAGCTCTGAAGATGCTTGCGTGCGGCGTCGTTTTTTGCCTTCGCCTTCATCTGCAGCTCGTCGGCTTCTGCCTTCTGCCGCTCGAACTGGTCGTAGGGCCCGCGATAGAAGGTGAGCTTCTTCTGGTCCAGATGCACGATGGCGTTGACTGCCGTGTTCAGAAGGTCGCGGTCGTGGCTGATGATGATGACGGTGTGCGGATAGCGGCGAATGTAATCCTCGAGCCAGAGCGTACCTTCAAGGTCGAGATAGTTGGTCGGCTCGTCGAGCAGCAGCAGGTCCGGCTCGGAAAAGAGCACGCCTGCGAGCGCCACCCGCATCCGCCAACCGCCGGAGAAGGAGGAGGCCGGACGCAGCTGAGCTTCGTGATCGAAACCGAGGCCGGCGAGAATGCTCGCGGCACGCGCTTCCGCCGAGTGGGCGCCGATATCGGCAAGCCGCGTCTGAATCTCGGCAATGCGGTGCGGATCGGTCGCGGTCTCCGCTTCGGCGACCAGCGCCGTGCGCTCCTTGTCAGCCTTGAGCACGATCTCGATCAGCGGCTCCTCGGTGCCGGGCGCTTCCTGGGCAACCTGGCCGATCCGCGCGTTCTTGGGCAGCGAAATCGTGCCGGCTTCCGAAGCGAACTCACCGGTAATGATGCGGAACAGCGTCGATTTGCCGGCACCGTTTCGTCCCACAAGCCCGGCCTTCGTGCCGGACGGCAGCGTCATGGATGCGTTTTCGATGAGGAGACGGCCCGCGATGCGGGCGGAAAGGCCGGAAATCTGGATCATTGCGGCCTTTTGCCCGGACTTGAGGCGGAAGGCAAGAGGTGCGTGGCGACTGCTGTTTCGGCCAGGCGCGTGGAGGTCTGGTTCGTGGTTTTCAAGGGGCCATTGTTATCAATTCATGAACAACGCGTTCCGACAATCGATACTACACATCCTCATCGTGAGGGACCATCTGTTTAAACGAAGGGCAGCGAAAGGCTCTTCCGACCGCCTCGATCGACTGAACGCCATCGGCAAGGCCACCGCGTTCCAGCAAAGACCGATCCGGCCAGACGTAGTTTTGATGAAACCCTCGTTCAAGCGAACGAGCCTCCCAGGAGCAAAGACGATGAAATCCACGATCCACACCGCACTCGCCGCAGCTCTCGTTGCAACTGCCGTTCTCGGCGGCGCCTCAGCGGCATTTGCCGGCGGCAGCTATTACGAAGGCATCAGCCCGACCCCGCTCTTTACCGAACGCGCTCCCAAGGCAGCCGGTAGCTCCACCCTGAACATCCGTGGTTCGGAAGCCGGATATGTTGACCGCACCTCCACCGGCTCGGTCTACAATTACGACGCCCGGCCGCGGGTTGCTCAGGGCGGCGAAGGCGAATACTACCAGGGCATCTCCCGCTAAGGCGCATTCCGTCGCCGGTCATGGGGCCACCGGCCCCATGACATTTCATCCCGATCAAGGAAGAGACCTATGAACAAGTCCATCGCAACGCTTCTCGTTGCAGCGGCGACGTTGGCCGGCGCATCGGCCGCATTTGCCGGCGGCAGCTACTATGAAGGCGTCAGCCCGACGCCGCTCTTTACCGGTCGCGCGGCCGCTTCGGCCGGTGCCGGCGCATCGGCAAGCACGGTCGATGGCGGTGATTACTACGCCGGCATCGAGAACAAGTCGGTCGATGCCACGGCGACAGGCGCGATTGCCAATGGCCACGCGAAGGCCTTCGGCAAGACCAGCCAGGACAGTCAGTAACCCACGCCAAACGGACGACCAGATAACCCGGTCCCGCCAAGCGGGGCCGGGTTATTTCGTTTTGGCGTTGCCAATGAGGTGATTTGCCATGACAGAAAAAATCCAAGTCGCAGAAAGGCTCTTTGAGCTCTATCACTGCGTCCATCGCCTGGTGAACGCGTCCATGAGTGAAGAAGGCGTCTCGCTCGCGCGCAGCAAGTTCCTGTTCTATCTCAGCGAACTCGGGCCCTGTCGTTGCGCCGACATCGCTTCGGCACTCAGCTTTGCCCCGCGAACCGTGACCGAGGCGATTGACGGGCTGGAACGGGACGGCATGGTCATCCGCGAGCCGGACCCCGAGGACCGGCGGGCGAAGATCATCTCGATTACCGATCTTGGACGGGCCGGCCTCGAAGCGGCTCTCCAGCCACGTCGCCAGATGATCGAGGAGCTTTTCTCGACGCTTGATGACGGTGAGCGCACGGATCTTTATCGTCTGCTCGGTCGGCTCAGCGAGAAGGCTTGCGAAATCGACGCGAGCCGGATGGCCATCCATGAGCGACAGTCGGAGGCCGCGTAGGGAAACCCGCACGCGATTACGCATGTCGCGTGATAACGACCTGTGCAAAGACAACGCTTAAAGCGCAGCAAGCAAATCCTAGCGACTGCGACGCGCTTTAAGCCGCGTGCGGCGCATAGATCTTTGCCCGGTTGCCGCCAAGCTCTGCCGAATAGGCCTGTATGCCTGACCGTGGGCCCGTTCTGGCGGCCGCAAGCGCCAGCTCGGCCTGCTGCATGAAATCGGTGGGCGTCGCCATCGGCTGTGCTATCGCGATGCCGGCCGAGAGCGAAAACGTTTCTGTTGTGAAGGCACGGCCGGGTAGGGCGACGCGCAACGCTTCCACCGAATGCCGAATGCGCTGCGCAATCGCTTCAACGTTCTCCTCAGTGACGTCGCTGCAGAGGAACGCGAATTCCTGGCCGCCGACGCGTGCGACGAAGTCGCTCTTCTTGATCGACTTGCGAAACAGCGTCGAAACCTTGCCGAGCGCCTTTTCCGCGGTGGCGGCGCCGTGCTGCTCGGCGATGCCGCGCAATCCCTCGACCGACACAACGAGCAGGGCGACCGGCGCTGCCTTGCCCTCGGCTTCAAGCAGTGTTTTCAAACGTGCCGTCAGAGCCAGGCGATTGGGCAGGCCGGTGGCGGGGTCTCTGGTCAACGGTTTGCGACTTTCGGCGAACTCGCCTTCCAGCGCCGCGAAGCGCTCGGCGCTTGCCTGCAAGACCGTTTGAAATACCTGTTCCTCATTCATCAGCAGGCCGGCCGCGTCCCGCAGCCTTGCTGCGTCATCGGCGAACTCCGAGATTGCCGCAACCGGGTCGGCGGCCAGACGGTCTTTGAAGCGGTCAAGCTGGCTTCTGAAGGCATGTTTTTGCGCCAGGCTGTGCTTCAGTTGCAGAGCGAGATCGCTGAGCGCGTCCTGTGCCGCCGCCCTTGCTCTGTCGGCTGCAAGCGCCCCGTGAGCCACCAGGTGATGTTTGAGACCAAGCTCGTCGAGGGCGTCCTGTTGCGGCGCGGCGCCGAGCGTCACCAGGTCGCGCGAGAGCTGCGGCAACCGGCCGGACAAGGCTTCATAGACGAGCTCATAGTTGCGTGGCAGTGCCGCGATGCCAAGCTGAGACATGGATTGCGCCACCTTCAAGATGATGGCCGTGCTTTTCGTCTGCGATCGGCCGGTGTTCGCGGGAACTTGCCTGGTCATTCCGTGGTCGTCCTCGATGCCTGTATGGGATCCGAAAACACTATGGCGGCGCGGCGTTTAAGGGAGTCTGAAGATACCCGCCGCAACACAAGATGTGCCCGGTATGGTTGCCGAAATTTCACCGGAGGGGAAGGCGGTGCAACCGGTCGGAGCAGGAGCGTTGAAAGCTGCAGTTTTAATTCATGTTTATAGTTGACGGAGCTTGTCAGGAATTATATGCCGCCTTGCTAAATTGGGAGGGAGGCTCGAATGCAGTGCGACGGTTTGACCATGCCCCCTTCCTTCATTGCGGATCTGGCGGCGTGGGGCGAGCATCCCGCTCTGGTTCTTCCCGGCCAGCGTCTCGTGACCTATCGCGAACTGCATGAAAGGGTCGATCGCCAGGCGGCACTTTTTCCGCGCACCCGCGCGCTGGTAACGCTCGAGCCCGAGCTTTCCGAACATGCGATCATTGCCTATCTTGCGGCACTGAGGGCCGGACATGTGGTTGCCATGCAGGCGCCGCGCGGCGCCGGTACCGTGGCCTGGACCGACATGTTCGAGCCGGACTGTGCCTATCGCCGGATGGACGGCCGCTGGCGAACGGAACATCTGGCGTGCAGCGATAAACCGCTGCATCCGGACCTTGGCCTGTTGCTGTCGACCTCCGGCAGCACTGGTTGCGGCAAGGCGGTGCGGCTTTCCACCACCAACATTTCGGCGAACGCCCGCTCGATTGCCGCGTATCTGGAGCTCGGCGCCGACGATTGCGCCTGCCTGATCCTGCCGCTCCATTACTCCTACGGACTTTCGGTGCTGAATGCCCATCTGAGCGTCGGCGCCAGCCTCTATATCCCCAGCGGCTCCATCCTTGACCCCGGGTTCCTTGACGGTCTCGCCGGTAGCGGCTGCACCAATCTTTCCGGTGTGCCCTATTCCTATGAGCTCCTGGAAAAGGTCGGGTTTCGCAATCGCGCGTTCCCGCACTTACGTTTCATGACGGTTGCCGGCGGACGCCTGGCGCCGGAGCGCGTCCGTGCCTATGACGAGCATCTTCGCGCCCGGGGCGCCGCCTTCTTCGTCATGTACGGCCAGACCGAAGCGACGGCCCGCATCGCCTATGTGCCGCCGGCTCGGCTCGAGGGCAACGAAGACCGGATCGGCATCGCCATTCCCGGAGGCGCGTTGTCGATCGAGGACGAGCAGGGGCGAGCGGTTGCCGGTGCCGGTATCGTCGGCGAACTCGTCTATCGCGGCCCCAATGTGATGATGGGCTACGCCTCGTCGCGACAGGACCTGGCCCGGGGGGCGGACCTTGACGAACTGCGTACGGGCGACCTGGCGGTCCGCGAAGCCGATGGTCTTTTCCGCGTCGTCGGGCGCATGAAACGCATGTCCAAGATCGCTGGCCTGCGCATCGGCCACGATGCCCTTGAGCAGGCTTTGGAGCAACGCGGTCTGGTGGCTGCGATCGTCGGCGATGACGACGGGCTGCATGCCTTTTTTCAGGGGGAGGGCCGACCCGAGGATGTCCGCCGCCTGCTTGTTGCTGCGAGCGGCCTGACACTCGCCCATATCAGGGCCACGCGCCTGCCGGAAATCCCGAGATTGCCGTCAGGCAAAGTCGATTACAGCGCGCTGAATCTTGCCGCAAAGCAGGCGATCGCCGCCGGCGGCAGCGATCGTGAAGGCATCGAAAATCTTTTCCGACAGGTGTTCTATCCCGCACGGGTGAAGCCCGAGGATAGTTTCCTCTCGCTCGGCGGTGATTCGTTGCGTTTCGTGCAGCTCTCGATCGGTCTCGAAAAGGCGCTCGGGCAAGCGCCGGAACTGTGGGAGGCCATGCCGATCGCAACGCTTGCGGCGCTGGAAAGACGGGACGCGACGACGACACGGATCGGAATGGATCTCATCATCCGTGCCTTGGCGATACTGCTCGTCGTTCTTCACCATGAGACCTTGTGGCCGCTGCCGGGCGGGTCGGCTGCCATGGTCATCCTTGCCGGTTTCAGCCTCGCCCGGTTCCAGATGGGGCAGCTTCTGGCCGGTGGTGGCTTTGCTATTCTGCGACCGCTTACCCAGATCCTGGTGCCCTATTATCTCATCGTCGGCGCCTATGCTGCGGTTTGGGGCGAGGTCCCCTGGGCCTCCGTCTTCCTCGTCGGCAATTTCGGGTTTGCCGATCCGGAGACCCGCGGCATGGTGCCCTACCTCTACTGGTTCATCGAAGCCTATTGCCAGATGATGCTGGTCTTCGTGTCGCTGTTTGCGATCCCGCGCTTCCGGCGGTTTGCGGCTCGACAACCCTTTGCAACGGGTATGCTGCTGTTCGGCGTGGCGCTGGTCGCCCGGCTGGCGCTGCCGATGCTGTGGTCGATCGGCAATCGGCAGATCTTCACCTTGCCGTGGATCTTCTATCTCGCGGTGATCGGGTGGTGCGCGGCGATCGCCGAACCGCATGGGCAGCGATTGCTGCTGGTGGCAGCCGGAACCGGCGCGTTCCTGTTCTTCGGCCTTTACGAGGGCGTCTGGATCGGCACGAAGATCAAGTATCTGCTGTTGATCGCCGTGCTCGTCGCTCTCGTCTACGCGCCGCGCGTCAGCGTTCCACGCTGGGCGGCACAAGTCGTGCTGCCGCTATCGGCCGCCGGTTTCCATATCTACATCCTGCACCGTTTTGTCCCGGAACTGTTGATGGCGCCGCTGCAGGCGCATCTGCCAACCGTGCTCTTCTCCACGGTGTCGATCGTGGGCGGCATCGGACTTGGCCTTGCCGCCTGGCTGGCGCAACGCCACTTGCTCAAAATGGCTGCGAACGGAAGGCAGAAAGCCGGGCTGTCGCTCGATCATCTACGGCCGATCGCTCGGTGGGCTGCGCTAGCTCGCCCACTTCTCGCCCTCGGCCCACAGAAAGAACGCGAGATCCAGCACAATTGACGGGCGGCCAAGGGCCGTCAGCGTCGCATGCAACTGGCCGCGATGGTGGGTCTGGTGGTTGAAGACGTGGGCCAGCGTCGGTCCGAGCTTTTGCGTGATGCTGACCGGCGTACTGAGGGGCGTGTAGGTGAACGTGGCTGCAAGCCGCGCATTATCGAGGCCGTCGATCCAGGCAATCATCCGCGCATCTTCCCGCTCGCGTGCAATGGCGAGGCTGGCGAGATCGTCGTGGAGCGTCGCATCCAGTGCCGTCGGCGCGTCGCCTTCGCCGGTAAAGCGCTTCATCCAGATGCGATCCGCGGCGAGGATATGATTGAGCGTCGCAAGCACCGAGCCGAAGAAGGCGCCCTTGCTCTGCCTCAGATCTCTTTCCGTAAGTTCTGCCGCTGCCGCATAGAGCCGGCGGTTGGCCCAGTTGTTGTAATCGGCGAACATGCGAAAATGATCGAGCATCTGTTTCTCCTAAGCGGTCGCAAGGTTAGCGCAGATCCGCATTCCTGTGGCGAATGCCACCTATGAAATTTAATGATTTGATCCTTCGACCAGTCTGGCGTCGAATGGCGTGAGACGACCTAATTCTCGCCGGGAGATCACGTGAGCAGGAAACTCTATTCGCTTTGCGGTGCCGACAGGGCCCGACCTTTCTCGCCGCATGTCTGGAAGACCAAGCTGTCGCTTGCGCACAAGGGGCTCGACTTCGACGTCGTGCCGATCGGTTTTACCGAGATCCCCAAGGTGGAGGAGGGTGCTACCAAGCTCGTGCCGCTTCTGCGCGACGGCGAGCGGCTGGTACAGGACAGTTTCGAGATCGCCGTCTATCTCGACGAGAACTACCCGGACCGACCGTCGCTGTTTGGCGGACCGGGTGGAATGGCCATGGCCCGCTTCGTCGAGGGCTGGTCGCAGACGACGCTGCATCCGGCGATTGCCCGCATCATCATTCGGGATATTCACGACAGCCTCGATCCGGTCGATCGGGTGTATTTTCGCGAAAGCCGGGAGGCGCGTTTCGGCACGTCGCTCGAAGCGGTCGCTGAAACCGGCACTGCCGCCCTTGCAACCTTCTCCGACAAGCTCGAGCCGTTGCGCCATATGCTGAAGTTTCAGCCCTATCTCGGCGGCGAACGGCCACTCTTTGCCGATTACATCGTCTTCGGCGCGCTGCAGTGGGCGCGGATCGTGTCGCCGCAACGCCTGCTTTCTCCCGCCGATCCTGTCGCAGCCTGGTTCGAGCGCTGCCTCGACCTGCACGGTGGGATAGGCCGCTCTGTGACAGCGGCGTGAAACCCGCAACGGTCGCGGCGAATCGTTAGCGAGCCCCCTTGTTTTGCGCAGAATTGGCGGCTAATGAACCGCCACTTCTCAAGAAAACAAGGGAATTGAGCCAATGGCGATTGAACGTACCTTTTCGATGATCAAGCCGGACGCAACGAACCGTAACCTGACCGGCGCCATCACCAAGATGCTCGAAGACGCCGGCCTGCGTGTCGTCGCTTCCAAGCGCGTCTGGATGAGCCGCCGCGAAGCTGAAGGCTTCTACGCTGTTCACAAGGAACGTCCGTTCTTCGGCGAACTCGTCGAGTCCATGTCCTCCGGCCCGACCATCGTTCAGGTTCTCGAAGGCGAAAACGCCATCGCCAAGAACCGCGAAATCATGGGCGCCACCAATCCGGCAAACGCTGACGAAGGCACGATCCGCAAGATTCACGCGCTTTCGATCGGCGAAAACTCGGTCCACGGTTCGGATGCTCCGGAAACGGCTGCCGAAGAAATCGCATACTGGTTCTCCGGCACCGAAATCGTCGGCTGATTCAAGTTCTGCGTTTTGGGCCGTAACGGCTTGAAATGATTCGATTGAGCCGGAGCGGCAACGCTCCGGTTTTTTCATGTCGCGCAGCGCGCGGTTTTAAAACGCTCCGGAGCCTTATCGCCCCAGAAGACCTCCGGGTTCTTGTGGTAGGCGGGCCCTTCGACAAGTGGCTTGGCCGGCAGGATATCTTGGTCGATATCGGAGGTGACGGTGGTCTCCAGTGTCTGCAGCGTTTCGCCGGCAGGTCCCTTCACCTCGATCGTCACCGCATAGGGCCTTTCCTTTTTCACGCAGGTCAAATCAGGACTTTCCAGCACCACTCTGTCGAGCTTTGGAAAGAGCTTGCGCGTCAAGGTCAGCGGCTCGCCCCCGGCGGGGTTCTCGAAGGTCGCAATAACGATGCTTCCCTCGGGTACCGGTTCGAGCTTGCTGAGCGTGATTATGTAGGCCGCGTAGGCGAGCCGATAGTTGAAGACGAACATCTTGCCGGTCAACTTCAGCGGATCGGGGCCGGTCTCCCGCTGGCAGCCCGCCATCAGCATCGCCGCCATCATCGCCGCAAGCGTTGCAATCATCCTCGTCATGACTGGGCCTCCTCCTTGCTGCGATGATAGTGGCGCTTGGCCTTGCTGCGGTTGCCGCAGACCGCCATGTCGCACCAGGTCCGGCTGCGGTTGCGGCTCTTGTCCAGAAACAGCCAGCCGCAATTCGGGCAGATCTTCAATCGATCGGGTTCGGGACTGGCGGTGAGGCTGAGTGCGGAATGCGCCGTTGCCGTGTCGAGCGCGATGGCGCGTCCGCCATTGCCGGTGCTGCGCAGCACTGCGGCGATTGCCTCCAGCAGATCGGCCATCAGGTCCGCCCGATGCTCGGCAGCCGCCTGTGCCCGAAAATGCCGATCCGTCGCCTCGCGCAACCTCAAAAGTCCTGCCCGGTTCTGCTCGGCAACGGGTGAAAGCGTGCCAAAACGTGTGCTTTCGGCGCCGAACCGGTTGGCGGCGTCGGCAAAGGCGTCGAGTGCTGCAACGTCGGCGAAGCGATCAATACGCCTTGCGGCATCAAAGCGCAGAATGACGGAGTTGGCGACATCCAGCGCCAGCGCGCCGCCGGCAAATCGATGTGCGGTCCAGGTGAAGGTCATGAGCTATTCCTAACTGGCAAAAATGATTTTACCAGTTATATTGATGTTGTCACGCTCCGGATGCGCCATGCTCTATTTCCTGCAGCAGATCGCCAATGCCGTCCCGATCGCCGCACTCTATGCGGCGCTGGCCTTCGGCTATGCCATCGCCTTCGCCGTGACCCGCCGGGCCGATCTCACCTACGGCGCCCTCTTTGCCTTCTCCGGCCAGATGTTCGTGCTGTTTGCGGATTTCGGCTGGAACCGGCTGTGGCTGCTGCTGCCGGCAGCGCTCGGCCTTGGCGCCGCCGCCGGTCTGACGCTTGGTGTTGGGGCAGGGCTTGTCGCCGGGCGTTACGTGATGCGCCCGCTCGCGTTCTCGTCAGCCAACACTGTCGTCGTCGCGTCGCTCGGGACCCTGCTAGTGCTGATGGAAACGGCGCGGCTGGCCTCCGAAACGAAGAGCCTGTGGCTGCCGCCGTTTCTGAACGGCAACATCGTCTTCTGGCCCGACCCCAAATTCCCGGTGACGCTGACGGTGATCCAGTTGCTCAACACGCTGTTGATGGTGGCGCTGGTGGCGGCCGGTCACTGGTTTCTGACGCATAGCGGCGCCGGACGGTCGTGGCGGGCGGTGTCGGAGGATCGTGGCGCGGCCGCCCTTTGCGGCATCGATGCGGCCCGTGTCTATATCGTCGCCTATGGCGCCGCATCGCTGATCGCCGCCTGCTGCGGTATCCTGGCTGCGTCCTACTATGGCAACATGGATTTCGGCACCGGGCTCACGTTCGGGGTCAAAGTGCTGTTTATCGCCGCGATCGGCGGCCAGACATCGCCGCTTTATGCCGCGCTCGGCGCAGCCGCCATCGGCCTTCTCGAAACACTCTGGGGGGCCTATGGCCCGATGCTCTGGCGGGATTTTGCGATCTTCGGCTTCCTCGTCATCGTGCTTGCGGTCACGCGACAGGAAAAAGTCATCCCGTAATCCGCGCGTGGAGCATCGATCCCGCGTGTCAGCGCTTCCAGCGATCACGCGCCGTGTCGTCGGCATCCTTGGCGCTGACCCAGCTGCCAGCCGTGCCATCGGTCAAGTGTTCCTTCTTCCAGAAGGGCGCAGATGTCTTGAGGAAGTCCATGATGAAGCTGGCGCCATCGAAGGCTGCCTGGCGATGGGGCGAAGCGGTGACCACGAGCACGATGTTCTCGCCGGGAATGATCCTGCCGTAGCGATGGATCGCCGTTGCTGCCTGCAGCCCGAAGCGTTCGACCGCCAAGTTGCAGATGCGTTCGATCTCGGCCTCGGCCATCCCGGGGTAATGCTCTAGTTCGAGAGCGGCAAGCATGCCCGCTTCGTCGCGGCAGAGGCCCGAAAACGTCACGACCGCCCCAATGTCGGGGCGGTCGGACGAAAGCTTGGAAACCTCGGCCGAAAGGTCGAAATCCTCGCGCTGCACACGCACGGTGACGGGCGCGCCCATGGTGTCAGCCACCGGTCATCGGCGGGAAGAGGGCGATCTCGCGCGCACCGGCGATCGGTTCGCCATGCTCGACATGTTCCTGGTTGATCGCCGCGCGGATGACGTTCTGGTGCTCGAGCGCCGTCTCGTATTCCTCCCCCAGCGTCTTCAGATGCGCAAGCAGGTCGGCAATGGTGACGACGGCCGCCGGAACCTCCAGCGTTTCCTCACCCTTGCCGATGCGTTCGCGCACCCAGGAGAAATAGACGAGATTGACGGTGCTCATTCGTTGACCACGTGCTTCAGGCCGGCGCGGAAATAGTCATAGCCGCTGTAGAGCGTGATCGCCGCGGCGATCCATAGCAATACGATACCGGCCTCTGTCGTATAGGGCAGGATCTTGTCGCCAGCGGGGCCGGCGAGCAGGAAGACGATCGCCACCATCTGGATCGTCGTCTTCCACTTGGCGATACGGGTGACGGGAACGCTGACCTTGAGTGCCGCCAGATACTCGCGCAGGCCCGATACCAGGATTTCACGGCACAGGATGATGATCGCGGCCCAGATCGACCAGCCGGCAATCGTCTGGTCAGCGGCGACGAGCAGCAGGATCGAGGCGACCAAGAGCTTGTCGGCAATCGGGTCGAGCATCTTGCCGATGTTCGAGGTCTGATTCCAGATGCGGGCGAGATAGCCGTCAAAGAAGTCGGTGATCGAGGCGATGGCAAAGAGAATGACCGCCGTCCAGCGTGCGAAATCCGAACTGTGCAGCCGGCCTTCGATGAAGAAGCAAAGCACGATCAGCGGCACGATCAGGATTCGGAAATAGGTGAGCAGGTTGGGGATGCTGTAGGCGACGGGCTTGGGCATGGATTCGGGTTCTCTGTCTTCCTCGGAGGTACAGAATGACTTTGCGGCCCTCAGGTCAACAAATCATTGTGCGAAGGTTGTCATAATTGGCGCATCTCACCTGAACGTCGGGTGAATTGCCATCGCGTAATTCCTTAAATCGGCATCGATTTAACGGCGAAATTATGCAGCAAGTTTGAACCTTTACAGCGTCCCTTGCGCGTCATCTTCGACGCGCGGCGCTGCAAGGGTCATTTTGCCGCGTCCTCATGGAAATGCTCGTAGACCAGCCGTGCGACGGCCTCGGAAATGCCGTTGACCGCCATCAGGTCGTTCATCCCGGCGCGGGAAACGGCCTTGGCGGTACCGAAATGGGTGAGCAGAGCGCGTTTACGCGTCGGCCCGACGCCGGCGATCTCGTCCAGTGGGTTCTTGACCATCTCCTTCTTGCGTCGGGCGCGGTGCGAACCGATGGCAAAACGGTGCGCTTCGTCGCGCAGGCGCTGGATGAAATAGAGCACCGGGTCCCGCGGCGGCAGCGTGAAGCTGTCGCGCCCGAGCGCAAAGAAACGCTCGCGCCCGGCATCGCGGTCGACGCCCTTGGCAACGCCGATCGCCGTCACGCAATCCTCGACATCAAGTTCTCTAAGGATCGCACGCACGGCGGTCATCTGTCCCTGGCCGCCGTCGATCAGGATAACGTCAGGCCAAGCCGGGAAGGCGGCGTCGTCGGCGATCTCGACTGTCCGGTCCGGCTTGCCTTCTTCCTTGAGCAGGCGCGAGAAGCGACGGGTCATCACCTCGCGCATCATGCCGAAGTCGTCGCCGGGCGTGATGTCGGCCGATTTGATGTTGAACTTGCGGTACTGGCCTTTGACGAAGCCTTCGGGGCCGGCGACCACCATGCCGCCGACGGCATTGGTGCCCATGATGTGCGAGTTGTCGTAGATCTCGATCCGGCGTGGTGCGCGCTCAAGCTTGAACGTTTCTGCAAAGCCTTCGAGCAGTCGCGACTGCGATGCGGTTTCCGCCAGCTTGCGGCCGTGCGCCTCGCGGGCGTTGGCGAGCGCATGGTCGACAAGGTCCTTCTTCTCGCCGCGTTGCGGCACCTGGATCGACACCTTGTAACCGGACTTTTCGCTGAGCGCCTGGCCAAGCAGTTCCTGTTCCTCGACCGCCTCGCACAGCAGGATCTGCCGTGGACAGGGCCTGTCGTCGTAGAACTGCGCGAGAAACGCCGAAAGCACTTCGGCGGTCGGCAGTGACGGGTCTGCCTTCGGGAAATAGGCGCGGTTGCCCCAGTTCTGTCCGGTGCGGAAGAAGAACACCTGGATGCAGGAGATGCCGCCTTCGTGGTGGATCGCAAAGACGTCGGCCTCTTCGACGCCGGCCGGATTAATGCCCTGGTGGCTCTGCACGTGGCTGAGCGCGGCAAGGCGGTCGCGATAAAGTGCCGCGCGTTCGAAGTCGAGGTTTTCCGAGGCCTCGCCCATTGCCGCCGCGATCGTCGCCTTCACCGCCTGGCTCTTGCCGGAGAGGAAGTCCTTGGCTTCGCGCACCAGCTCGGCATAGCCGTCATTGCTGATTTCGCCCGTGCAGGGCGCCGAACAGCGCTTGATCTGATGCAGAAGACAGGGACGCGTGCGCGTCTCGAAGACGCTGTCGGTGCAGGTTCTTAAAAGGAATGCGCGCTGCAGCGAATTGATCGTGCGCCCGACGGCGCCGGCCGAGGCGAAGGGGCCGAAATAATCGCCCTTTCGGCTGCGCGCGCCGCGATGTTTGTAAAGGGCGGGTGCACGGCTGTCGCCGGTGACCAGAATATAGGGAAAGGATTTGTCGTCACGCAGAAGCACGTTGAAGCGCGGCCGAAGGCGCTTGATCAGGTTGGCTTCGAGCAGAAGCGCCTCGATCTCGGTGCGGGTGGTGACGAACTCCATGTTCGCGGTTTCGCGAATCATCCGCGAAATGCGGTTGGAGTGGCCGCGGCCCTGGGCGTAGTTGCCGACGCGCTTCTTCAGGCTGCGCGCCTTGCCGACATAAAGGACGTCGCCGGCGTCGTTGAACATGCGATAGACGCCGGGGCCGTTCGGAAGCCGTTTCACGAAGGCCTGGATCAATTCGGCGCCTTTGAGCCCCTCGACCTCATTGTGATTCTCGGCCCATTCGATAGCCGGGCCTGCGGGCGCACTTTCGGGCGCCTCGATCAGGTCGTCGTCGTCTTCGGCATCATTGCCGTCATAGAGGATGCCGCCGTCGGTCGGCACGCGTCCGTTCATTCCACTATCTCCCTGATGTCGGGCGTCTCCCAGGCGAGGTGCTGGCCGCCGTCCAGCGCGATCATCTGTCCGGTAATCGACGGTGTGCCGAAAAGGAAGCGGATCGTCCGCCCGAATTCGGCGAGCGCCGGACCGCGCCTGAGGATAAGTGCATCGACCTGTGCCTGGAAATCGCGAGGATCCTGCCGCTCGTTCGGCAATGTTGGCCCTGGGCCGATGCCGTTGACGCGAATATCCGGCGCAAGTGCCTGAGCCATCGTTTGTGTTGCCGTCCACAGCGCGGACTTGGATAACATATAGGAATAAAAGCGCGGGTTTGGAGACCAGACGCGCTGGTCGATCACATTGATGACGAGGCCCGAGACGCCGCGCGGCAATTGGCGGGCAAAATCGCGAGCGAGCAGGGACGGGGCTTTCACGTGCAACGCGAAATGGCGATCCCATACGGTTTCGTCGAAAGCGTCGAGGCTATCCTTCTTGAACAGCGAGGCATTGTTGACGATCAGGTCGATCGGACCGAGCGCCTCATTGACCTGAGCCATCAGTGCCGCGGTTTCCTGCGTGTCGGTCAGATCGGCCTTCACTGCAACGGCGCCGACTCCTCTTTCCGTCAATGAGGCCGCCATAGACTTCGCCTCATCAAGCGAGCCATTGGCATGGATTGCGACCGCGAAGCCATGGGCCGCGAGGTCCTCAACTATAGCCTTGCCGATCCGTTTGGCGCCACCGGTTACGAGTGCCGCCTTCAGTGCTTTCTTCAACGTTTCATCCCGCTTTTCGAATCTTCGCGCACGCGGACGAAGATATAGGCAAGAAACGCCGCCCTGAAACTCTCCCTGACGATTCATTTCGCAAAAATTAATGGAATTCGCGTAAATTGTATTATTTTGAAGTTATATAGTATATCTTTCGTTAATCTTGAAAGATGGTTAATAAAATCCCTGTGGCGTGAAAGCAACATCAAATTTTGGACGTGATTGTGCCACCAAAATTTCACATTTTGGCTCTTGTGAATCCTCATTTGCTGGCCAATTTCAGATCAACCGGGCGGGTTAATTGAAAGTTGTCCGATGTTTCATTGAGGGATCCCAAACCTCGGGGCATCGGTTCGTAAAGGAGAATATTTATGCGTACGCTCACCACCACCCTCATGGCTTCGGCCGTATCCCTCATCGCCTTCCAGGCCGCCCAGGCTGCAGACGCGATCGACGAAGTTCCGGCAGCTCCCGCAGCCGAGTACACCGAACCGGCAGTCAAGAACTGGTCGGGCGCCTATGTCGGTGGTACCGCTGATTGGCACCATGGCCAGGCTGATGCGACCGGCGACGCCACTTCGGCTGGTTTCGGTGGCGGTCTTTACGGCGGCTACAACATGCAGAGCGGCCAGATCGTTTACGGCGGTGAAGCCGACGTCGGCTACTCCGGCCAGGATTCCACCCGTGGTGACCTGCGCATGAAGCAGGGCGTCAACGGCTCGCTGCGCGCTCGCGTCGGTGTCGATCTGAACCCGGTCCTGCTCTACGGTACGGCAGGTCTCGCCGTTGGTCAGGCCAAGGCATCGACCCCGGCTGGTTCCGACAAGAACACCATGATCGGCTGGACGGCTGGTGCCGGTGCGGAAACCTTCGTCACCGACAACATCACGGCACGCGTCGAATACCGTTACACGGACTACGGCTCGAAGGACTTCAACGTTGGTGGCACCAACGTGTCTTCCGGTTACGATGAGCACAGCGTCCGCGTCGGTATGGGCGTAAAGTTCTGATCGGCAACCTGCCTGATCAAGGAAAAGGCCGGGGAGACCCGGCCTTTTTTCATGCTTTGAATTTCGAATAATCCGGGAAGTGCTTTTCGAATTTTGCCGGCCAGTTCTTCAGCTTGGCACGGCCGCGTTGCCATTCGCCGCTGAAGCGCAGCTCGATGTAGCGAAGCAGCGCTGCAAGCGCGAAATGCCCCGCATGCAGCTTGGCTCCCGTCTTGGGCAGATTCTCATTCAGATGATCGAGGCTCCGTTCGACCTTTTCCCACTGCCTGTCGATCCAGGGCTGATGCACCTTTTCCGGCGGATGGAACCGCTTCTCGTAGACGATCGCCAGCAGGCTGTCGCAGATGCCGTCGCACAGCGCCTCGAAGATTTCGATATCCAAACGCTTCCCGGCATTCTTCGGGTAGAGCTTGCCCTTCGTCTCCCGGTCGATGAAATGCATGATGGTGCGGCTGTCGTAGATCGCCTTGCCGTCGCCGGTAACCAGCGTCGGGATCTTGCCGAGCGGATTGCTGCCGATGAGTTCCGGCGAGTTGGCGTTGGTATCGGTCAAGACGCTTTCGGCCGACAGCCCGGCATAGTGCGCAGCCATGCGGACCTTGTTGGAGTAGGGGGACGATGGCGAGTAAAGTATTTTCATCGAGCATCTTTCTCTTTCGCGCATGACTTCCAAAGCGAATGTCGGAAGAGCGGGCGCAGTTTCATAATATCGAGCCACATGCGGTCGGCCCATGCATCGGTCTAGGATGCCGGTGGCAGCGTCACGGTGTCCCTTCGGCAGGCTTGGCGATCCACCTCGGGGCAAGGGCGGAAATTCAGCGCCTTGTCGAAGCAGATCCTGATTTCCTCCAGCCGCTTGCCCTCGCAGGTAACAGCGACGGCGTTTGTCGTCATGCCGGGATTTCTGGCCACGAACCCGGCCTCGATCGCGCTGACGGACAGTGAGTTTTCTCGACGTGATGCGCTGAGTTCCGCCGGCAACGCGACGCGCTCGCGCGCCGCCCGGGTCACGGCGAAATAATCCTGTTGGCTCAGGCCCGAGCAGGTTCCATGCTTGCGCCACTGATGGCCGATCAGCCCCATGGACGGAATGAGATCGAGATATTGGCGGCCGAGCGCCTCCGGCACGCGATCCGATTGCCGCGTCGGGCAGAAATCGGAATAGCCCCGGTCATTCTGCGGCCACAGGCCGTGGACGATCAGCCCGCGATTGCTGCCGAGCTTGCACTGGCCGGTCTTGCCGGACGGATCGTTGTCGTCGCACCAGGTCGGCGACCACGAGAGCGAGAGAACGTAGAAATCAAAGCCCTGGCCGGCGGATAGGACGACGTCCGATTTTGCACGGTTCGACGCTGGCGGCAGCGGCTTTTTCTCGGCGCCGTCGTCGCTGCAGCCGGCAAGTGCCAGGGCGAAGAAAAGCGCCGGCAGCAGCCGGCGCTGTGGGTAATGCTCTGGCATTGTCAGCGAAGCGAAGCGCAATAGGCGCCGTAGACATACCAGGGGTCGAGGCCACCGACGCAGAACTCGATGTTGCGGCCAATGCCGGCAAAGCCCCAGTTGCGCTCGATGAGGTAGTAGAGCGGCCGTTGATCGCCATCCGTCATGACGGCGGTCGCGCGGCAATACTCGCGCTCAACCCGATGGGTATAGTCCCGCAGTTCAAGCCGGTTCTGACCCATGTTGCGGATCTCAGCGATCGAGAGATTGGCGTGCAGATAGTTCGCCGCCTTGTATTCGAACCGCGAGGTGATGAAGCCGAGAACCGAGGCATCGCCGCAGACACCCGCGCTATAGGATGTCGGCTGGTCGCGATAGGTCCCGAGATAGTCGGCAGCCGAGGCGGCAGGCGCTGCCATGGCGGTAAGGGAAAGCGAAGCGAGAAGCGTTGCGGCGAGCTTGCGAGTCATGGGCGTCTCCCTGGATCGTCCCGCAAGATTGCTGCTTTCTGAGCCTTTCAGTCAAGGCCCCGGGTTGTCGCTTCTTCACCACGCAGCCAGAAGCAGCGTGCCGAAGCGAAACGATCTTGCCCCAGTCGGGTTTTAAGGAAAGGCAGCAGCACCTCGAGTTCGCCCTTGAGCGTGAACGGCGGGTTGACGATGATGAGGCCTGAGCCCGAGAGTCCCGTGGTCTCGCGATCGCTGCGCACCGAAAGCTCGGCGCAAAGCATCTTCGGGATTTCGAGCGCCTTGAGGGCTTCGTGGAAGGCCTTGATCGGCGCATTCTTCTTCAGCGGGTACCAGAGGCAGAAGGTGCCGCCGGCAAAACGGCGATAGCCCTTAGCGAGGCCGTCGGCGAGCCGTTCGTACTCGCCTTCTATCTCGAATGGCGGGTCGACCAGGATGAGGCCGCGCTTTTCCTTGGGCGGCAGGTGGGCGCCAAGCGCCAGCCAGCCGTCGAGCTCGGTGATTCGGCTCTGGAAGTCACCATCGAAAAGCCGGTGCAGGGTCTCGTAATCATCCGGGTGCAGCTCCATCGCCGACAGACGGTCCTGCGGGCGAAAAAGCATGCGAACCAGCTTCGGCGAGCCGGGATAGCGCGTCAACTCGGGGCCGGGATTAAGCTCGCGAACCGTCGCAAGATAGGGCTCAAGGATGGCGGCAACCGGTGCCGGCAGGTCGCCTTCGAGCAACCGGCCGATGCCGTCACGCCATTCGCCGGTCTTCTGGGCTTCTTCGCCCGACAGATCGTAGAGGCCGATGCCGGCGTGGGTGTCGAGAACCCGGAACGCCTTCTCCTTCTGCTGGAGATAGGTGACGAGGCGCGCCAGCACCGCGTGCTTGAGAACATCGGCGAAATTGCCCGCGTGATAGATATGCCGATAGTTCATGAGGGCCGCCGATGGCTGTGATCAATTGTTTCGATGGATGGGCGTTTGGCTCTTTGAGCCCGATTGTCGATGCCATATAGAAAAGCCATGAACGTTGCGACCCCCATCAAAGCAGAAAAGTCGATCGGCCACTCCGTCTGTCCGCACGACTGTCCCTCCGCCTGCGCACTGGAAGTGGATCTGACCGTTGAAGGCCGGATCGGCCGCGTGCGCGGCGCTGCCGCCAACACATATACCGCCGGCGTCATCTGCGCCAAGGTCGCGCGCTATTCCGAGCGCATCTATCATCCCGGCCGACTGATGGTGCCACAGCGTCGGGTCGGGCCAAAGGGCAGCGGCAACTGGCAGGAGATTTCCTGGGAGGCGGCGCTCGACGAAATTGCCGACCAGTTCGCCAAGGCCGAGCAGAAGTACGGTGCCGAGGCTGTCTGGCCCTATTTCTACGCCGGCACCATGGGGCAGGTGCAGCGCGATTCCATCGACAGGCTGCGCCACGCCAAGCGCTATTCCGGCTTCTTCGGTTCGATCTGCACCAACATGGCCTGGACCGGCTTTTCGATGGCGACCGGCTCGCTGCGCGGCCCCGACCCGCGCGAGATGGCGAAGTCCGACTGCGTGGTGATCTGGGGAACCAACGCGGTCGCCACGCAGGTCAACGTCATGACCCACGCAGTGAAGGCCCGCAAGGATCGCGGCGCCAAGATCGTCGTCATCGACATTTACGACAACCCCACGGTCAAGCAGGCCGACATGGGCCTGGTGCTGAAACCGGGCACGGACGCGGCGCTTGCCTGCGCCGTCATGCATGTCGCCTTCCGTGACGGCTATGCCGACCGCGCCTATATGGCCGAATTCGCCGATGACCCGGCGGGGCTCGAGACACATCTGAAATCGCGCACGCCGGAATGGGCGTCGGCGATCACCGGCCTTTCCGTCGAGGAGATCGAGGCGTTCGCGAAACTCGTCGGCACGACGCCGAAAAGTTATTTCCGCCTCGGTTATGGCTTTACCCGCCAGCGCAACGGCTCGGTCGCGATCCATGCGGCCGCTTCCATCGCCACGGTGCTCGGCTCGTGGAAGCACGAAGGCGGCGGCGCGTTTCACTCGAACAACGACATCTTCAAGCTCGACAAGCGCGAACTCGTCGGCACGGCGTTCCACGATCCTGATGTGCGCATGCTCGACCAGTCGCAGATCGGCCGGGTCTTGACAGGCGATGCCGAGGCGCTGCGCCATGGCGGCCCGGTGACGGCGATGCTGATCCAGAACACCAATCCGGTGAATGTCGCGCCGGAACAACGGCTGGTGAAACGCGGCTTCCTGCGGGACGACCTGTTTGTCGCGGTGCATGAACAGTTCATGACCGACACGGCGCAGCTTGCCGATATCGTGCTGCCGGCAACCATGTTCCTGGAGCACGACGATCTTTATCGGGGCGGCGGCCATCAGCACATCCTGATCGGGCCGAAGGTGGTGGAGCCGCCATCGACGGTGCGCACCAATCTCTTCGTCATCGAGGAACTGGCAAGGCGGCTCGGGGTTGCCGATCATGCCGGCTTCGGGTTGACCGAGCGCCAACATATAGACCGGCTGCTCGCCAACTACGGCATCGGCTATGACGAAATGAAGCGCGAGAAGTGGCTCGACTGTCAGCCGGCATTCGAGGACGCGCATTATCTCAAGGGCTTCGGCCACCCCGACGGTAAATTCCGCTTCAAGGCGGACTGGACCGGCACGCCTGCGCCAAACCGCCCGCCGAAGTCGATGGGTCTGCAGGGGCCGCATGCGGCACTGCCGGAGTTCCCTGACCATGTCGACCTGATCGAAGTCGCCGACGCGGAACATCCCTTCCGCCTTGCGACGTCTCCGGCCCGTTCCTTTCTCAACTCGACCTTTGCCGAAACTCCGTCCTCGATTCAGAAGGAAGTCCGCCCGATAGTGATGATGCATGCGGACGATGCCGCGTCGCTCGGCGTCGGCGACGGTGACATCGTCAAGCTCGGCAATCAGCGCGGCGAGGTGCGCCTGCACGTCAGGGTCGGTGGCGGCGCACGACGCGGCGTCGTGATCGCCGAAGGCCTGTGGCCGAACGGTGCCCATCTCGACGGGGAGGGCATCAATGTGCTTACTGGCGCCGATGCCGTCGCGCCCTATGGCGGCGCGGCCTTCCACGACAACAGGGTCTGGGTGAAACCCGCTCCCTAGCCAACGGATGCCTTCATGAGCGGCGACCATCAGCATGCAGATGTCAGCAACACGCCGGTGTCGCGTCTCTGGGGTGCGCTTGGCCTGACGGGTGGGTTCATGTTGGCCGAGGTCGTCGGCGGCATTCTGACCGGCAGCCTGGCGCTGATCTCGGATGCGATGCATATGCTGACCGACGCGGCGGCATTGGCGATTGCGCTGGTTGCCATCCATGTCGGTCGCCGGCCGTCGGATCTGCTGCGTACCTATGGCTATGCCCGCTTCGAGATTCTTGCCGCTGCCTTCAACGCCCTGCTGCTGCTCGCCGTCGCCTTCTACATCCTCTACGAGGCGTGGAAGCGCCTGTCGCTGCCGCAGGAAATCCAGTCCGGCGGCATGCTGCTGATCGCTGTCGTCGGCCTTGTGGTCAACCTGATATCGATGCGGCTTCTGACCAGTCACAAGGACGAAAGCCTCAACGTCAAGGGTGCCTATCTCGAGGTCTGGTCGGACATGCTCGGCTCGGTGGCGGTGATCGCCGGTGCGGCAATCATCTGGTTCACCGGCTGGCAATGGGTCGATTCGCTCCTCGCCGTCGGTTTCGGCTTCATGGTTTTTCCCCGCACCTGGGTGCTGCTGAAGGACTGCGTCAACATTCTGCTGGAAGGCGTACCTCCAGGCATGCGTCTGGCGGATGTGCATGCGGCGATCACCACCGTGCCCGACGTCGCCTCGGTGCATGATCTGCATCTCTGGGCGATCACCCAGAGCCAGCCATCGCTGACGGCCCACGTCGTGCTGGCCGAGCTTGCCGACGGCGAGACCGTGCGCCGTGCGATCGAACAACGCTTGCGCGACGAGTTCGACCTGCACCACACAACGCTGCAGATGGAGCGCGAAAGCTGCGCGCTCTCGGAACATATTCATTGACGGTCGACCGCGACCGCATTCTTTCCTCTCCGGACCAAGGACCCTGCCATGACGAAACACCACGATCCGCGTGTCAGGATCATCGAACGACGCACGCTCTCGGATGGTTTCATTCATCTGGAGGAAATCACTCTTGAGCAGGACATGTCCGACGGCGGCACGGCGACGCTGAAGCGTGAAGTGCACGACCATGGCAGCGCCGCGACCATCCTGCTGTTCGATCCTCGCCAGCAAAGCGTCGTGCTCGTCCGCCAGCTGCGCGTGCCCGTGCTGCTACAGGGCGATCCCGCCTATATGATCGAAGCGCCGGCGGGTCTGCTCGACGACGATACCCCGGAGGTTGCCATCTGCCGCGAAGCGCTGGAGGAAACGGGATATCACGTCGATGGAGCCACCCACCTCTTCGATGCCTATATGAGCCCTGGCGCGCTCACCGAGCGCACCAGCTTTTTCGTTGGGCTTATTGATGTCACCGAAAAGGCCGGTGATGGCGGCGGCCTGGCGCATGAGGGCGAGGATATCGAGGTTCTCGAAATTCCCTTCGATGAAGCCTTCGGCATGATTGCGACGGGCGAGATATGCGATGCCAAAACCATCATGCTGCTGCAGTGGGCTCAGCTGAACCGTAGTTCGCTTACGGTGTAAGATCTTGTTTTGTAAGCAAATAATACATTACGGATATTTCACTTTTTGATCGTTCTTCGGTAGGCTACAGCGCTGATGTCTTCATCAGTGACATGGGCAACCCATGACGTCCTCCCTCACGGAACGTGCAGCCAACGACGATCAGCAGGTCGAGGCAGGGTGGGGCCTCTTCCTGCGTCGTAACCGGCGCTACCTTCAGGCGCTTGCGACATTGCTGGTGATCGCCCTTTTCGGCCTGGCGATTTTCCACCTGACCTCCGAAGTGCAGTATGACGATGTGGTCCAGGCGCTTGCCGATACCAGCTGGGCCTCTGTCGCCGCGGCCGTCCTCTTCACCACCTTGAGCTTCTTTGCGCTCACTTTCTATGATGTCGGCGCGCTCGATTATGTCAGGCGCAAGCTGCCCTATGCCGACGTTGCGTTGACGGCGGCCTGTGCCTATGCCGTCGGCAATACCGCAGGCTTTGGCGCCCTGAGCGGCGGCGCCATCCGCTACAGGTCCTATTCGCGCCTGGGCATCGAACCGGAAAACATCGCCCGGATCATCGCCTTCGTGACGCTCGCCTTCGGGCTTGGGCTGCTGACGGTCACGTGCCTGAGCTTGCTTGCCGTCGGCGAATATGTGGCGCCCTTGACGGGTCTTGACCCTTTCTGGCTGCGCATGATCGCGGTTGCCATTCTCGGCGTCGTGCTCGCTGTCTTCGTCAAGGCGCGCGACGGTCATGAGGTCAGCCTCGGGCGCTTCACGCTGCGCCTGCCGGATTCGCGCACGTCTTCGCGCCAGTTCCTCGTCACGGCGCTGGATCTGGCGGCTTCGGCAACGGTGCTCTATGTGCTGCTTCCGGCGGGAACGATCGGTTGGCCGGCCTTTCTGGCGATCTATTCGCTTGCCGTTGGCATCGGCGTGCTCAGCCATGTGCCGGCCGGGCTCGGGGTCTTTGAAACGATCATCATCGCCACACTCGGCCACAGCACCGATGTCGATACCATCCTCGGTGCGCTGGTTCTCTACCGCGTCATCTATCACGTCCTGCCGCTCTTGATCGCAATCGCGGTGGTCGTCGGTATCGAGCTTCGGCAGCTTTCCGGCCATCCCGTCGCTTCCAGCGTGCGCCGTATCGGCGGCCGCATTACGCCGCTT
Source organism: Ensifer sp. LC384 (assembly GCF_001695865.1). Classification (NCBI taxonomy): domain Bacteria; kingdom Pseudomonadati; phylum Pseudomonadota; class Alphaproteobacteria; order Hyphomicrobiales; family Rhizobiaceae; genus Ensifer; species Ensifer sp. LC384. The sequence goes on from NZ_MBST01000034.1 coordinate 135,825, forward strand.
CTGCTGGCGACGTTCGGCATCGTGTTGGCGATCATGCTGGTGCTGTCGAGCGTCACGCCGACACCGGATGAAAACCTTGCTTTCCTCGAGGGCATGCTGCCGCTGCCGATCGTCGAGGGCGCGCATTTTCTGGCAAGCCTGCTCGGGCTTGCGCTGGTCATCGTCTCTCGCGGCCTCGCGCAGCGGCTCGACGGCGCCTGGTGGGCGTCGATCGCAATCGCCATTGGCGCACTTCTGCTTTCGCTGATCAAGGCGATCGCGCTGGTCGAGGCCGGCATGCTCGCCTTCTTCCTCGTCGGTCTCGTCGTCAGCCGCCGCCTGTTCGTGCGGCCGGCTTCCCTCTTCGGCCAGGCGCTGACGCTCCCGTGGTTGACGGCGCTCGGCGTCATCTGCCTGGGCGGTCTCGTCGTCCTGCTGTTCGTCTATCGCGACGTCGAATACAGCCACCAACTCTGGTGGCAGTTCGAATTCTCCGCCGAGGCGCCCCGCGGCCTGCGTGCGCTTCTGGGTGTGACGATCGGCGCCAGCGCGCTTGCGATCTGGAGCCTGATGCGCCCGGCGGCTTCGGGTGCCGAGCCGGCAACCGACGACGCCATGGAGCGGGCATTGGCGATCGTCGAGGCGCAGGACATGTCCGATGCCAATCTGGTGCGCATGGGCGACAAGAGCCTGCTGTTCTCCGCCGATGGTCGCGCCTTCATCATGTATGGCCAGCGCGCCCGCTCGTGGATCGCGCTGTTCGATCCGGTGGGGCCGGTGGACGCCTGGCCGGAACTCATCTGGCAGTTCATCGAAAAAGCGCGCGCCAGCGGTTGCCGCGCGGTGTTCTACCAGGTTTCGCCGCTTGGTCTGGCCTACTACGCCGATGCGGGGCTACGGGCTTTCAGGCTCGGCGAACTCGCCCATGTCGATCTCACGCGTTTCGAGATGAAGGGTGGCAAATGGGCCAATCTGCGCCAGCAGGTCAGCCGCGCCCAACGGGACGGGCTGGCGTTCAAGATGGTGGCGCCAGTCGATGTTCCTGCGATCATGGGCGAGCTGACCGCGATTTCCGATGCATGGCTTGCCCATCACAACGCCAAGGAAAAGGGCTTCTCCCTCGGCGCCTTCGACCCCGAGTATCTTGCCGAGCAGCCGGTGGCGATCCTCACCTACGATGGGCGGATCGTCGCCTTCGCCAATATCCTGGTGACGGCAACCAAAGAGGAAGGCACGGTCGATCTCATGCGCTTTTCGCCGGACGCCCCCAAGGGGGCGATGGATTTCCTCTTCGCCCAGGTGATGGAATATCTGAAGGCCGAGGGATACCGTACCTTCAATCTTGGCATGGCGCCGCTGTCGGGCATGTCCTCGCGCCAGAGCGCGCCGGTCTGGGACAGGGCAGGGCGAACCTTCTTCGAGCATGGCGAGCGCTTCTACAACTTCAAGGGTCTTCGTGCCTTCAAGTCGAAGTTCCACCCGCATTGGCAGCCGCGCTACCTCGTGGCGAGCGGCGGCATCAATCCGATCCTTGCCTTGATGGATGCGACTTTCCTCATCGGCGGCGGCCTCAAGGGAGTGATGAAGAAATGATGCGGATCGCGAACATCTGGAAGCCCCTGGCGGGAGCCGTCCTTCTGGCGACGGCGGCGATTGCGCCGGCTTTGGCGCAGGAGAAGCCAGCAACCTACGACACGGGCATGATCCCGGCGCCGCACATCCTCATTCCGAACGACAGGGTATCCGCCCTTGTCGTTCTTTTGTCCGGTGCGGATGGCTGGAGCGACAAGGAGGACGCGGTCGCCCGCACGCTCGTCGACGACAAGGCGGTCGTCATCGGCATCGATCTCAAGGCCTATCTGGCCGCTCTTGCCAAGGACGACGGCGACTGCGTCTACACGGTGTCGGATATCGAAGCGCTGAGCCAGCAGGTCCAGCGATCGCTGAAGAGCGATGCCTATCTGCCGCCGATCGTTGCCGGCGTCGGGGCAGGCGGGGCCATGGCACTAGCGATCGCGGCCCAGACCCCCGCCGCAACCATCGGCCAGACGCTCGCGGTCGACCCGGAGGAAGGCCTTGCACTGACGAAGCAGCTCTGCACGCCGGCGGACAAAACCCGGAAGGGCGACCACATGGTCTACGGCCTGACGGATGGCGCTTTGCCGGATCCGATCTCCGTCGTCTTTACGCCGACGGCATCCGACGAGGGCAGAAACCATGTGGCCGCGCTCGTCGAAAAACACCCTGATATCACGCAGGAGGAGAGCGACGACGAAGCCTACACGGCGCTGACCGGCCATCTCACTGATCTGATCGACAGCGAGGCCGCGGCCGACAATCCGTTCGGCTTGCCCCTGACCGTGCTCGACACCAAGCCGACACGCGATACCATGGCGGTGATCTATTCGGGCGATGGCGGCTGGCGTGATATCGACAAGCAGGTCGGCGACGTCTTGCAGCAACAGGGGGTTCCTGTCGTCGGCGTCGATTCTCTGCGCTATTTCTGGTCCGGGCGCGATCCGCAGGCGACGGCCGACGATCTCGCCAATGTGATGGACTACTATCGCAAGCGCTGGAACGTGCGCAATGTTCTGCTGATCGGCTATTCCTTTGGCGCCGATATCCTGTCGCGCACCTTCAATCTGCTCTCGCCCGGCGAGCGCGCTCGCGTGCGGCAGGTCACGCTGATGGCGCTGTCGCATCAGGTCGACTACAAGATCTCGGTACTTGGCTGGCTCGGCGCGGCAGGGCAGGGCGACGGTGGCGACCCGCTCGACGACATCAAGCGCATCGACCCATCTCTGGTGCAATGCATCTATGGCACGGAGGAAGAAGACGATGCCTGCCCTGACCTGAAGGGCACCGGTGTCGATGTCGTCGCGATCGAAGGCGGCCACCATTTCGACGAAAACTATCCGGCGCTGACCCGGCGCGTGCTCGACGCACTCGATCGTCGGCTCGCTGCGTCAAAGTAGGCGTGACCAGCCTATTCGGCCGGTGAGATCAGCATTGGCTGCGCTTGTGTCTGTGTCTCGCCGCGCGTGACTGCGCGTCCGCCTTCCATCCAGACCTTGCCTTCCGCCAGCAGCCGCAGCGCCATCGGATAGGTCCGGTGCTCAACCGTCAGCACGCGGGCGGCAAGTGTCTCGGCAGTGTCGCCGTCGACAATGGGAACAACAGCCTGCGCGACGATCGGGCCATCATCCATGCCTTCGGTGACGAAGTGCACGGTACATCCCGCCACCTTCATGCCGGCGTCGATGGCGCGCTGATGGGTGTGGAGGCCGGGAAAGAGCGGCAGAAGCGACGGATGAATGTTGATGATCCGACCTTCGTGGCGCTGGATGAAGGTCGCCGACAGCAGTCGCATGTAGCCGGCAAGGCAGATGATGTCGGGGGACAGCCGCTCGAGTTCGGCAAGGATCGCCGCTTCGTGCGCGTCTTTGCTGTCGAAATCCTTGCGCAGGAACGCATAGGTCGGGATGCCGAGCGCCGCAGCCTTGGCAAGACCCCCGGCATCGGCCTTGTCGGCGATCACTGCGACGATCTCGGCCGGAAAACCAGGCTCGGCCGCGGCCTTGGCCAGCGAGAGCATGTTGGAGCCGCCGCCCGAGATGAAGACGACGACTTTTTTCCTGCCTGCCGTCACGTCGTTCATCATAGGGCGAGGCTGCCCTTGTAGATCGTGCCATGGGCGCCCTCGGCACGGGCGACCATGCGGCCGAGCGTGAAGACGGTTTCGCCCTCGGCCTCGAGCGCGGCTGCAACCTCCTGCGCCTTTTCCGCCGGAACGACGGCGATCATGCCGACGCCGCAGTTGAAGGTGCGCAGCATTTCGTTGGCAGCGACGCCACCGGTCTGAGCAAGCCAGGAGAAGACCTTCGGTGCCTTGATGGCATCGAGATCGATCTCGGCTGCAAGATGCTTCGGCAGCACGCGCGGAATGTTCTCGGGGAAGCCGCCGCCGGTGATATGCGCCAGTGCCTTGATCGAGCCGGTTTCGCGGATCGCCTTCAGGAGCGGTTTCACATAGATGCGGGTCGGCGTCATCAGGAGGTCAGCCAGCGTGCCTTCGCCGAAGGGCGCCGGGGCATCCCAGGCAAGACCCGACAGCGCCACGATCTTGCGCACCAAGGAATAACCGTTGGAATGAACGCCCGACGAGGCGAGACCGAGAATGACGTCGCCTTCGCCGATGTCGCCCGCCGGAAGCAACTGGCCGCGTTCGGCCGCGCCGACGGCAAAGCCGGCAAGGTCATAGTCGCCGCCGGAATACATGCCCGGCATTTCCGCGGTCTCACCGCCGATCAGCGCGCAGCCGGACTGGCGGCAGCCGGCGGCTATGCCGGCAACGATCGCGGCACCCTGATCGGGATCGAGCTTGCCGGTGGCGAAATAGTCGAGGAAGAACAGCGGTTCGGCACCCTGGACCACCAGGTCGTTGACGCACATGGCAACGAGGTCGATGCCGACCGTGTCGTGCTTGTTGGCGTCGATGGCGATCTTGAGCTTGGTGCCGACGCCGTCATTGGCGGCGACGAGCACCGGGTCGGTGAAGCCGGCGGCCTTCAGGTCGAACAGGCCGCCGAAGCCGCCGATCTCGCCGTCGGCGCCCGGGCGCCGGGTCGAGCGCACATGCGGCTTGATTTTCTCCACCATCAGATTGCCGGCATCGATATCCACGCCTGCGTCACTGTAGGTGAGGCCGTTCTTTCCCGACTGGCTCATGCTGGTTCTCCAAGGCTGGTCGTGCGACAGGTATTTTGCGGATGCGAATTGCACGACGGGCAAGGGAGTGCAAGCCGACAGCCTGCCTTCGCGGCCTTTTTTCACCATTTTGCCCATATCCCACGGGCAAGAAACGGCTCGAGGCTTCAATTTACCGGGCTGGGAAGCACGTGGACTTGACCGGCGCGCGGCGAGCCCCCTATCTCCTCAAACAGATTATGATGCGGCAAAAGCATGCTTGGCGTGTTACGGGGAACACCATGGACATAAGAGTCAGCGGTTCGGGACTTCAGCGCCAGGTGATTTTCTGGCTGCTGGTGCTTGCCGCCTTCATCGCCTTCCTGATGGTTTTCAGCTCGATCCTGCTTCCTTTCCTTGCGGGCATGGCGCTTGCCTATTTCCTCGATCCGGTCGCCGACCGTCTCGAGCGGCTCGGCCTCAGCCGGCTGATGGCGACCGTCCTCATCCTGATCGGCTTCGTGGTGCTCTTCGCCCTGTCGCTGATGATCATCATTCCGGTAATCTTCACCCAGGCCGCCGACTTCATTCAGAAGATGCCCGGTTATATCGCCAAGCTGCAGGCGCTATTGACCGACAGCCAGTCGACGCTGTTGCCGGATTGGCTTGCCGACCAGATGACGGCGATCAAGCAGAATTCGGCCAAGCTCCTGGAGCAGGGGGCCAGCTTCCTCGGCACGCTTTTCCAGCAGCTCTGGAACTCCGGCATGGCGTTGCTCGACATTCTGTCGCTGTTCGTCATCACGCCGGTCGTCGCCTTCTACCTGCTGCTCGACTGGGACCGGATGGTCGACCGGGTCGACAGCTGGGTGCCGCGCGACTATGTCGGCGTCGTCCGCCAGATCGCCCGCGACATGAACACGACGATCGCCGGCTTCGTTCGCGGCCAGGGCTCGCTCTGCCTCATCCTCGGCCTTTACTATGGCATCGGCCTGTCGCTCGTCGGCCTCAATTTCGGCCTGCTGATCGGCCTCTTTGCCGGGATGATCAGCTTCATCCCCTATGTCGGATCGTTGGTCGGTCTGGTCCTGGCCGTCGGCGTCGCGCTTGTGCAGTTCTGGCCCGATTATCTCTGGATCGGGCTTGTCGCCGCCATATTCTTCAGTGGCCAGTTTCTGGAAGGCAACATCCTGCAGCCCAAGCTTGTGGGCAAGAGTGTCGGCCTGCACCCGGTCTGGCTCATGTTCGCCCTGCTTGCCTTCGGCGCGCTCTTCGGTTTCGTCGGGCTTCTGGTTGCCGTTCCGGCGGCTGCTGCCATCGGCGTGCTTGTTCGCTTCGGCATCCAGCGATACCTTGATAGCGATCTCTACCATGGACACGGAAAGGTCGCGGCGAAGAAGGCAAAGGGCGATCAGCCCGGCTGATAGTCCCATCCTTGTCCCGAGTACAGCATGACAAAACGTCCCTTCGAACAACTGCCTCTGGCATTCGACCACGACCCGGCAACGGGTCGTGAGGATCTGCTCGTTTCCGACCGGTTGAGCGCGGCGATCGCGATCGTCGATCACTGGCCCGACTGGCCGTCGCCCGTCGTCATCATCGCCGGCCCGGTCGGCTCCGGAAAGTCGCATCTCGCCAGCATCTGGAAGGAGAGGGCGGGCGCGCGGACGATCCACCCGGTAGCGGACTCGGACGCCGCACTGATCGCCGCCGAAGGTCCTGTCCTGTTCGAGGATGCCGACCGCCAGGGCTTCGACGACACCACGCTGTTTCATGTCATCAACAGCGTTCGTGAGCACGGCACCGGTCTCTTGATGACCTCGCGCCTGTGGCCGATGTCCTGGCCGGTCGCGCTTCCGGACCTGCGCTCGCGCCTCAAGGCGGCAACCGTCGTCGAAATCGGCGAGCCCGATGACGAACTGTTGACGCAGGTGCTGATCAAGCTCTTTGCCGATCGCCAGCTTTTCATCGATGAACGGCTCGTCGGCTTTATCGTCCAGCGCATGGAGCGCTCGCTTGAGGCTGCCCAGACGATCGTCGAGCGTATCGATCGGCTGGCGCTTGCGCGTGGCGTAAAGCTGACCCGGCCGCTTGCCGCCGAAGTCCTGGAAGAGCTTGGAAATCAACGCCATTCCGATTGACTGTCACAGTTCCGTCGTCAAACTGTTATAGTTCCTGCCTGCGGCGAAATGGGGTCTGATCAGCAATGGATAATGCGACGTCTGCGGTGAACGAGAACAAGCAGCCGGCGGAGGACGTCGATCTGCTCTCCAGCCCGGAGCGGTTCATCAATCGCGAATTCTCGTGGCTGCAGTTCAATCGCCGCGTGCTGGAGGAGACGCTGAACACGGCGCATCCGCTGCTGGAGCGTGTCCGCTTCCTGTCGATCTCGGCCGCCAACCTCGACGAATTCTTCATGGTGCGCGTCGCTGGCCTCGAGGGCCAGGTGCGTCAGGGGCTGGCCATGCGGTCGCCGGACGGCAAGACGCCGGCCGAGCAGCTCGAAGACATTCTCAAGGAAATCGACAACCTGCAGATGGAACAGCAGGCGTCGCTCGCGGTGCTGCAGCAGTATCTCGCCAAGGAAGATATCCTGATCGTCCGTCCGGCATCCTTGTCGGCGCAGGACAAGAGCTGGCTTGCCAACGAATTTGACCAGTCGATCTTTCCGGTGCTGACGCCGCTGTCGATCGATCCGGCGCACCCGTTCCCGTTCATCCCGAACCTCGGCTTCTCGATGGGCCTGCAGCTCGTCAGCAAGACGGGCCGCGAACCGATGACGGCGCTCTTGCGCCTTCCGGTGGCGCTCGACCGCTTCATCCGTCTTCCCGACGTCAAGAATGTCATCCGTTACATCACGCTCGAAGACATGGTCAGCCAGTTTATCGATCGGCTGTTCCCGGGCTATGAGGTCAAGGGCTCGGGCACGTTCCGCATCATCAGAGACAGCGATATCGAAGTCGAGGAAGAGGCCGAAGATCTCGTGCGCTTCTTCGAAACGGCACTGAAGCGCCGCCGCCGCGGTTCGGTGATCCGCATCGAGCTCGATTCGGAAATGCCCGCTTCGCTGCGTCAGTTCGTGGTTCAGGAGTTGAGCGTTCCGGAAAACCGCGTCGCCGTCCTGCCGGGGCTGCTGGCGCTGAACACGCTGTCGGAAATCACCAAGGCGCCGCGCGACGATCTGCGCTTCGAGCCCTACAATCCGCGCTTTCCCGAGCGCGTGCGCGAACACGCCGGCGACTGTTTTGCCGCGATCCGCGAAAAGGACATGGTGGTCCACCATCCCTACGAATCCTTCGACGTCGTGGTGCAGTTCCTGCTGCAGGCGGCGCGCGATCCTGAAGTGGTCGCCATCAAGCAGACGCTCTACCGGACCTCGAACGACAGCCCGATCGTGCGGGCGCTCGTCGATGCGGCTGAAGCCGGAAAGTCCGTGACGGCGCTGGTCGAGCTCAAGGCCCGTTTCGACGAGGAAGCCAACATCCGCTGGGCGCGCGACCTGGAACGTGCCGGCGTGCAGGTGGTGTTCGGCTTCATCGAACTCAAGACCCACGCCAAGATGTCGATGGTGGTGCGCCGCGAGGAGGGCCGGTTGCGGACCTATTGCCACCTCGGCACCGGCAACTACCACCCGGTCACGGCGAAGATCTACACCGACCTGTCGTTCTTCACCTGCAACCCGGTCATCGCCCACGACATGGCGAACATCTTCAATTTCATCACCGGCTACGGCGAGCCGGAAGCCGGCATGAAGCTGGCGGTCTCGCCGCACACGCTGCGGCCCCGCATCCTTAGGCATATCGATGAGGAGATCGAGCACGCCAAGGCCGGCCGGCCGGCGGCGATCTGGATGAAGATGAACTCGCTCGTCGATCCCGAAATCATCGACGCCCTCTACAAGGCAAGCCGTGCAGGCGTCGAAGTCGATCTCGTGGTGCGCGGTATCTGCTGCCTGAGGCCGCAGGTGCCGGGCCTCTCCGACAATATTCGCGTCAAGTCCATCGTCGGCAGATTCCTCGAACATTCCCGCATATTCTGCTTCGGCAACGGTCACGGCCTTCCATCGGAAAATGCGCTTGTCTATATCGGCTCGGCGGATATGATGCCGCGCAATCTGGACCGGCGGGTTGAGACGCTTGTGCCTCTTATCAACCGGACTGTGCACGAACAGGTACTTTCGCAGATTATGCTGGGCAATCTCATCGACAACCAGCAGAGCTACGAAATTCTTCCCGACGGCACGTCTCGCCGGATGGAAGTCGGCAAGGATGCCGAGCCTTTCAACGCGCAGCACTATTTCATGACCAACCCCAGCCTCTCGGGCCGGGGTGAAGCCCTGAAGTCCAGTGCACCGAAGCTGATTGCCGGCTGGAAGAGCAGCTGGCGCAAGTAAACTGGAATTGCATGGTCGAATCTGAAGCGCAGGGGCGTCTGCCCGGCATCCGCCCGGTCTCCGTTGTGGATATCGGTTCGAACTCCATTCGCCTTGTCGTCTACGAAGGCCTGAGCCGCGCTCCGGCCATGCTGTTCAACGAGAAGGTCATGTGCGGTCTGGGCAAGGGCATCGATGCCACCGGACGCATGGACGAGGAGAGCGTCGAGCGCGCTCTCCGGGCGCTGCATCGCTTTCATGCGCTGTCGCAGCAGGCGCGTGCGACCTCCATGTATGTTGTGGCAACTGCGGCCGCCCGCGAGGCGAGCAACGGACCGGCTTTCATCGAGAAGGCCGAGGCCATCCTCGGCCACAAGGTCCGCATCCTGACCGGCGAAGAGGAAGCCTATTTCTCCGCCATGGGTATCGTCAGCGGTTACCACGATCCCGATGGGGTGGTCGGCGACCTTGGCGGCGGCTCGCTGGAACTGGTCGAGGTCAGCGGCAAGAAGATCGGCAAGGGCATTACGCTGCCGCTCGGGGGTATCCGCCTCTTCGAGCACAGCGGCGGTTCGCTGCCGAAGGCCCGCACCTGGGTGCGCAAATTCATGAAGAGCTCGCCGGTGCTGAAGACGGGTGCCGCCCGCACCTTTTATGCCGTCGGCGGTACCTGGCGCTCGATCGCCAAGCTGCACATGGAAATCCGCAACTATCCGCTGCACATGATGCAGGGCTACGAGATTTCCTATGACGAGGCGATGACGCTGCTGCCGGAGGTCATCGAGCCGAAGAACATCAAGCCGTCAGCCTACGCGACGATCTCCAAGAGCCGCCGCAGCCTGCTTCCCTTCGGCGCCATTGCGATGCAGGAGGCACTGTCGATCATGAAGCCGGAGCGGATTTCGTTCTCGGCGCTCGGCGTGCGCGAAGGCTACCTCTTCTCGCTGCTGAACGAGAACGAGCGTGCGCAGGATCCGCTGCTGACCGCTGCCGGCGAAATCGCCATCCTGCGCGCGCGTTCGCCGGAGCACGCGCGCGAACTTGCAGACTGGACCGGCCGCATGGTGCCGTTCTTCGGTATCGACGAAACCGAAGAGGAAAGCCGCTATCGCCAGGCCGCCTGCCTGCTTGCCGATATCAGCTGGCGCGCACATCCGGACTATCGCGGTCTGCAGGCGCTGAACATCATCGCCCACTCGACCTTTTCCGGCATCACCCATGCCGGGCGTGCCTATATCGCGCTTGCCAATTATTATCGCTTCGAAGGCCTGAGCGACGATGGCGCGACCGGCGCGCTGACCGGCATTACCACGCCGCGGCTGCTGGAACTGGCGAAGCTGCTCGGCGGCCTGCTGCGCGTCGCCTATCTGTTCTCGGCGTCGATGCCGGGTGTTGCGAAAAATCTGACCTTCCGCAAATCGTCTCTGCCGGATGTCGACCTGGAGATCGTCGTGCCTGCGGCCTATTCGGAATTTGCCGGCGAGCGCCTCGACGGGCGGCTGCAGCAGCTGGGTAGGCTGACGGGCAGGAGATTGGCGTTCTGCTTCGAGAGCTGAACGCATGCTTTCTTTGACGAAGGGCGCGCGGACGAAAACCCGCGCGCCCTTTTTTGATTATTCCGCCTTCAGGAATTCGCCGACTTCGAGCAGAACGAACTCGTTGTCGTCAGCCTTATCAAGCGCACGGCCGGCCGAGAACGGCAGGTTGTCGTCGTTGCCGACGATGATGTGCGTGTCATCGACGCGGTCGACGTTTTCGATCGTCACGAACGGCATGTCGTAATAGCCGTCGCCGCCGCCCTGGCGCTTCTTGTTGTCCGGGTCGGCGATCTTCAACAGGTCGATGTAGCCGATCTTGCGCACGGCCTTGCCGACATTGCTGTCATCGAAGGCAATCTTGTAGACACGCTTCACCTTCGAGCCGACGGCAAAGCAATCCGGCTTCGGATCCTTCGGGTCTGCGCAGGCCTTGTCGAGCGTGCCGGCGCCATTGTCGCGCTCGATCACCAGTGCGGTCTTGTCGTCGAGCATGTTGAAATCGCCGATCGCCTCACCGCCTTCGGCCAGCGGGTAGAGCCAGCTGCGGCCCGTCCAGGCTTTGCTGGCGACATCCAGTTCGATGACGCGCAGGGCCGGACGGCCGTCGGCCTGTTCGACGGTTTCGCTGTCGGTCCAGATCGGGCCTTCGAGCAGGCCGTAGAGCTTGGTGCCGTCCTTCGACAGCGCCATGCCTTCGTAGCCGCCGGAGCGTTTCAGGTTGAAGGCGGGCGTCTTCTTCGACGGGTCGCTCTGCAGCGTCAGGGTCGGATTGTCGGGCGACATCACCGGCTTGCCGTTGACGGTCGTCGCGATGACGTCGGTCAGCTTGCCGTCGACATCGAATTTCAGGATGTAGGGACCGAATTCCTCGCCGACCCAGAAACCGTCGGCGACTGGCTGGATGGACTCGACGTCGAAGTCGGCACCGGTCAGGTAGCGCTTGTCGGAGCCTTCCATGACGATCGGGAAGGGGGCCTTGCGGTCCGGATCGGTGAGGAACAGGGTTTTCAGCGCTTCGACCTTGCCGGCGTCCCAGTCCATCTTCACATGGTGGAGCATCAGCATCGCATCGGTCGAGTTCAATTTGCTGCCGAAGCCGTTGTCGGAAAGGCTCCAGAAGGTGCCGTCTTCCATGGCCTTGATGCCGGAGAAGCCCTGCATCGGCTGGCCGTTGAACGGCAGCGAAAGGCCGGTCGGGCGCACGCCATCCTTGCCGGGCACGGTGCCGATTGCCTCGGCGCGCTTGCGGTCTGCGGTGGTGAACTTGCCTGACGTTTTCAGATATTCCGGCGCGTCGGACGGGGCTGCCAGGATCGTGTTTGCCGGCAGGATCGCGTGTGCCTTAAGCGTCGCCGGGAAAGCCTTTTCCTCAGCCAGGACGGCCGTCGTCATCAAAAGTGTGAGCGCCGCAGTGGCGAGAAGCGTTTTGGTCATGAAAGTCACCATGGGTTGGATGCCAAAGTACGCGAACCCGATAGGCGGCTTTGATGACGGTTGGGTGATGCTTGGCTTACAGGGCGGTGAAGCTTTGATGACAGGGCATCGCCGTCAGCCCGCAAGCGCCAGGCTTGCCCATCGCCCGGGCGTCACACCATAGGCACGCTTGAAATGACGGGTGAAATGGGCCTGGTCGGCAAAGCCGGTTTCCATCGCCGCCCCCGCCAGGCTGTGGCCGGTGGCAATCATCCGGCGCGCCTGCTCCAGCCGCCGCATCAGGAGGTAGCGGTGCGGGCTGGTGCCGAGAACCTTTCGGAATTGGCGGGCGAGCGTGAAACGATCGAGGCCGCTGACGGCTTCGAGTTCCTGCGAGCCGACCGGGCGCTCGAGGTTGGCCCTGAGATAGTCCGTCGCTTTGAACACCGCCCGTTTCGCCGACCTGCCGGCAGGCTTAGCTGTCGTGCCAGCATGGCGGCACAATCCCTCGGCGATGCGGGTGAGAATGTCGTCGAGGGCCAGTTCGTCTAGGCCGCCGTCGAGATCCATAACGGCCTCGCCGATTGCCTGGCGCAGGGCCACGTCGCCGACAACAGGTGCGGCGATGAAAGGCAAGGCTCCGCCGCTATCACCAAGGGCTGCGATCAATCGCTCCGGCTGCAGGTACATCATCCGGTAGCGAAGCGTCGCCTCCGTTCCCGCGCCGCCGTCGTGCACCTCGTCGGGGTGAATGATGATGATGCTCCCGGGCGTGCTGTAGCGGCTCTCGCCGCGATACTGGAAGGTCTGGATGCCGCCGAGCGTTACGCCGAGCGCATAGGTGTCGTGGCGATGCGGCTCGAAGACCTTGCCGTGCAGCCGCGCCTCGATGCGCTCGATGCCGTCCACCGGAGCGGCGATGCGGATCCCGTCGCCGGGCGATCCGCACAATCGTTCAAGATCGATGGCCGCGTCCTCGGCTAAGGCCTCTTCGGGCACGCCCTGATGTCCTGAAATGGAGATACCCGTCATGTTCGACACCAAGTTCGCGATCGTGTTGCGCGAGGATCTGGCCACCTGGCAGAAACTGAATGTCACCGCATTTCTGGCCACCGGCATCGCCGGGCAGAAACCGGCGATCATCGGTGAAACCTATCGCGATGGTGCCGGTAACGTCTACAACGCTCTGAGCGTTCAGCCGATCATCGTGTTATCGGCAGATGGTGCGACGCTCGGCAATATTCAACGCCGCGCGATCGAAAGAGAGATTCGAACCTCGATCTATGTCGATGCTATGTTTTCGACGGGCCACGACAGCGCCAACCGCGCGGTCTTCGCCGAAACGCGGCCTGACGAAGCGAAGGTCGCCGGCATCGCCATTCATGCCGACAAGAAGCTGGTCGACAAGATTACCAAGGGGGCGAAGCTGCACGGTTGAAAGTTAGCTGGACGCCAGCTGCGGCGCTGGCGTACCCCCAGCCCGAAGCGCCAGCACACCGAGCTTCTGTCCGCGTCCTTTGACGGCGTGCTCGCCAAGATCTTCCACCCGGACATAGTGCGGTAGCCGCATCTTGCGGGCGAGGTCGGTGGAAATCAGTACCTGATGGTTCAACGTCTTGCAGAAGCCTTCAAGCCGGGCCGTTGTGTTCACCGTATCGCCGAAATAGGTGATCTTGTGCTTGTCGACGCCGATTTCGGCCGCAACGATCGTGCCGCCGTGCAGCGCTGCCCGCAGGCGCGGAACCTCGCCGAACTCCTTGCGCCACCGGTGGCTCTCGGCCTCGATGGCGTCGAGAATATCAAAGACGCAGTGAACGCACGCTGCATTGTTGACGGCGCGGTCAAACGGCCAGGTGATGATTGCGGCGTCACCAACATAGTCGTCGATAGAGCCACGGTATCGCAGCACCGGGTCGGCAAGCGTGGCAAAGAGCTTGCCGAGATACTCCTGCATTCTCAGATCACCGTTGCGCTCGGCGTAGGACGTCGATCCGGCAAGATCGAGAAAGAGGAACACGCGTTCTTCCTGGATCGGCTTGCGGTATCGGCCGGTCAACAGGCTGAGGAAGACGTCCCGGCCCAACAACTCCCGCACGCGAAGAATGAAAACCAACGGTCCCGCGATCGCGAAGGTGAAGAGAAGCACGGTGCTCGATGGCACCAGGGAGTCGAACCAGTCCTCGCGCAGGTGCCCCGTCATTTGCATGATCAGGCCGGCCAAGGCGTAGCCGACGTCGATCAAGATGAAGTAGACGGCAAGGGACGCAAGAAAGAAGATCGGCGTCGAGAAGGAATGGATCTTGCGGTAGAGCCGCCGGAAAATGATGTGGCGCTCAAAGGCGAGGATCGGCATGCAGATGAAGACCGCATAGGTGGCTCCGATCAGGCCGCCGCCACCGAAGGTGACCCAGGCATAGAGCGCGCCAGCGCTGCCGACGATCAGCAGCAGCAAAATTCCTTCGAACGTGGAGAAACGCCAGCGCATGCGAAAAGAGCCTCGAAACCGGACAGCGAAGAAAGAGCGCGTCGGCGAACCTGCCTGGTACCGTCACGCGTCAGCGCGCTGATGTCTGCTCGCCGCGATTGCGAATCAGTCCCGCTGCAGGGCCTTGGCTAGAGCCGGATTCGGGCGGAAAATTGTTTCCGCCCGCCGTTTTTCAATCGCCGATTTCCATCGCTTCGATCTTCTTGTCGACGAAGCGAAGAGCCACTTCACCATTGATCAATTTCAGTGCCGTATCGCCGAACAGCTCGCGCCGCCAGCCCTTGAGCGCGCCGACGTCGGCCTTTTCGCCCTCGGCGGCGATCTTGTCGAGATCGTCGCTGTTGGCGATGATCTTGGCAGCCACGCCCTGCTTCTCGGCAATCAGCTTCAAGAGCACCTTCAGCATTTCGGTGGCGGCGGCCGCACCTTCGGGCGTGTGGTTCTGCCGCGGCAGCTTTGGCAGTTCGGTCTTGGGGATGGCAAGCGCCTCGTTGACCGCCTCGATCAGCGCCGCCCCGGCGCTCGAGCGTTCCCAGCCCTTCGGGATGGTGCGCAGCCGCGCCATCGCCTCGGAGTCCTTCGGCTGCTGTTGAGCGACTTCGTAGATTGCGTCGTCCTTGAGGATGCGCCCGCGGGGGACGTTGCGATTGCGCGCCTCGCGCTCACGCCAGGCGGCGACCTTCTGGAGGACCGCGAGCTCGATCGGCTTCTTGACGCGCATCTTCAGGCGCTGCCAGGCATCATCAGGGTGCAGGTCGTAGGTGTCGCGCGCTTCGAGGATGGCCATTTCCTCAGAAAGCCACAGCGAACGGCCTTCGCGCTCGAGCTGCGTGTTCAGGTACTGATAGATGTCGCGCAGATGCGTGACATCGGCCAGCGCGTAATCGAGCTGTTTGTCCGTCAGCGGCCGGCGGCTCCAATCGGTGAAGCGCGAGGACTTGTCGATCTGCTCACCCTTGATGCGGTTGACGAGCTGGTCATAGGAGACGCTGTCGCCGAAGCCGCAGACCATGGCTGCGACCTGGGTGTCGAAAATCGGGTGCGGGATCAGATTGCCGAGATGGAAAATGATCTCGATATCCTGACGCGCTGCGTGAAACACCTTGATCACATCAGGGTTGGCCATCAGCGCGAAGAACGGCGTGAGGTCGATGCCCTTGGCCATCGGATCGACGATGACCGCCATATCCGGGTTCGCCATCTGGATCAGGCAAAGCTCCGGCCAGAAGGTGGTCTCGCGGAGGAATTCCGTGTCGATCGTAATATAATTTGAGCGGGCCAACTGCTGGCAGGCGGCCTCGAGATCTGCGGTTGTTTCAATCATCGGAGTTAAATCACTGTGGCAAAAATGCGGCTATGTTTTTCGTGTAGCCCTTCGTGCCATCTGTCACAATGGAAATTCTCAAACGACCTTGAAATAACCCGTCATACCGGTCTTCTGGTGCTCGATGATGTGGCAATGGAACACCCAATCGCCAGGATTGTCGGCAACGAGCGCGATTTCCGCCTGTTCGTCGGGCAAAAGCAGGATGGTGTCCGTCGGCGGCGGCAGGAAGGTCCGCTTGTTCGAGTTGAGAATGCGGAAGCTCATGCCGTGCAGGTGGATCGGATGGGCGTGCGGCGTCCGGTTGGCGATCTGCAGGACATAGCTCCTGCCGAGCTTCATTTCCTCGATCGGTGCGATCGGATCGGGCGTGTCGCCCGGCCACGGCACCTTGTTGATCGCCCAGAAGGTGTAACCGAGCGAGCCGCAGATCGACGGTGTCGCCTTATGTTCGGCCGTGGCCGTCAGTTCGATCGGAACGCGGGTGGCAACCGAAAGGTCTGCCTCGGCGATAGGATTGGCGGGAAGGGGGGGAACATCGCGGATATCGCGCTTCAAGGATGGGCCTGTTGCGCGGAAACTGGCGATCGTCCAGGGATGCGAGCCACGCAGGTTGCCGAGCTTCACCGTGGCACCTTCGCTGTCCGGCATCCGCACGACGAGATCGATACGCTGGCCCGGACCGACGTCGTAGCGGTCGAGCGGGAAGGGTTTGTCGACCGGGTTTGCGTCAAGCGCGACGACCATGGCGTCTGCCCCTTCCAGGCCGACCGTATAGATCCGTGTGACATCCGTCGCCGCGATACGGACCCGCACGAGGCCGCCGGCGGGCGCATCGTAGCTCGGCTCCTGCTGCCAGTTCGCGGTACGAACCGTGCCGTAGGTGCCGCCGCGCGCGGCATCCCTGGGCTTGAACGGGTCGATGAAGGCGCCGCCCTTGCCGAGCCGCCAGTCGCGCAGGTTCAGCACGATCTCGGCGTCGAATGCCGGATCTTCCGGGTTTTCGACGACGATGACGCCGGTCAGCCCGCTTCCCATCTGCGTCAGCGTGTTGCAGTGGGGGTGATACCAGAAGGTGCCGGCATCCGGCGGCGTGAAGACATAGTCGAAGGGATCGCCGGGATAGACATAGGGCTGCGTCATCTCCGGCACGCCGTCCATCGCATTGGCAATCCGAAGCCCGTGCCAGTGCACGGTCGTCGGCTCGTCGAGCCTGTTGACCAGCCGCGCGGCATAGGGTGCGCCCATGCGCATCCGCAAGACAGGCGGCATGCCGTTGCTGGCGGTATCCCCCAGCCCGTAGGTCATGACCTTGGGTGTCACGCCGTCGGCGGTTATCCGTGCCTCAGCCAGTTGTGCCGTCAGGATCTGCGGGTCCGGTGCCGCGCCGGCGCGCGCCGCCATGCCGGCGCCAAAGGCGAAAGCGCCGCCCAAAGCGGCGGAGCCCTGGAGGAAAGTGCGGCGGCTGATCAGCGGCATTTTTTGCAATCTCGGCAACTGGATAGGACGACAGGTCGGTTCTAAACCTGATCGCCGCAATCAGCAATTCTCTCGCACAGCCACATCTTGCCGCAGGCGCTTCAGTCGTCCTTGCGGCTGTGGTTGCCGCCCGCGAGCTTGTTGAAGAAGGACGAGGTCCGCAGCAGGCTGCGGAATGGCATGGCGCGCGCTTCTGCGGGAACGCCGCCGCGCGCTGTCATGCGTCTGACCGTGTAGAGCATGAAGAGGAAGAGGATTGCGGCCGTATAGATGAACAGCGCCTGCGGGCCGAAGATTTCAAGCAGGAACGAGGCAAACAGCGGGCCGATGATGGCGCCCAGCGACCAGAAGAACAGCATGCCGGCTGACACCAGAGCGTGCTGACCTTCCGCCGCGTGGTCGTTGGCATGGGCCGAGCAGAGCGAGTAAAGCGGCATCGCGAAGGCGCCGAATAGGAAGATGCCGGCGAAATTGAGCCACTCGTCGTTGCCGGCGCCAAAGGCGAGGAAAAGTCCGGCGAGCAACGACCCGAAGGTGGCAATCAGGATGATCAGCCGCCGGTCGATCTGGTCGGAATAATGACCGAGCGGATATTGCAGCACGACGCCGCCGATGATGCCGGCGCTCATGAAGGTGGCGATCGCCGTCACCGAGAGACCGATCCCCTGCGCGTAGATGGGCCCCAGCGAGCGGAAGGCGGCGTTGGTGAGGCCCACCACGATGCAGCCGACAGTCGCGAGCGGTGAGATGTTCCAGAGCGCCTTGACGTCGAAGCGGATCGCTTCCGGCGCCACCGGGCTCGACCGATCGGCAAAGGAAATCGGCACAAGCGACAATGTCAGTGCCATCGAGATGATCGCGAAGAGTTCGAAGCCGCCGATGCCGACGCCGGGAATGACATATTGCGCCGCGGTGACCGAGCCGAGATCGACAAGGCGGTAGACGGAAAGCGTGCGCGCGCGATTCGTATTGGTGACGCTGGCATTCAGCCAACTCTCGACGGTGGCGAAAAGGCAGGCGAAGCAGATGCCGGCGACAAGCCGCATCAGGAACCACATCAGCGGGTTGATGACGAGCACCATGGCGATCGCCGCCGCCGACGCGATGGCCGCCATCGCCGAGAACGTGCGGATATGACCGATGGCGCGCAGGATGCGGGTGACGTAGACGCAGCCGAGCGCGAAGCCGATGTTGTAGCCGGTGCCGATGACGCCGATCAATGACGTCGAGAAACCTTCTTCGAGTGCCCGCAGCGAGATGAATGTGCCCTGCAGTCCATTGCCGCCGATGAGGATGCCTGCGGTGACGAGAAGCGGAATGAGCGGACGAATTTGCGACATGGGGCAGGCGGCTTCCGAATGGTGCTCGCGAGTCGGGATGAAGGCGGACCCATTATGTGTAGCGGCGCATTCCGGTGGCGCACAGTCGCGAATTGTGACGATAACCGTTCTTTTCGCGTCGTTTGGCAGATCATGTCGCGAACAGCGCGTATTGATACGTGGTTTTCGGCGCTTAATCGATGGCGCTGGCGAAGGGACGACGGACGTCTCGGCTTGACAAAGCCGGCGCATCATGCGCTTTTCCGCCCGATTTTGATCATGTTGCCGCGCGCCGTTCCGGCCTGCGCGGCGCTTTGCAATTCCGGGATAACACGATGCACCGCTACCGCAGCCACACCTGTGCCGCCCTCCGCAAGTCGGATGTCGGCTCCACCGTTCGCCTTTCCGGCTGGGTCCACCGCGTCCGCGACCATGGCGGCCTGCTCTTCATCGACCTGCGCGATCACTACGGCATCACCCAGGTCGTCGCCGATCCCGATAGCCCCGCCTTCAAGGCCGCCGAGACTGTCCGCGGTGAATGGGTTGTCCGTATCGACGGCCTCGTCAAGGCACGCATGGACGACACCGTCAACAAGGGTATGCCGACTGGCGAAATCGAGCTCTATGCCCAGGAGATCGAAGTTCTCTCGGCTGCCAAGGAACTGCCGCTGCCGGTATTCGGCGAGCCGGACTACCCTGAAGACGTTCGCCTGAAGTACCGCTTCCTCGACCTGCGCCGCGACACGCTGCACAAGAACATCGTCAAGCGCACGCAGATCATCTCGTCGATGCGCCGCCACATGGGCGACGTCGGCTTCACCGAATACACGACCCCGATCCTGACGGCTTCGTCGCCGGAAGGTGCGCGCGACTTCCTCGTGCCGTCGCGCATCCATCCCGGTAGCTTCTACGCCCTGCCGCAGGCACCGCAGCAGTACAAGCAGCTGTTGATGGTGGCCGGTTTCGACCGCTACTTCCAGATCGCGCCCTGCTTCCGCGATGAAGATCCGCGTGCCGACCGCCTGCCGGGCGAATTCTACCAGCTCGACCTCGAAATGAGCTTCGTCGAGCAGGAAGACGTCTGGTCGACGATGGAACCGGTGATCCGCGAGATCTTCGTCGAGTTTGCCGATGGCAAGCCGGTGACGGAAAAGTTCCCGCGCATTCCTTACGATACGGCGATCCGCAAATATGGCTCCGACAAGCCGGACCTGCGCAACCCGATCGAGATGCAGGCGGTCACCGAGCACTTTGACGGCTCCGGCTTCAAGGTCTTCGCCAACATGATCGCTTCGAACCCGAAGGTGGAAGTCTGGGCAATCCCGGCTAAGACCGGTGGTTCGCGCGCGTTCTGCGACCGCATGAACGCCTGGGCCCAGAGCCAGGGCCAGCCGGGTCTCGGCTACATCTTCTGGCGCAAGGAAGGCGAGAAGCTCGAAGGCGCCGGCCCACTTGCCAAGAACATCGGAGAGGAGCGCACCGATGCGATCCGCACCCAGCTCGGCCTCGATGATGGCGATGCCTGCTTCTTCGTCGCCGGCGATCCCACGAAATTCTACAAGTTCGCAGGCGAAGCCCGCACGCGGGCAGGCGAGGAACTGAACCTCGTCGACCGCGACCGCTACGAGTTCTGCTGGATCGTCGACTTCCCGTTCTACGAATGGCTTGAAGACGAAAAGAAGATCGACTTTGCCCATAACCCCTTCTCGATGCCGCAGGGCGGTCTTGAAGCGCTGAACGGCGAAGATCCGCTTTCGATCAAGGCCTACCAGTACGACATGGTCTGCAACGGCTTCGAAATCGCGTCCGGCTCGATCCGTAACCAGCTGCCGGAAGTCATGGTCAAGGCGTTCGAGCTGACCGGCAAGTCGCAGCAGGAAGTGGAAGAACAGTTCGGCGGTCTCTACCGCGCGTTCCAGTATGGTGCACCTCCGCACGGCGGCATGGCTTTCGGTATCGACCGCATTGTCATGCTGCTGGTCGGCGCGAAGAACCTTCGCGAGATCTCGATCTTCCCGATGAATCAGCAGGCCGTCGATCTGCTGATGGGTGCGCCATCCGAGGCGACGTCGGCCCAGCTGCGCGAGCTGGCGCTTCGCCCGATCCCGCAGAAGAAAGACTAAGGTCCAAGGGGCCGAGAAACAAAAGACCCGGCGGTAACCACCGCCGGGTCTTTTCATTTTGTACTGCCCGGGGACTCACGGCTTGGCGTAGACGGCGTCGCGCACATCTCTGGTAAACTGTCCCCACATGCCTTCGAACGCCGTGTTGGTCAGCGCCACGACGGTGATGTTCTTGACCGGATCGACGAACCAGTTGTGGCCATAGGCACCGCCCCACTGGATCGTGCCCTTCGACTGCTGCGTGCCGGCCGTGGAGGGATCGACGAGTACGGCCCAGCCGTAGCCGAAGCCCCAACCCGGACCCTGCGTCTCCGCCTTGGGGCCTGTCTGATCCTGCATCATCGTCTTCACCGTCTCGGGCGAGAGCAACGGGCCGCCGCCTTTGCGGATCGTTTCCAGGAACGTCAGCAGATCGTTTGCCGTGCCGGCCATGCCGGCGCCGCCCGATGGAAATGCTTTATCGTCGAGGATGCGGTCTGGCGAAAAGGTCAGCTTGCCTTCGCCGATGGGCACGGCAGCGTCACCTTGCATGCGCACAGGGGCGGGCGAGCCGTCGAAGTAGGCGGCGGTCAACCTGTCCGTCGGCTTCACGGAAAAGCCGGTGTCGGCCAAAGCCAAGGGCGTCACGACCAGTTCATCGACGGCCTTGTCCAGCGTCTTGCCGCTTGCCTTCTCGATAAGGCCACCGAGTACGTCGATCGCCACGGAATAGCGCCAGGCCTCACCGGGCCGTGATGCGAGCGGCACACTGGCGATGCGCTTCAAGTTCTCGTCTAGGGTGATACCGGAAAGATCGAGCCCGTCTGAAACGCCGGCCTTTGCGTAGGAACCATCAGGAGGCTGGAAGAAGCCGTATTCCAGCCCTGCCGTATGGTTGAGAAGGTGGCGTACCAGGATCGGCACCTCCTTGCCTTCGAAGCTGGGGCGGAAATCCGGCAGCCATTTGCTGACCGGATCGTCGAGCTTGATGCGCCCCTGTTCGACGAGCCGCATCGCAGCCACGGTCACCAACGGCTTCGTCACCGAGGCAAAACGGAAGATGTCGTCCTGGCGCGCAGTGCGGTTTGCCTCGCGGTCGGCAAGGCCTGCGGCTCTGGCGTAAACAAGCTCACCGTCGCGGGCGACGAGAACGACCGTGCCGACAATGCGCTTTTCGGCGATTGCGCGGTCGATTACCGGATCGAGCTGGGCTTTGAGCGCCGATTGGCCGGGATCATCTGCGAGCGCGGGAAAGGCGAGCAGCGCCGACAGCAGGGCAGCGCTTTTGAGGTGGAGACTCATCGTGGAAAACCTCCTATAATCACAATGGCCGTTCCTGAATATGTCAGGTGCGAGCATAATTCTAGAGTGATCATTGTGGAAAATAGCAATTCCTTAGAATCTCCTACTCGTCGGCGCGGTCGTCCGCGCGCTTTCGACCGGGATGTTGCGCTTGCCGCCGCCGGTCAAACCTTCTGGCGGCTCGGTTATGAAGGGGCGTCGATCGCCGACCTCACCGCAGCCATGGGTATCACGCCGCAGAGCCTCTATGCGGCCTTCGTGTCGAAGGCGGACCTCTATCGCGAGGCGCTCGAGCGCTACCGACAGGAGGAGGGGGCCGCGGCCGGCCGAAGCCTGAATGGGGAGGGGCATGTTGTCGATGTCGTTGCCAAGCTGCTTCGGGTTTCCGCACACGAGTTTTCGGTGCCCGGTCGGCCGAAAGGCTGCATGATCTCGACCGCCGTCTTGACCTGCGCAGTCGAAAACGACGTGATCGCCCGCCACGTGACGGCCCTTCGCAACCAGACGCTCTCCGCCCTGGAGACGCGGCTTCGTCGCGGGATCGAAGAAGGGGAGTTGCGCGGGCATACGGACGCGGCTGGACTTGCCCGCTTCATCGGCGCGATTCTGCAAGGAATGACCGTGCAGGCGCAGGACGGAGCCGGCGAGGCGGATCTGCTGTCGATTGCCGAGTTTGCCAGCGACGAGGTCGCGCGCCACCGGCATCCTGTCGTCTGAGCCGAACGCCGCCGGGCTCCTGGGTCTGTTCCGCGCCAGATGGCAGCCTATTGCGCTTTTACAGCGCCGCGCGTCAAATATGACGCGCTAAGGACGCTGTAACACTTTAAACTTGCTGCATAATTTATCCTTAAATCGATTCCGATTTAAGGAATTATGCAGTAGGCTCGCCTTGCAGCGCCGCGCGTCTATTTAGACGCGCAAAGGTCGCTGTAACACTTTGAGTTGCTGCATAATTTCGTCCTTAAATCGAATCCGATTTAGGAATTATGCAGTAGGAGTTTAGAAGTCCATGCCGGAGCCGGTTGGCAGTTGTGCGGCACCATCCTTCTTCGGCTTTTCGGCGATCATCGCCTCTGTCGTCACCAGGAGCCCGGCGACGGAGGCGGCGTCCTGCAGAGCGGCGCGCACGACCTTGGCCGGATCGATGACGCCCATCTTGAACAGATCGCCATATTCGCCCGTCTGGGCATTCCAGCCATAGGCGAAGTCGGTTTTCTCACGTAGCTTGCCGACGATGATCGACCCCTCGGCGCCGGCGTTCTCGGCGATCTGGCGCACCGGCACCTCGATTGCGCGCCTGACGATGTCGACGCCGACGCGCTGTTCGGCATTGGCGGTCTTGATACCATCAAGCGTGTTGACGACTCGAAGCAGGGCGACGCCGCCGCCAGGCAATATGCCTTCCTCGACGGCCGCACGTGTGGCATGCAGCGCGTCATCGACCCGGTCCTTCTTTTCCTTCACCTCGACCTCGGTCGAGCCGCCGACACGGATCACGGCAACACCGCCGGAGAGCTTGGCAAGCCGTTCCTGCAGTTTCTCCCGGTCGTAGTCGGAGGTGCTTTCCTCGATCTGCGCCTTGAGTTGGCTGACGCGGCCGCTGATGTCGGCTTTGGTGCCCGCGCCATCGACGATCGTGGTGTTGTCCTTTTCGATCATCACGCGTTTGGCGCGGCCCAGCGTTTCCAAGGTCACATTCTCAAGCTTGATGCCGACGTCTTCGGAAACCACCGTGCCGCCGGTCAGGACCGCGATGTCCTCGAGGATCGCCTTGCGCCGGTCGCCGAAACCCGGCGCCTTGACGGCAGCGATCTTGAGGCCGCCACGCAGCTTGTTGACGACAAGCGTTGCCAGTGCCTCGCCTTCGACGTCCTCGGCGATGATCAGCAGCGGGCGGCTCGCCTGGATGACCGATTCGAGGATCGGGATCATTGCCTGCAGGTTGGAGAGCTTCTTCTCGTGGATGAGGATGTAGGGATCTTCGAACTCGACCCGCATCTTCTCCTGGTCGGTGATGAAATAGGGCGAGAGATAGCCGCGATCGAATTGCATGCCCTCGACGATTTCGAGCTCGATCTCGGCGGTCTTGGCCTCCTCGACCGTGATCACGCCTTCGTTGCCGACCCTTTCCATCGCCTTGGCGAGATATCGTCCGATCTCCGTGTCGCCATTGGCGGAGATGGTGCCGACCTGCGCGATCTCCTCGTTGTTGGCGATCTTGCGGGCGCGGACCTTGAGCTCTGCGACGATGGCGTCCACCGCGAGGTCTATGCCGCGCTTGAGGTCCATGGGGTTCATGCCGGAGGCGATCGCCTTGACGCCTTCCTTGACGATCGCCTGCGCGAGCACGGTTGCCGTCGTGGTGCCGTCGCCGGCGACATCGCTGGTGCGCGATGCCACCACGCGCAGCATCTGGGCGCCCATGTTTTCGAACTTGTCGTCGAGTTCGATTTCCTTGGCAACGGAAACGCCATCTTTGGTGATGCGCGGGGCGCCAAAGGATCTTTCGATGACGACGTTCCGCCCCTTCGGGCCGAGCGTCACTTTCACGGCATTGGCAAGGATATCCACGCCGCGCAGCATGCGGTCGCGGGCGTCGCTACTGAACTTGACTTCCTTGGCTGTCATTGTCGGCCTCCCTCAACACAAAACTCGCAGTCACGTGGCCGCCATCGCGAAATGGCCCTGACGTTACCGATGGTCATCAGATCTATCTCTTCGGACGCTCCAGCGCCCAAAAAACTATTCTTCGCCCTCGTCGGGCGTCAGGATGTCGATCAATGCGGCGACGCGCCCAGCCGGCAGATGTCGTCCTTCGCCGATCAGCGCTTCGTCGTTGTTAACCCAGGCGATCGCTTCCGCGAGTTCGGCTGCCGTCGCCCCGGTGGCCAGCAGCTCGGCCATCAGCGTTTCGTCGACCGGGCCAAGAATGGCGGTGATATCCGCATGTTTCAGTCCCATGGCGTTCTCCTTCCGTGTGATCGGTCAGGAATGTGGGATGGAATCTCTCCTCCAGACAAATCTAGATAGGCGACGGTTCGCGGGCATCAAGCCGAGCGATCATAACATGGAACGCACGCGCGCGGAAAAGCGCAGCGATGGTCGCCGGGAACCGCGCAGTACGGGATGGCCGGACAAAACCCGGTTCAAGTCTCATGCTTGTTCGTCATGCTGAAAAAAGATGCAGTCGCTCGCGAGAGACGTGTGAGTAGTAGTGGCCGCGCAGACTGGGGACGCAAGGCAGCTGAAACAAATCGGCCCATAGAAAGGCAGGCTTTCAACCGAAAAGGACCGAGCGACAAGAACCTGACACTTGCACGGCCATGTACTTCAGCATGGGAGTGTCAGTTTGATCATTCGTTCAACCGGCGAGGTCGACACCGAGCGCCGATACTACTGCATAATTCCTTAAATCGGAATCGATTTAAGGAATTATGCAGTAACTCAAAGTGTTACAGCGACCTTTGCGCGTCTAAATAGACGCGCCGCGCTGTAAAACGCCGGCGACTTCGAGGACAACAAGGTCTTGCGAAGTCGCCGGCGCTGATTGTCAGGCCAGGGCTTTAACGATCAATCGTTTGCCGTCACCTTGACGCCGAGCACCGACGGGATGGTGTTCGGTGCGCCCACTGCCGCGCCCATGATCATCGGGAACGGAACTGGCTTTTCCGGTGCGGCGCTGATCGTCAGGCTCTTCGGGCCGTCGAGGTAGGTGTTGACCGCGGCCGATACCTGGTTCTGCAGTTCCGGCACGTTGAGCTGGGCCATCATCAGCGGCACCAGGCCCTTCAGCGACTGCGCCAGCTGGTCGCCGGTAACGCCCTGCTGCGAACCGGCGTAGTCGAGCGCCTTCTTGGTGATCGAGGCGTCGTCGAAGCGGATCTCGGCACTGTTGAAGGTCAGCTGCTGCATCAGCCCCATCATCGCCAGGCCCATCGCCTGGTTGGCCTCTTCCTTGTTCGGGTTGGCTTCGGCGGTCTTCATGGCTTCCTGCAGCGACTTCATGAAGGCGAGCGTGTAGCCGGAGATGTCGACGGCGAGGTTCAGGCGGCCGACGTTCTTGAAGTCGAAGGCATATTCCTCAAGCGCGACATTGCCGCTTTCGAGCTCCCAGCTGCCCTTCATCGTCACGGCGCCATCGAGCTTGGTCAAGCCGAGCTTTTCGATGGCTTCCTTGGACTTGGGGTCCTCGACGCCGGAAAGATCTGCCTTGAGGCCGGCAGCCGTTGCGTCGAAGTCAAAGCCGGCATCATTTTCCTGGCGGGCGAGGTTGGCTTCGCTGCTTTCCAGCGAGAAGACCTCCTTGTCCTTGACGCTGAGCGTGATCGGGCCGGTGCTGGCGCTTTCGTAGAGCAGGATATCGTCGAGCGTGCCGCCGGCCGGATTGGCGGGAATCGAAAGGCCTGCAATGAGGATATCCTTGGCGGCGAAGCTGCCTTCGTCCTGCTTGACGTTTATGTCAGGGAAGGAAACCGTTTCGGCGTAGTAGCCGCCACCTTCGGTTTCCTCGACGCCTTCGAAGGTAATGTCGCCGATCTTCAGCGCATCGCCGGGCTGGCCGGCGAGCTTGATCTGGACGCCCGAGGCAGTGACCGTGTCGCCGCTGACTTCGGCCTTGTCGAAGGTAAGCGTGGTGCCGTTCGAGCTGGTCGCCGCATCAAGCTTCTTCATCAGGTCCGCGCCATCCAGCGCGAAGGCCGGGCCGGCGAGGGTCAGGAGTGCGGCGCTGGCCATCATCAGGCGGATCTTGCGCGTATGCATCATTGTGGAGTTCCTTCGTGAAAATATCTGATTGTTTAGCTGTTTCGAAGATGCGGCGTCGCTAATCTGGTTCATATCGGCAAGCTGCGTCAACTGAGGCGGACAGCCGTGTCGGCAGGCGAAATATGCCATGCCTGCGGCCCCATCCTTCCGCCAGTTCGCGTCCCGCAATAGCCCCCTCGCAAATCATCCAAATCAACAGCAGCCGAACCTAATACGAAACAGGGCGAAATTATATTCGCTCGGTGAAATCACACAGGTTCCGCCCCCGGATGCTTTCCAGGACGTTACCGACGCCGATCGCTCACTCATGGCATAACCGTTTAAGCGTTGCACGAACATTGCAGCGCCCGGTCTGCGCCGTTCAATAGCGCGTCGCTGCCCCCAAGCGGTTCTCCACAGCGCGATCCCCTGAAATCCTTGATGTTCCGGGTTTGTTGCGCTAGCAAGAACACATGGGACAAAGCCTTACTCCCCCGTCTGGCGGGGATGATCATATTCAGCCGGTTGACCTGAAGGCGGCGCTGGAAGAGCGTTACCTTGCCTATGCCTTGTCGACCATCATGCATCGTGCGCTTCCGGACGTTCGCGACGGCCTGAAGCCGGTGCATCGGCGCATCGTTCATGCCATGAGCGAGATGGGGCTCAGGCCCAACACCTCGTTCAAGAAATGCGCCCGCATCGTCGGCGACGTCATGGGTAAGTTCCACCCGCACGGCGACGCCTCGATCTACGACGCATTGGTGCGCCTCTCCCAGGAGTTCGCCATCCGATACCCGCTCGTGGACGGGCAGGGCAACTTCGGCAATATCGACGGCGATAACGCCGCCGCCATGCGCTACACCGAAGCGAAGATGACCGACGTCGCCTCGCTGCTGCTGGAAGGTATCGATCAGGACGCGGTGGACTTTCGTCCCACCTATAACGAGGAAGACCAGGAGCCTACCGTGCTTCCCGGCGCCTTCCCGAACCTGCTTGCCAATGGCGCGACCGGCATTGCCGTCGGCATGGCGACATCGATCCCGCCGCACAACGCGCATGAGCTGTGCGACGCGGCGCTGCATCTGATCCGTCATCCCGAGGCAACCGTCGAGGATCTTCTCTACGATCCCGCCAACCCGCAAAAGGGCGGTATCGAGGGGCCGGATTTCCCGACCGGCGGCATCATCGTCGAGAGCCGTTCGAGCATGGCCGAGTCTTATCGCACCGGTCGCGGCGGCTTTCGCGTAAGGGCGCGCTGGGTTTCGGAGGAGCTTGGTCGCGGCGGCTATCAGATCGTCATCACCGAGATCCCCTATCAGGTCCAGAAGTCGCGGCTGATCGAGAAGATCGCCGAGCTGCTCGTCGCGCGCAAACTGCCACTGCTGGAAGATATCAGGGACGAATCGGCTGAAGATATCCGCATCGTGCTGGTGCCGAAGAGCCGTTCGGTCGATGCCGGGATCCTGATGGAATCGCTCTTCAAGCTCACCGAGCTTGAAAGCCGCATCCCGCTCAACATGAACGTATTGTCGATGGGGCGCGTGCCGCGCGTCATGGCGCTCAACGAAGTGCTGACGGAGTGGCTCGCCCATCGCCGCGATGTGCTGCAGCGTCGCTCGCGCCATCGGTTGGCTGCGATCGATCGCCGCCTCGAAATCCTCGGCGGATATCTCGTCGCCTATCTCAATATCGACGAGGTCATCCGGATCATTCGCGAGGAGGATGAGCCGAAGGTCACGATGATGGAGCGGTTTTCGCTCACGGACCTCCAGGCCGAGTCGATCCTCAACATGCGGCTGCGCTCTTTGCGCAAGCTGGAAGAATTCGAGATCCGCACCGAGTTCGATGCGCTGTCGAAGGAAAAGGCCGAGATCGAGGCACTGCTCGCCTCCGAGGAGAAGCAATGGCAGACTGTCGCCTGGGAAATCGGCGAGGTGAAGAAGAAATTCGCCAAGGCGACCGAGATCGGCAAGCGTCGCAGCACCTTTGCCGACGCGCCTGACGCCGACATTGAAGCCATCCAGCAGGCGATGATCGAGAAGGAACCGATCACTGTCGTCATCTCCGAAAAGGGCTGGATCCGTGCGCTGAAGGGCCACATCTCCGATACCTCGACGCTGCAGTTCAAGGAGGGGGATGCGCTGAAGGTCGCGTTTCCGGCCCAGACGACCGACAAGATCCTCGTCTTCACGACGGGCGGTAAGGTCTACACGCTCGGCGGTGACAAGCTGCCCGGTGGCCGCGGTCATGGCGAACCCTTGCGCATTATCGTCGACATGGAAAACGACCAGGACGTGCTGACGGCGTTCGTGCACGATCCGGCGAGAAAGCTCATCGTTTCGTCGGCGGCGGGCAATGGCTTCGTTGTTGCCGAGGGCGATATCGTTGCCAATACCCGCAAGGGCAAGCAGGTGATGAACGTCGCCATGCCCGACGAAGCCAAGCTGGTCGTGCCGGTCAAGGGCGACCACGTCGCGGTGGTCGGGGAAAACCGCAAGATGCTCGTCTTCCCGCTGGTGCAGATTCCGGAAATGGCGCGCGGCAAGGGTGTCCGACTGCAGCGCTACAAGGATGGCGGTATCTCCGACATCCGCTGCTTTGCGATTGCGGACGGTCTCGTCTGGGAGGACAGCGCTGGCCGCGTCTTTACCAAGAGCAAGGACGAACTGATCGAGTGGCTGGCCGATCGTGCCTCTGCCGGCCGCGTCGTGCCGAAGGGCTTCCCGCGCAGCGGCAAGTTCAGCGGCTGATTCATCGCTCCCTGCGCGGCTCGGTTGCGCAGGCTTGTTACCCGGATTCTGCCTAAGCGATCTGAAAATTAGTCGAATGCCCCGTTTTCGGCGCTTGAAAGCAACGTGCGGTCGTGGATCAATAATCATCCCAACAGGATGAAGACGATGCCGAATTCTGCAGCCCTTGACGACATTCTCCTCGCGCTCGCAAATCCGGTTCGCCGGCGGATATTCGAAATATTGCTCGGCGGTGAGACCCGGGTCGTCGAGGTGGCCGCCGCCGTCGCTGTCACGCCTGATGCGCTCGAGCAGCATCTGCGCATCCTTGAGGAGGCCTGCCTGGTTTCGCGGCTGCCTGCCCGCGATGGGGAGGCCGTATGCGGCAATCCCGCGCCTCTTGATGTCGCTGCCGCATGGATCGACATGAACCGCGAGCTCTGGTCGATGCACGTCCAGGTTCCGAGTTCTTCGGAGGCCGATAGAACGCCAACCTGACGATCGCGCTTGGCGGATATCTTTGCCACCCCGAGGCGGTCGCGATCTATTCGGGGCAGGGCAACGCTGCGCGCGCGGCCCGGCTGCGCACCTGCCAGAGAGAGTGGCCGATCAGCGCAAAGATCAGGATTGCGCCGCCGGCAAGCGTCTGCGTCGTCGGGCTTTCGGCGAAGACGAGCCAGACCCAGATCGGCGCCAGGATGGTCTCGAGCAGATAGAACATGCCCACTTCCGGGGCTGACAGGAAGCGTGGCCCTGTCGCCAGACAGAAGAACGCAAGCGGGATCATCACCAGGCCGTTGAACAGGATATATTCCGGAGCCGCGATCGAGAAGCCGCCGGCCGGCAGGAGCAGAAGCGCGACTGCCGCCGGGAAAATGGCGGTCACCAGCGGCACCAAGGCCATGTCGCGGCCGCTTGCCCGGCTGATGGTGATGGCGCTGGCAAGCAGGAAGGCCGAACTCGCCGCCATCGCGTCACCGAAGAGATGTCCGCTCTCAAGCCCGTCCTGCACGATCAGCCCGACGCCGATCACCATGGCTGCCATTGTCACCAGCGTTGCGTTGGAGGGGCGTTCCTTCAGGAAAATCCAGGAGAGCAGCGCGGCGAACATCGATGTGAAGGCAAGAATGAAGACGACGTTTGCCGTCGACGTGTTGAAGACGGCCAGCAGGAACGTGCACGAATTGATGCCGTAGAACAGGCCGACGACGAGCCCGGCCTTGCCCGGAATGAGCGAGATCTTGCGGCCAAGCAGCCCATTGATCACGAACCATGCCAAAAGCCCGATGAAGAAGGTCGAAAGGCTTCGCACGGCGAGCAGCGACCAGACCTCTCCGCCGGCGGAGCGGATGAGCGGAATGTCGAAGGAGAGAGCAAGGCCGCCAAGGCCGGTGATGGCAAGTCCGCGCCGGTGTAGCGCGGCATCAGTGGTAGGGCTCAATTTTCAATCCGTTTTCGTGGGGGGTGTTTCGGAGTCAGCGTCAGAGCCATCGTAACGCTCCCAGCCGCGCGGCATAAGGTGCTCCTGCGGCAAAAATTTCGTCTTGTATCCCATCTTGCGCGAACCCTTGACCCAATAGCCGAGGTAGACGTGCGGGAGGCCGCGCTCCTTGGCGCGCCGGATATGATCGAGAATCATGAAGGTGCCGAGCGAGCGGTCTTCATGTGCCGGGTCGAAGAAGGAATAGACCATCGAAAGCCCATCGCCCATGCGGTCGGTCAGCGCCGTCGCAATCAGCGGCCCGCGGGCCCTCTCGCTGATGCCGTCGCCTTCGACCCTCAGCCGGTATTCGATGATCTTCGTGTGCACATGCGTGTCCTCGACCATCATCGCATAGTCGAGAACCGACATGTCGGACATGCCGCCTTTTTGATGCCGTCGGTCAAGGTAGCGGCGGAAGAGGTTGTACTGTTCGCTCGATGGTTCGGCCGGGTATTCCGACGAGATCACGTCGCTGTTGGTCGCAAGCACGCGGCGCATCGACCGGCTCGGCGAGAATTCGTTGGCGAGAATGCGAACGGAAATGCAGGCGCGACAGGTTTCGCAGGCGGGCCGATAGGCGATGTTCTGCGAGCGGCGGAAACCGCCCTGGGTCAGGAGGTCGTTAAGTTCCGGTGCGCGCTCGCCCACCATGTGGGTAAACACCTTTCGCTCCATCTCGTTCGGCAGATATGGGCAGGCTGCCGGTGCAGTGAGATAGAATTGCGGAGACGGTGTTGTCTGTGTGTTCATCGAGTGCGGCGGTCACTCTTCGCGCGGTTGTTCATGACAATAGCATGGCGGAAGAATGGAAAACGTCAACTCACACGTTTGGGGCGGTTGCCCCTTGCGAGTGGATTGTTCGTTGTCGATTGGCTTCGGCAGTGATCAGTAGGTATCGCGACGGACCGTTACGGTACCGATCAGCAGATCGTGCAGCAGACGGCTGCGATCCGTAAACAGGCCAAGCAGCAGAATCAGCGGCGTCAACAGCGCGTTGGCGATCCAGAAGATGACCAGATGCACGATCGCCGTCAGGAAATCCATCGGCCGCCCGTCCGTGCGCGCAATCGCCAGTCCCATCATCCGCATGCCGGGCGATGCCTGCTCGCGGCCGCCAACGGTCGCGCCGAAATAGATCATCGCCACCAGTGCGAAAAGTACGGGATAGAGTAGGAAACCGAGGCCGAGCGTCAGGATGCCGAGGAAGAACACGACAACGGCGGCCGGAATCCACAACAGGGCGATGATGACGTAATCGAGAATGAAGGCGAACACCCGTCGCGACAGCACACCCTGATAGGCGCGCCAGTCATTGCTCGGCAGCCGCAGTTCTTCGTTGTGCATGGTCATCTCGTAGGGCCTCGCATGGTTGCAAGTTCGATATGGGATGCCATTGCGTGCAAAACAAGGATTTCCATCTTCGGCCCTGTGCTGCCTGCAAATGTGGGGGCGTTACCGCCCCTTGGCCAGGATCTTTGCGACTTCGATGGCGAAGTAGCTGAGAATGCCATCGCAGCCGGCGCGCTTGAAGGCGAGCAGCGTTTCGAGCATCACCTTCTCGCCGTCGATCCAGCCGTTGGCGGCCGCGGCCTTGACCTGCGAGTATTCGCCGGACACCTGATAGGCGAAAACCGGCAGGCCAAAGGCCTCTTTCATGCGCCAGCAGATGTCGAGATAGGGTAGACCCGGCTTGACCATCAGCATGTCGGCGCCTTCTTCGACGTCGAGAGCGGCGTCGCGGATCGCCTCCGTGCCGTTGGCGGGGTCGATATAATAGGTCTTCTTGTCGCCCTTCAGCAGACCACCGGTGCCGATCGCCTCGCGATAGGGGCCGTAGAAGCCGGAGGCGAATTTCGTCGCATAGGCCATGATGCCGACATTCTGGTGGCCCGCGGCATCGAGCGCCTGACGGATCGCCCCGATGCGGCCATCCATCATGTCGGAAGGCGCGATGATGTCGGCGCCGGCATCGGCCTGGCCGACGGCGGCCCCCGAGATCATTTCCACCGTCTCGTCGTTGACGATTTCACCGTTGCGCAGGATGCCGTCATGACCATGGCTGGTGAACGGGTCGAGCGCCACGTCGGTGATGACGCCGATGTTCGGCACGGCTTTCTTGAAGGCGCGTGTCGCCTGATTGATGAGATTGTCGGCGGCAAGGCTGTTGGAGCCGGTTTCGTCGCGCAGCGACAGATCTATGTTGGGGAAGGTGGCGATTGCCGGGATGCCGAGATCGGCAGCTTCCTTCACCGCTTCAACCGCCTTGTCGATGCTCATGCGGTTGACGCCCGGCATGGCGTCGATCGGTTGCACGATGTTGCTGCCCGGGACGATGAAGATCGGCCAGATCAGGTCATCGACCGTCAGGCGGTTCTCCTGCACGAGCCGGCGCGTCCAGTCGGCCTTGCGGTTGCGGCGCATGCGGCGGTGGCCGGTAATCCTGTCCACAAGATTCGTCCTGTCGTTCATCGCGCCGCGCCTTTCCCTGGAAACTGTGAATAGGCATGCGCTTTATCATGTGCGGGCCGCGCTTGGGAACTGCGCCGCGCACAACCGGGCTGCGGCATTTCTTCCCTTTGACGAGCCACGGCGGGGGAGGGGGCGTCCTTCGTGCTGGCGGATGGCGTCGACCCGCCCTATCTTGCCGCTCATGCTTCATGATTCTGCCCATGTGCCGAAACCATCGCTGACCGAGATCCTTTTCGGTCTGTTCCTGCGGCTGGTGTCTGCCTCGTGCTTCTGGTTCGCACTGAATTATTGGGCGATGCTGATCGGCTTCTCCCATGGGGGTGCCGGCCGTTTCGATCTGCTGACGCCGGAGTGGCGGGCGGCGGCTACGGCACTTGCCGTGGTTTACCCGGTCGCTGCCCTCGGGCTGTGGCTGCTGGTGTCCTGGGGGCCGGTGGTCTGGGTGCTGGCGGCAGCGATCGAGATCGCGATGTACGAGTTCTATCCCGTCAGTTTCGGCACCCGTCCGCTGCTGGTTGCGCTGCACATTGCCGTCGCCGTCACCTTCGTTCTTTTCAGGGCCGCGCTGCTCTATCAACGCTTCCGGCGGGCGAGACAGGTAAGAGTTGATTCACCCTGAGACAGACTCGCCGATTGGTAAGCTCATGTTAAGGCTGCGGTTTAAGTAGAATTTTAGACGTATTCGATAGGGTCTCACTCAAGGCGGGAAGACAAACAGACACCGCCAAACAAAACAGTGAGGCAGTCAAATGAACACGAAGATGAAGCCGCAGGCGGCTCAGCCCCGAGACCCTCAGGAAGAAACCATCCGCGGTCTCTACATGGAATCCCTCCACCTCGTCGAGCGTCTGCACCGCCGCCTGCTCGACGTCATCAAGGACGAGTTCGACCGCCAGGGTCGCGACGACGTCAACGCCGTCCAGGCTCTATTGCTCTTCAACATCGGCAACTCCGAACTGACCGCCGGCGAGCTTCGCTCCCGCGGCTACTACCTCGGCTCGAACGTCTCCTACAACGTCAAGAAGCTCGTCGATCTCGGCCTCATCAACCACCAGCGCTCGCGCGTCGACCGTCGTTCGGTCCGCATCAGCCTGACGGAAGACGGCCAGGAAATCGCAGAAACCGTCGCCAAGCTCTACGAGCGCCACATCGGCTCGATCCAGAAGGTCGGCGGCATCGGTTCTGACGAATTCACCCAGATGAACAAGCTGCTGCAGCGGCTCGATCGCTTCTGGAACGACAGCATCATGTACCGCCTGTAATCGAAATAGCATACCTCCAGTTCAAGGGCCGGACGCAATCCCTGCGTGTCCGGCCTTTGCCGTTTTTTCGGCCGCGGCAATGTTGCCGAAAGGCCGCAGCAGCCTAAAGCAAGAGGCGTGCCACACCGCTTCGGCCGGGGTCGGAGACACGAATTGGCCATATTGCTGTGACAGCGACGAAGACATGCGGTAGGTGCCGGCCACGTGTTTTCATCGACGTGGATTCGTTTCGCGTTCGCCTGCCGGATGAGGGTCCTCGCTCGCGGTATCGTGAAATCATGTGAGGGCAGGTGGCTCGTTGGTTGACCTTTGTTAACCACGATCGTGTTAGGGCTCCGGCAACATGCGTGCCTGCGCATAGGGCGTGCCAATGCATTGGGATGGTAGGAATATGTCGAAAAAGAATGGAATTGATGCATTCTCGCGCCGTGCATTTCTGCGCTCGGCCGCAACCTTCGGTGCCGTCGCTTGGGCGGGAGCCGCAAGCGCGCAGGACGCCCTGAACGAGATCATCAATTCGCCACGCCGCGGCTCCTGGGACGACCAATACGACGCCAAGGCGTCGCGCACGGCGACCACGGTCGTTTCCAATACGCCGGTCTTCGGCCCGGAGACGATCAATCATGTCCAGCAGGCGATCTTCGACTATCAGAACATCGTTTCGTCGGGCGGTTGGCCGATGGTGGCAACCAGCGTCAAGCTCGAGCTCGGCGTCACCGATCCCTCGGTGCAGCAGTTGCGCCAGCGTCTGATGGTTTCCGGCGACCTGCCGCAGTCTGCCGGTATCTCGTCGTCCTTCGATTCCTACGTCGACGGCGCGGTCAAGCGCTTCCAGGCCCGCCATGGCCTGCCGGCGGACGGCGTCATCGGCGAATACACGCTGAAGGCCATCAACGTTCCGGCGACCACCCGTCTCGGCCAGTTGCAGACCAACCTCGTGCGCCTGCAGTCGATGTCGGGTGATCTCGGCCGGCGCTACGTGATGGTCAACATTCCGGCCGCCTACATCGAAGCTGTGGAGAACGGCCGCGTTGCGCTGCGTCACACTGCCATCGTCGGCAAGATCGACCGCCAGTCGCCGATCCTCAACTCCAAGATCTACGAGGTCATCCTCAACCCCTATTGGACCGCGCCGCGCTCGATCATCCAGAAGGATATCATGCCGCTGATGCGCAAGGATCCGACCTACCTGAAGCGCAACGCCATTCGTCTGTTCGACGGCAGCGGCAGCGAAGTGTCGCCGGAGACGGTCGACTGGAATGCCGAGAAGGCACCGAACCTGATGTTCCGTCAGGATCCGGGCAAGATCAACGCGATGTCGTCGACGAAGATCAACTTCCACAACGAGCATCAGGTCTACATGCACGACACGCCGCAGCAGGGCCTGTTCAACAAGCTGATGCGTTTCGAATCGTCCGGCTGCGTCCGCGTCCAGAACGTTCGCGACCTTTCGAGCTGGCTCTTGAAGGAAACACCCGGCTGGTCGCGCCAGCAGATGGAAGCCACGATCAAGACCGGCGTCAACACGCCGATCACGCTGGCAGAAGAGGTTCCGGTCTTCTTCACCTACATCACCGCCTGGTCGGCGATGGATGGCGTCGTCCAGTTCCGCGACGACATCTATCAGCGCGATGGCGCGACAGAACTGGCACTGCAGACCCCCTATGGCCTCGAGCAATCCGCCGGCTCGGTCGAGTCCGACGCTTTGCCGCAATAAGCAAAGTCGGGACAATAATTTGAAAAAGCCGCGCTTCCCTTGGCAGCGCGGCTTTTTCGTTGATCCACGGCTGCGATGTTTAGGCGCGGCAGATGGGGGAAATGACGCAAACCGCACAGCGGATATTGCTCTCGCCGTGCGAGGAAGCTAAAGAACTGCCACCTTTGAGAGGAGCCTCGCGCCGATGCTTGCACAGAACAATGATGCCTTCTTCACC
Organism: Ensifer sp. LC384; assembly: GCF_001695865.1. Classification (NCBI taxonomy): domain Bacteria; kingdom Pseudomonadati; phylum Pseudomonadota; class Alphaproteobacteria; order Hyphomicrobiales; family Rhizobiaceae; genus Ensifer; species Ensifer sp. LC384. Next base: position 172,444 of record NZ_MBST01000034.1, read on the forward strand.
CGCTCTCTCGCCGACAGCGATCCGGAAATCTTCGGTGCGATCGAAAAGGAGCTGGGTCGCCAGCGCCACGAGATCGAACTGATCGCGTCCGAGAACATCGTTTCGCGCGCCGTGCTCGAGGCCCAGGGCTCGATCATGACCAACAAATACGCCGAGGGCTATCCGGGCAAGCGCTATTACGGCGGCTGCCAGTTCGTTGATATCGCCGAGGAATTGGCGATCGAACGCGCCAAGAAGCTCTTCGGCGTCAAGTACGTCAACGTCCAGCCGAACTCCGGCTCGCAGATGAACCAGGCCGTGTTCCTCGCGCTCCTGCAGCCGGGCGACACCTTCATGGGCCTCGACCTCAATTCGGGCGGTCACCTGACGCACGGCTCGCCGGTCAACATGTCCGGCAAGTGGTTCAACGTGGTTTCCTACGGCGTTCGCGAGAGCGATCACCTGCTCGACATGGACGATGTCGCCGAGAAAGCACGCCAGCATAAGCCGAAGCTGATCATCGCCGGTGGTACCGCCTATTCCCGCATCTGGGACTGGAAGCGCTTCCGCGAGATCGCCGACGAAATCGGCGCTTATTTGATGGTCGACATGGCTCACATTGCCGGCCTCGTTGCCGGCGACCAGCATCCGTCGCCGGTCCCGCATTGCCACGTTGCCACGACCACCACGCACAAGTCGTTGCGCGGTCCGCGCGGGGGCATGATCCTGACCAATGACGAGGATATCGCCAAGAAGATCAACTCGGCGGTCTTCCCGGGTCTCCAGGGCGGCCCGTTGATGCATGTCATCGCCGCCAAGGCCGTTGCCTTCGGTGAAGCGCTGCAGCCGTCCTTCAAGGACTATGCGGCCCAGGTCGTCAAGAACGCCCGCACGCTTGCCGAGACGCTCAAGGCGAACGGTCTCGACATCGTGTCCGGCGGCACCGACAACCACCTGATGCTGGTCGATCTGCGCAAGAAGAATGCGACCGGCAAGCGCGCCGAGGCAGCCCTCGGCCGCGCCTATGTCACCTGCAACAAGAACGGCATCCCGTTCGATCCCGAAAAGCCGTTCGTCACCTCGGGTGTCCGTCTCGGCACTCCGGCCGGCACGACCCGCGGCTTCAAGGAAGCCGAATTCAAGGAAATCGGTGAGCTGATCGTCGAAGTGCTCGACGGCCTCAAGGTCGCCAACTCCGACGAAGGCAATGCTGCCGTCGAAGCTGGTGTGCGCGAGAAGGTGATGAAGCTCACCGGCCGCTTCCCGATGTACGGCTACATGTGATCGGCTGATCATGCGCTGCCCCTATTGCGGTTCCGAAGACAGCCAGGTGAAGGACAGCCGTCCGGCAGAGGACGGTAATGCCATTCGTCGTCGCCGTATCTGCCCGGATTGCGGCGGTCGCTTCACGACCTTTGAGCGGGTGCAGCTGCGTGAGCTGATGATTATCAAGAAGACCGGTCGGAAGGTGCCTTTCGACCGGGACAAGCTGCTGCGGTCTTTCGAGATCGCGCTGAGAAAGCGCCCGGTCGATCGCGACCGCATCGAGCGGGCGGTTTCCGGCATCGTTCGACGGCTCGAAAGCTCCGGTGAGACCGAAATCCCTTCGGAAGAGATCGGCCTGCAGGTGCTTGAAGCGCTGAAGAGCCTCGACGACGTTGCGTTCGTGCGTTACGCATCGGTCTATAGGGATTTCTCCCACGCCGAAGATTTCGAGAAGGTCATCGCCGAGATCAGCGCCAAGATTGCGCGCGACCCCGGCGAATAGGAAAGTGCCCGGATCGCCATGGCCACCCCCACCCGAGAGGACGAGAGGTTCATGGCGGCGGCGCTGCGGCTGGCTCGCCATCATCTCGGACAGACATCCACCAATCCTTCCGTCGCCTGCCTGATCGTCCAGGATGGCCTTGTCGTCGGACGTGCCGTGACCGCCAGAAGCGGTCGCCCGCATGCCGAAGCCCAGGCGCTCGCCGAAGCCGGCGAGCGGGCACGGGGCGCGACTGCCTATGTCACGCTCGAACCCTGTTCGCACCACGGCAAGACGCCGCCCTGCGCCGATGCGCTGGTCGCCTCCGGCGTTGCCCGCGTCGTTATTTCGATCCTCGACCCTGACGAACGCGTCGCCGGCCGCGGCGTCGTGCGTTTGCGTGATGCCGGAATCACGGTCGATATTGGCGTTCTGCAGGAGGAGGGGCATCGCGCGCTCGAAGCCTATCTCATGCGGCAGGTCAGCAAGCGCCCGCATGTGACTCTGAAGCTTGCCGTTTCCGCCGACGGCATGATCGGACGTATGGGCGCTGGGCAAGTCCGCATCACCGGCCCGATTTCGAGGGCGCAAGTCCAGATCCTCAGGGCGCAAACCGATGCGATCCTGGTGGGCATCGGTACGGCGACTGCCGATGACCCGGAATTGACCGTGCGTCTGCCTGGACTGGAGGACCGCTCGCCCATCCGCATCGTCCTCGATCGGCGGCTGGACCTTTCGCCCGGATCAAAGCTCGCGCAGTCGGCACGGCAGGTCCCGGTGATTGTCGTGTCAGGCGAGCCGTTGGCGCAATCGGAACTGGAGCCGGCCGGCGACCGGGCTGCCCGCCGTACGGCGCTCGAGGCCGCCGGCGTCGAGGTGCTGGAAACCGGAACGGTTGCCGATCTGCTGACGGCGCTCGGCTCGCGCGGCATTTCCTCGCTGCTCGTCGAAGGCGGTGCGGTTGCCGCGCGCGCTTTCCTGGACGCTGGCCTCGTCGATCGCATTCAGATCTATACCGGCCCGCAAAGCATTGGCGAAAACGGCATCGCGTCCCCATTTGATCGGAAGTCCGTGCCCGCCGGCTTCACGCTCGTCAATTCCGCGCGATACGGCGACGACCGTTTCGAAGAATACGAAAGAGAGAACTGATGTTCACAGGCATTGTCACTGATATCGGTACCGTTGATGCCGTTACGCCGCTGAAGGAAGGCGTGAAGCTGCGTGTCGCCACCAGCTACGATCCGAAGACCATCGATATGGGGGCTTCCATCGCCCATTCCGGCGTTTGCCTGACGGTCACGGCTTTGCCGGATGGTGGCAGCAACGAGCGCTGGTTCGAGGTCGAGGCGTGGGAAGAGGCTTTGCGGCTGACGACCATCGCCGGCTGGAAAAAGGGCACGCGCATCAATCTCGAGCGGTCATTGAAGATCGGCGATGAGCTTGGTGGCCATCTCGTTTCCGGCCATATCGACGACAGGGCCGAGGTTCTCTCGGTCGAATCCGAAGGGGACGCCGTCCGGTTCCGTCTGCGCGCGCCCTTGCACCTGGCAAAGTTCGTTGCACCCAAGGGCTCCGTTGCACTCGACGGCACATCGCTCACGGTCAACAAGGTCGATGGCGCCGAGTTCGATGTGCTCTTGATCCGGCATTCCCTTGAGGTCACGACCTGGGGCGAACGCCAGGCTGGCGATTTCGTCAACTTCGAAGTCGATACGATGGCGCGCTATGCGGCGCGCCTTGCGGAATTTCCCACGCCGAAGGCCGAGTAAACTTTTCCATCACCCAGGCTCGACAAGGCGCACCCTCTCCGAGGTGGAGTTGGTGCGCCTTCTATCGATTGGCTACAGCGCCGCGCGTCTATTTAGACGCGCAAAGGTCGCTGTAACACTTTGAGTTGCTGCATAATTTTGTCCTTAAATCGATTCCGATTTAAGGAATTATGCAGTATGCAACGCTTCAACGCATGTAGATGGTCAGGCTGCCGTCGGCGCTCTGTTCGGCGCCGGCTATATTGTCCATTTCCACATTCTGCCCCTTAAGCTTGGCGGCGAGTTCAGAGTTGGCGTTTACGGCAGCTTGCAGGGCCGCGCGCTGCTCTGCCGTACCGTGGTCGATCCACATGCGCGTCTGGTTCTGTTCACTCAACGTATCGACATTGACGATGGTGACGTTTTCGCCCTTGAAGTCGCGAACCGTCTGCTCGATCTCGGCCGGCCAGTTCATTTTTGCGTCTTGGGCGGAGGGTATTCCTACAAATGTCAGGGAAGAGAAGGCAGCAATGATTGATAGCTTGGATATGCGGTTCATGATCATGCTCCTTGGTTGTCTGCGGCGCAGTGACCGGTACCTGATACCCGAACGCAATCCCCGATGCGGGTTTCTGGAGGGCCTCCTGGGGCTGCATATCGCAGCCACCAGCAGGCTACATTTACGGGTTGCTCGACCCGCAGGAAAAAGTGTTGGATTACTTCGACTTGTCGGCCGTGTTGCCTTGAGGCGATAACTCGCCCCGTCCGACGCTCGGCAATTTTGCCTGCAATCTAGACGTTTCGATGGCGCTTTTCGTCAGAAAGACAATTGTGGATTGTTTTACGTGTCCGAATGCGCCGGTATTTGCCCTAAACGGACCTTGCCTGCGCCAACAATCGTTCGTTGTCGCTCGAACATGATCACATGCGTGCCGTGATAGGTCGTGCGCCAGCATTCCTTGAAGCCCTGCTTTTCGGCGACACGGACCGAGGCGCGGTTGCCGACATCGATGATGCAGGTTTTCCGCAGCTTGGGAAACTGCCGATCGGCCCATTCGAGCGCGGCGCTGACCGCCTCGGTCGCAAGCCCCTGGCCGTGCGCCTTCGGAGAGAGCGCCCAGCCGGTTTCCATCGTTCCTTCGAGCGACGGCGTGATCAGGCGATGCACGTCGTGAAACCCGGCTTCCCCGAGAAAGGTGCCGGTTGCTCGATCCTGGATGGCGAAGAAGCCGAAGCCGAAATAGTGCCACATGCCGACCTGGCGCAAGAAGCGCGTCCAGGATTGCTCTCGTGTATAGGGAACGCCGCCGACGAAACGCGTGACCTCGCTGTCGGCAAACAGGGCGGCATAGGCAGAGAAGTCGTCACGTCGATAGGGACGCAGGACCAGGCGTTCGGTCTCGATGATAGGAACACTGTGCATCTTTTATCCGCTGCTATTGGTTTGGAAGGTGGGATGATCAGATACCGGGCTCGCCGTCCCAGTAGTCGACGGCACTCTCGGCCCGCCCGACGAACCGGAAGCGTCGCTCGCCCGCGGCCGTGCGTGTTTTTGCGAGGAACTTGCCGGAATCCGGATATTCGCAGATCTCGGTCGCGGCCATTGTCGAGATCGAGAGATATTTGAGCGGCACCGTTCCGGTGTTGATCAGGTGATGCGCCGTCTCCGGCCCGCCCGCTGGGGCACCGAGGATGTCGCCCGGCCCAACGGCGTAACGCTCCGTCCCGAACCGATAGGTGCCTTGGCCCTCGAGGATGATGAACAGCTCTTCTTCGACATGGTGATTGTGGAAGGGGCAACCGGACTTTCCCGGTGGCACTTCGCCATATCCGACGCCGAGATCTTTCAGGCCAAGCTGTCTGCCGAAAGAGGTGTCGCGTGACTCAAAGAACGTGCCTTCGGACCAATGGTCGAGAGCAAGGTCCCTTGGGTTGACGATGGGTTTGTTTGTGTCCGCCATGTATTCCTCCCGGCGCTATCGTCGTCGCACGGAGCGACCTCTGCTGGTCATCCGTGTCGCGCGACTGACTTTTGGTCAACCGACAATCGGTCAGGTGTCCGGCGGCGGCCATTCGCTCCCGCGGGCGCTGTCGCATTCGACTGATGGGGAGAGGCGCATGACAATGCTGCCGTCAGGCAGGGGCATGGGCGCCTCGCGAATGGTGTAGGAGGGCGTCGCGTACCTCGCCGAGGTGGCTGGCGACGCTGACGCAAAGAGCGCGGATCTCCTCGGTTGCCACGAGCAGATCCGGGACCATGATCGTCATCATGCCCGCCGATGATGCGGAACACACGCCGTTATGGCTGTCCTCAAGCGCCAGGCACAGCTCGGGAGCGACATCGAGCCGCCGGGCAGCTGTCAGGAAAGGCTCGGGATGCGGCTTGCCCAGTTGATAGTCGCCGTGGGCGACGACGACAGGGAAGCGGTCGAGCAATCCATGGAGGCCGAGGTTTCGCTCGACATCATGATGCCGGGACGATGTCGCGATCGCAAAGGGAATGTCGAGGTCTTCCAGTGAGCCGATGAGCTCGACCACGCCAGGTTTCAACCGCAGTTCGGTCGTTGCCAGAATATGAAAGGCGGCTGCCGCCTGTTCCCAGAACCGGTCGAGATCGAAGTCCGCTCCGAAGTGCTTGCTCAGAGATTGTCGCGTTGCTTCCCCTGAAAGACCTATCGTCGCGAGATAAAGCGACAGCGGCATGGTCTGCCCGAGCGCCTTTGCAGTCGCAAGCATCGCGTCGCGATAGAGCGCCTCGGTATCGAACAACAGGCCGTCCATGTCGAAGACGACGGCCTGAGGCATGCGGGGCAGGCGTATGGACATCGACGGATCGACATCATGCATTAGGGACAACCTTCGCTTGATTTCCATTGTCCGGGCCGGCTTTCTCTCCGACCAGGCGTTGTATGCGGCCTGATTATTGTCATTGTCGGCAACGCCTGGCTACCCCCTCAAGCGTGACACAAGCGTTCCACCCCGCCTGGAGCGGGTAGGGCGCCAAGGGTGCCTCACGCGGCAAAAGGGCGCCAAAAGCGGAATTTGCTTGCCATTCGGCGCCGGTCATGGTTTGACCGCCGCCTCAGCCGGTCGCACCGGCGCGGAAATCTCAAGACAGGTGATCCATGGCGAAGACCAAGGCTGCCCACATCCTGATTGTGGAAGCACGCTTCTATGACGATATGGCCGACGCATTGCTCGATGGCGCCAAACATGCACTGGATGCAGCCGGAGCGACCTATGATATCGTGACGGTTCCCGGTGCCCTCGAAATCCCGCCGGCAATCGCCATGGCGCTCGATGGCGCGGACGATGGCGGCACCGCTTATGACGGCTTCGTCGCGCTCGGCATGGTCATTCGCGGCGAGACCTATCATTTCGATATCGTCGCGAACGAATCCTCGCGCGCGATCATGGACCTCGCCGTCAGTGAAAGCCTTGCCATCGGCAACGGCATATTGACGGTCGAAAACGACGATCAGGCTTGGGCGCGGGCGCGCCGGGCGGAAGGCGACAAGGGCGGCTTTGCAGCGCGCGCTGCGCTAACGATGATAGAACTGAAGAAGAAATTGGGCACGGAACAGTGACGAACACCCCCTCGGATCAGCCGCTGAAGCAGGTCAACCAACGCGGCGCGGCGCGCCTTGCTGCCGTGCAGGCGCTTTACCAGATGGATATCGGCGGCACAGGCGTGCTGGAAGTCGTCGCTGAATACGAGGCACACCGCCTCGGCCAGGAACTGGACGGCGACACATACCTGAAGGCCGATGCCTCCTGGTTTCGCTCGATCGTGGCAGGCGTCGTGCGCGACCAACGCAAGCTCGACCCGCTGATCGGCTCGGCGCTTCAGGATGACTGGGCGCTGTCGCGGCTCGATTCCACCGTTCGCGCCATCCTGCGCGCCGGTACCTTCGAGATGCTGGAGCGCAAGGACGTGCCTGTTCCGGTGATCGTCACGGAATATGTCGAAATCGCCAAGGCTTTCTTCGGAGACGACGAGCCGAAGCTGGTCAATGCCGTTCTTGACCGGATTGCCCGGCAGGTTCGCGGCGAACCGAAGAAGTAGCGCGGCCATGGTTGCGGCTGCCGTCGATGACATGGGCTCTGCCCTTGGCGAAGCGCGTCGCAACGTCTTCCTTCTGACGGCGGCGCAGGCGATCCTTGGCGTCGTCGGCCCGATCTGTTTTGCCGTCGGCGGTGTTGCCGGCTATCAGCTGCTTGCAGACGACAAGTCGCTGGCGACCGCGCCGCTGACCGCCTACAACGTCGGCATGGCGCTCGGCGTCATTCTCGTGGCGACGCTCTCGCGTTTGATTGGTCGCCGCTTTGCCTTCATGGTCGGTACCGGGATTGCCGCGGTCGGCGCCGCGATCGCCGCAGTCGCGCTCTTTCGCGAAAGCTTCTGGCTCTTTGCCTTCGGTCTTTCCGTGCTCGGCTCCTCCAACGGCTTTACCCAAAAGCTGCGCTTCGCGGCCGCTGACGCCTCGCCATCCTTCTACAAGCCGAAGGCGATATCGTGGATCCTGGGCGGGGGCATCGTTTCCGCGGTGCTCGGCCCACAGATCGTCATTTTCGCCGGTGATCTGTTCGCGCCGGTTGCCTTTGTCGGCGCCTTCATCGCCTTGCTGCCGATCTGCTTGTTGGCCGCATTCTTCTTTGCGCCGTTGCGTCTGCCGGGGCAGGGGGCCGTGGCCAGCGAGCATCACGGTCAGGCCACCCGTTCACTCGGTGAGATCGTTCGCAGCCAACGCTTCATCACCGGCATGGTCTGCGGCATATCGAGCTACGCGCTGATGACATTCATGATGACCGGTGCGCCGGTCGCCATGGTCGTAGGCTGCGGCTTTTCCACCGAGCTTGCGACGCTCGGCATCCAGTGGCACGTGCTTGCAATGTTCGCGCCAAGCTTCTTTACGGGATGGCTGATCACGCGCTTCGGCGCGGAGCGCATCGTCGCCTGCGGGCTGTTGCTGCTCATGGCATGCGCCGCTGTCGCACACATGGGCCTGGAACTCTGGAATTTCTGGGGCGCCCTGGTGCTTCTCGGTTTGGGTTGGAATTTCGGCTTCATCGGTTCGACTGCGATCGTTGCCGGCAGCTACCGCCCTCAGGAGGCCGACAAGGTTCAGGCCTTCCACGACATCATCCTGTTTACCACTGTCGCGCTGTCGTCCTTCGCCTCGGGCAAGGTTCTCTCGGTCTATGGCTGGGACATGCTGAACGCGGTCGTCTGGCCGGTAACAAGCGTCTGCCTTGTCCTGCTCTTTTCCCTGATGCGTCGCCGCCCCCGCACCGCGGGCTGAACGGCCGCTACTGCCAAAACCCTCCACCCGTAAAGGCCCGCCGTTAGCTAGTTTTCCGGGGCTTGACGATCTATCGTTGCAACCGCACTCTGGCCGCGCCGTGAGGGGTGCTGCTTGAGGAGGTGGTGCGTGATTCGCGGATTTGAGGGGCCCGCGGCCGGGAGTGAGTCCGCGGGTTGAAACGGAGGGTAATGCGAAATGACCATTTTGTTGGGCGTTATCGCATGCGGGTTGCTCGCGGTGGCTTATGCCATCTGGGCAACACAGTCGGTGCTGGCCGCCGACCAGGGGAACGCCCGCATGCAAGAAATCGCAGGCTACATTCGTGAAGGGGCGCAGGCCTATCTCACGCGTCAATACAGAACCATTGCCATCGTCGGCGTCGTCGTTTTCATCGCTGCCTGGGTTCTTCTTTCTTCCGCGGCCGCTTTCGGCTTTCTCGTTGGTGCAGTGCTTTCGGGTGCAGCAGGGTTCATCGGCATGCACGTTTCAGTTCGCGCGAACGTGCGCACTGCGCAGGCCGCTTCGGTCAGCCTGGCATCCGGTCTCGATATCGCCTTCAAATCCGGCGCGATCACCGGCCTTCTCGTCGCAGGCCTGGCCCTGCTCGGCGTGTCGGTTTACTACTTGTTCCTGACGGCAGGGCTGGGTCACGAGCCCGGTTCGCGTGAAGTGATCGACGCGCTGGTGGCGCTCGGCTTCGGCGCATCGCTGATCTCGATCTTTGCCCGCCTCGGTGGCGGCATCTTCACCAAGGGTGCTGACGTTGGTGGCGACCTCGTCGGCAAGGTGGAGGCAGGGATCCCGGAAGATGATCCACGCAATCCTGCGACCATTGCCGACAACGTCGGCGACAATGTCGGCGACTGCGCCGGCATGGCGGCCGACCTGTTCGAGACCTACGCCGTCTCCGTGGTCGCAACCATGGTGCTGGCCTCGATCTTCTTTGCCGGCACGCCAGTGCTCTCGACCGTCATGGCCTATCCCCTGGCGATTTGCGCGACCTGCATCATCACCTCGATCATCGGCACCTTCTTCGTCAAGCTCGGCAGCAACAACTCGATCATGGGTGCGCTCTACCGAGGCCTGATCGTCACGGGTGCGCTGTCGATCTTCGGACTTGGCGCTGCCACGTCGCTGACAATCGGCTGGGGCTCGATCGGCACGGTTGCGGGCCAGGACATCACCGGCTGGAACCTGTTCCTGTGCGGTATCTGCGGCCTGGTGGTCACGGCGCTGATCGTGGTCATCACCGAATACTACACCGGCACCAACAAGCGCCCCGTGAATTCCATCGCGCAGGCGTCGGTCACCGGCCACGGCACGAACGTGATCCAGGGGCTTGCGGTCTCGCTGGAGTCGACGGCGTTGCCGGCCATCGTCATCGTCGGCGGTATCATTGCGACCTATCAGCTCGCCGGCCTGTTCGGCACCGGTATAGCCGTGACCGCGATGCTCGGCCTTGCCGGCATGATTGTGGCACTCGATGCCTTCGGTCCGGTGACGGATAATGCCGGCGGCATCGCGGAGATGTCGCATCTGCCACCGGAAGTGCGCAAGTCGACCGACGCGCTCGATGCCGTCGGCAATACCACGAAGGCCGTGACCAAGGGCTATGCCATCGGCTCGGCCGGCCTCGGCGCACTGGTTCTGTTTGCAGCCTACGCCAACGACCTCAGACACTTCGCCGCCAATGGCGACAAGTATCCGTACTTCGCCGATGTCGGTCAGATCTCCTTCGATCTGTCGAACCCCTATGTCGTTGCCGGACTGATCTTCGGTGGCCTCATTCCGTATCTCTTCGGCGGCATCGCGATGACGGCCGTCGGCCGTGCGGCAGGGGCGATCGTCGAGGAAGTGCGTCGCCAGTTCCGCGAAAAGCCCGGCATCATGGCAGGCACGGAGAAGCCTGATTACGGTCGCGCCGTCGACCTGCTCACCAAGGCGGCGATCCGTGAGATGATTGTCCCTTCGCTACTGCCGGTTCTGGCGCCGATCGTCGTCTATTTCGGCGTGCTGCTGCTGTCCGGCTCCAAGGCATCCGCCTTCGCGGCACTGGGCGCGTCGTTGCTCGGCGTCATCGTCAACGGCCTGTTCGTGGCGATCTCGATGACCTCGGGCGGCGGCGCCTGGGACAACGCCAAAAAGAGCTTCGAGGACGGTTTCGTCGACAGGAACGGCAGCCGACATCTCAAGGGTTCGGAAGCCCACAAGGCGTCGGTGACCGGCGACACCGTCGGTGATCCCTACAAGGATACTGCCGGCCCGGCGGTGAACCCGGCGATCAAGATCACCAACATCGTGGCGTTGCTGCTCCTGGCCGTCCTGGCTTGACGTTGGCCTGAAACGAAAAGGCCCGCGGGACGCAAGTTCCGCGGGCCTTTTTGTCGTGGTGAATCTCGGTTTAGTCGCCGAAGTTCTTGAACAGATTCTGCGCTGCACCCTTGCCGGCGCCGGGGCCGGTGAGAAGCTGGCCGAGGAAGCTCGTTTCCTTGCCGCCGGTCGGCGTCGTGCGGGTCAGCATGTCGAAGACCTTGCCGTCCTTGAGCGTGTAGTGCGCGAGCTGGCTGACCGTGCCTTCCTTGTCGAAATAGACGGCAAGGATCGACTGGTCGACGAGCTGCGGCTTCATGAACGCCACGGGCCGTTTGCGGGTCTGCGATATGTAGTAGAATACCTCGTTGTCGAAGGTCGCGGTCGTCGACGGCGTGCCGAGCGAAAGCATGACCTGTTCACGGCTGGAGCCGACCGGAACGAGATTTAGCGTTTCCTGATCAACCACATAACCCTGGTGGAGAACTTCACCGACATTAGCGGACTGGCAGGCGGAGAGAGCGATGGTGCTAACAGTCGCTACGGCCGCAGCGCGGCCAAGGACCTTCAAATTTGTTCTGAAAAACCGCTTCGTCAACGACAGCTCCCTTTGGAGTAACGATGGCAGATCCGCCATTGCAATTCGTGCATGCTTCGGTAAACCAGCTTCAGCTATCATGCAACAACGTCATGGGCGCTTGCGCGCATTTCGAGAAAGCCAAAGCTGGGCTTTGTGATGATTTTTGGACTGTTCAAAAGAAAAAGCGGCAATATTGCGATTGTCGAACGGCAATATGCATTGTTGACCGCCGCGGCGCGTCAGCCGTACCTCTACACCGACCTCGACGTGCCCGACACGGTGATGGGCCGTTTCGAGATGCTGTCGGCCGTGCTGATCCTTTATTTCCGGCGCACGCGCGGATCGGCGCGCGCCGGCCAGGAGATCGCCCAGGAGATTGTCGACGCCTTCTTCGAGGATGTCGACCATTCGATCCGCGAGCTCGGCGTCGGTGACGCGGGCGTGCCGAAGAAGATGAAGAAACTCGCCGGCATGTTCTACGGCCGGCTTGAATCCTATGCGGCGGCGCTCGAAGGCCGGGACGCGGCCGCACTTGCTGCGGCGCTGAAGCGCAACTTCTATCCGAAGGGCGATGGCGGGGAGCCGGCGATGGATGGCCTGGCGACCTATCTCCTCTTCGTTGAGGAACGGCTCGCGGCTGAACCGGAAGACGTTGTCGAAACGGGCCAGTTGCGCATCCCCGCCGCCGGAGAGTAATAGACGGCCATCAATGCCGCGCGTGTGCCAAGCGGCGCGCGGACTATCCGCGAAGAGCGTGCCGACAGCGGCGCCCGCGCGAGGAAGGATCTGACCATGAAAGACGAAAGCCGGCCGGCATTCTCCTACCCGGTGAAGGTTGGGCATATCTCGGCCAATGCCGTGACCGTGCACCTCTCGGCAAACGAGAGCGAACGGCGAGCGCTCGCCGAACTGTGGGATGTGCGCGAAGTCGTTTCGCTTTCAGCGGATCTGCAGATCGCGCGCTGGAAGAAGGATGGTGTCAAGATCAAGGGCGACGTTACCGCCAGGATCGTACAGTCCTGCGTCGTGACCCTTGAGCCCGTCGAGGCGGATATCCGAGAGCCCGTCGACGCTATCTTCGTACCGGAGGGATCGAGGCTCGCCCGCCAGGCCAGCAACGATGGCGGTGAGATGATTCTCAACCCCGACGGACCCGATATCCCCGATACCTTTACCGGCGACACGATCGATGCCGGTGTCGTCGTCAGCGAGCATGTGGCGCTGGCGATCGAGCCCTATCCGCGTAAACCGGGCGTGACTTTCGGTGCGCGCATCGAAAGCACGGCGGCGGACGATGAGAAGCCGAACCCGTTTGCAGCGCTGAAGGACTGGAAAAAGGACTGAGGCTGCCAAAGCCTCCCCTACAATTCGGTTGTCACGCGGGCGAAAAGCAGTATTTTGGCGCGACTCCGGCCAAATGAGCCGCCGCAGCGATCTGCCGCGTGCCTGGCTCAAGCGTCAGAAACAATATGTATCGTCGTTGCGTTCGAATGCGCGCGCCACGGCAGCACGTGTTGTGTGGCAGGAAAAAAGGATAAGACACGCGTGGTCAGAATTTCTCTTGACGTGATGGGCGGCGACTATGGTCCTGAAGTCGTCATCCCGGGCGCCGCACGGGCGCTTGAACGTCATCCGGACATAAGGTTTGTCCTGTTCGGCATAGAAGCGCAGTGCGCTGATATTTTGGCCAAACATCCCAAGCTCAAGGCCAACAGCACCTTCCACGATTGCGAAATCGCCGTCGGCATGGATGAGAAGCCGAGCCAGGCGCTGAGGCGCGGCCGCGGCAAGTCGAGCATGTGGCGGGCGATCGATGCGATCAACGCCGGCGAAGCCGACGTCGTCGTGTCGGCCGGCAATACCGGCGCGCTGATGGCCATGTCGGTTTTCTGTCTGCGCACGATGCAGGGCATCCAGCGCCCGGCGATCGCTGCGATCTGGCCGACGCTGAAGGGCGAGAGCATCGTGCTGGACGTCGGCGCCACCATCGGTGCCGATGCGCAGCAGCTTATGGATTTTGCGCTGATGGGCGGCGCCATGGCGCGAGCGCTGTTCGAGATCGAACGCCCGACCGTCGGACTGCTCAATGTCGGCGTCGAAGAGATCAAGGGCCAGGAGGAAGTCAAGGAAGCCGGGCGTCTCATCCGGGACGCCAATGTCGAAGGCTTCGACTATTACGGCTTCGTCGAAGGTGACGATATCGGGCGCGGCACCGTCGACGTGGTGGTCACCGAGGGCTTCTCCGGCAACATAGCGCTCAAGGCCGCCGAAGGAACGGCGCGACAGATTGCCGAATATCTCCGCGCGGCCATGTCGCGTACGCTGATGGCCAAGATCGGCTACATCCTGGCCAAGGGTGCCTTCGATCGCCTGCGCGAAAAGATGGACCCGCGCAAGGTCAATGGTGGTGTCTTTCTCGGCCTCAATGGTGTCGTGATCAAGAGCCATGGTGGCGCCGATGGCGAGGGCTTTGCGGCCGCGATCGACGTCGGCTACGACATGGTGAAAAATGGCCTGAAGGCGAAGATCGAAATCGATCTGGCGAAGTACCACGGCGCAGAGCCGCCGAGCGCGCTTCCCGCCGGCATGAATGATGAGGTTTGATTAAATGATCCGTTCCGTCGTCCGCGGCTTCGGTGCAGCGTTGCCGAAGCGCGTTGTCACCAATCAGGAGCTGGAATCCAAGGTCGATACGTCAGACGAGTGGATCGTCCAGCGCACCGGCATCCGCCAGCGCCACATCGCCGGCGAAGGCGAGACGACGGCCTCGCTCGGCGAAGCTGCCGCACGCGCAGCACTCGACAGTGCCGGCCTGACCGCCGCTGATCTCGACCTGATCATCCTGGCGACGTCGACCCCTGACAACACGTTTCCGGCAACCGCCGTCAACATTCAGAACCGGCTCGGCATGCACCATGGTGCTGCCTTCGATCTGCAGGCCGTCTGTTCCGGCTTCATCTATGCGGTGACGACGGCGGACGCCTATATTCGCGGTGGCCTGGCAAGACGTGTGCTGGTGATCGGCGCTGAGACCTTCTCGCGCATTCTCGATTGGTCTGATCGCACGACCTGCGTCCTCTTCGGCGATGGCGCCGGCGCGATCATCCTCGAGGCACAGGAAGGTGAGGGCACGATCGCCGATCGCGGCGTGCTGACCGCCAAGCTCCGTTCCGATGGCGCGCATCGCGAAAAGCTCTATGTCGATGGCGGACCATCGACGACGGGTACCGTCGGCCACCTGAAGATGGAAGGCCGCGAGGTCTTCAAGCATGCTGTCGGCATGATCACCGATGTGATCGAGGCCGCCTTCGAGGCGACCGGAACGACCGCCGAGGACATCGATTGGCTCGTGCCGCACCAGGCCAACCGCCGTATCATCGATGGTTCGGCCAAGAAGCTCGGCATCCCGCTCGACAAGGTTGTGGTGACAGTCGATCTCCATGGCAACACCTCCGCCGCGTCCATTCCGCTGGCTCTGAACACCGCAGCGGCCGATGGCCGGATCAAGAAGGGCGATCTCGTTCTGCTCGAAGCCATGGGGGGTGGCTTCACTTGGGGCTCCGTTCTGATACGCTGGTAAAAAATGCTGAGGCAACGCAGGCGCTTGACCACAAAAGGCAAGGGCAATAGTCTTCGGTCGCTGATCGGCGTGCCAGACATCGGTGGGGGAAGATGAGCGGAAAAACAGTAACACGAGCAGACTTGGCTGAGTCGGTTTTTCGCAAGGTGGGTCTGTCGCGCACAGAGTCTGCCGAGCTGGTGGAAACCGTCATTGACGAAATATGCAACGCAATCGTGCGTGGCGAGAGTGTGAAGCTGTCTTCCTTCGCGACCTTTCAGGTTCGCGATAAGAACGAGCGCATCGGCCGCAACCCGAAGACCGGCGAGGAAGTACCGATTTCGCCGCGGCGGGTCATGACCTTCAAGGCGTCCAACGTCCTGAAGCAGCGCGTGCTGAAATCGCATCTGAGCCGCAGGGCCAAGCATAAGCCGGCCTCTCCCGTATCGTAAGCGGAGGCCGGCTACCACAATGTGGTTGAAAACCCATCCATAAGCCGTTGAAATGGAGCCGATTCGTGCGATCATCGCGCGACATCGGTTCATTGCGGCGGAGGCTTGTCCTGAGTCGCGTGTATGGAATGGGAACGAAATGGAAAAAAGCCCAGACGCTTTTCGCACCATCAGCGAGGTCGCCGACGATCTCGATCTGCCGCAGCATGTTCTGCGTTTCTGGGAAACACGTTTCCAGCAGATCAAGCCGATGAAGCGCGGCGGGGGGCGGCGCTATTATCGCCCCGAGGATGTCGACCTGCTGAAAGGCATCCGCCACCTGCTCTATGACCACGGCTACACCATCAAGGGCGTGCAGAAGCTGCTGAAGGCCAACGGCAACAAGTTCGTGGCGGCGATCGCCAGCGGCGATCTGGCCACTGTCGAGGCATTGGCGGCTTCGAGCAACGAGGAGCCACCGCCGCCGAAGGCGGGTCTCTCCGAAGAGGACCAGATCGTCGGCCGTGCCAAGGCACCCGCCAGCCGCCGCTTCTTCTCTTTCGGCGGCGGCAACGACGACGTTCCGGAAATCTCGCTTGGCAAGTCGTCCTCGGTTGGCAAGGAAGACCGGGCGCTGCTTCAGGAAGCGCTTTACGACCTGCTCGAATGCAAGCGCCTGCTCGATCAGGTACGGTAACCGGCGGCTTTTGTTTCGACGGTGAAGGTTCGACGCCTGCAGGCCGGAGCTACCGGTTTCAAAAAATAGAGTTGCGGTGATCCGCTGGTTTCGCCATGGCGTGGTCGCAGCCAACGTCGGGCGCCGGCAACTGCAAATGGTCTCAATCGCAATCCTTATCCGACCGCCGTTTTACCGGATGGCTGTCCGCTACAGCGCCGCGCGTCAAGTATGACGCGCAAAGGACGCTGTAAGGCTCTAAACTTGCTGCATAATTTTATCCTTAAATCGGATCCAATTTAAGGAATTATGCAGTAGCCTTCGCCTGAAAACGACGGTGAGCTACTGGCATAGGGAGCGGCGGGTTAGCTGCGCCAGTCCCTGGTGTCCGCAGAAGATCGGCGGCCATGACAAGCCGCTTTACATGTCAAGCGGCGTTTAGATCGGCAATCTCGCCAAACTGAACGAGCAGGCGAGGGCTGCTCATGTCTCCGCTCTCCTCGTCGACCTGAACCGCATAGGCGGCGACGCCGATATGCCTGGGTGCCATGGCCGCTGCAACCTTCTCTGCGCCGGCCGCGGTCGAGGCCGCGCGCATCTCGCCGGGCGCCAATCCACCGCGAACGCGCTTGAAAGGCATAATGATAAACTTCTCTGACATGATGTGAGCTCCGATTTGTTCTACAAATGTTCTGATGGTGGCGAGAAGTCAACGCCTTAATTCTGCGGTAGGCGCCCGTTGGCCTTTTGCGGTGCGCCCAACGGGCTCCTCGCCTAAGGCGGCGCGCTCGGCGAAGGGAAGCGCAAGGACGCTCGGCGCTGACCGCTGTCCGACGTCGACGGCTGTGTTCAGGTGGAGGGCGAGCTCCAGTTCGGCGAACTCGAAACGTCCCGAAGAGGTTCGTGGGATTCGTCGTTACACTTCGTGCTTATCCACGCCGTTTAATTCTTTTTCGTGCCGAGGTCGAAATTCCTGCTTGCGCTCTAAGCGTTGGTTATATAGGGGTTTCTTCGGTCCGGAGCGTAGCGCAGCCCGGTAGCGCACTTGACTGGGGGTCAAGGGGTCGTGGGTTCGAATCCCGCCGCTCCGACCATTTTTCCCTTTGAGCGCAATGATTTAGGTTTCTAAGTCGTTGCACCCCCAAGCGTTGAACCGGAAAAAAGACACTCAAAGTGCGCAGCTAGTCCCGAAGAGCCTAGGTCATTTGCTCGTCCTTTTTGCCTTCCGCTTCTTCGAAAGCGATTCGAGAACCCCAGCAACATCCCCATCATCGACGGGCGCATAGCGTGGCGTGGCCTTGGTATCGGCTTGGCACAGCGGAGGATGCATTCCTCCAAGCGCCTGTCGTTCGTGCGCACAAAGTTGAAGGCGGACTGATGGTCTGCACCGGTTGCTAGGTAGAGCGAGGGCTATCGATTTGCCCGGGATCGAAAGTTCTGGGGTGGAACGGGTCTTGGGCTTGTCGCGCTTCTGGCGTCTCGATCTGTCGGGGGCCAAAGTGGAAGCGCAAAGCGACGAGTTTCCCGTTTTCATGGCGCAATACTCGGCCGATGTCCCGATCATGGATGTTGAAGGTGCCGAGGACGAACTGCTCCGCGTTGCGGATTTCGGCTCTTCACGGGACGATCTGGCCGAACTGCAGCCGGCTCGGTGCTTGTCCGTTGACGTCCGTCTAGACCATTGCCGCGATGCGTCGTCGCTCAGCCAGCTTCCAATAGAGCATTTCGGTGTGATCCAGCATCACATCGAGCGTGAAACGGTCCTTGCGGCTATTGGCTGCTGCCGTGAGTTTCCTCAAGGTGGCGGGGGCTGCGGCCGCGGCCATTGTCTTTGCGAGCTGGGAGATGTCGTCTGTATTCGGCACGATGAAACCGTTGTGACCATCTTCGATCACGGTTCGAGCGCCACCGATATCGCTGGCGATGATTGGCTTGCCCGCTGCTGCTCCTTCCAGCATGACGTAGGACATTGCCTCGTAACGGCTCGGCATGACGAGCACATCGAAGGCAGGGGCAGCTTGCGGGCCGGTGAATGCGGATGTCAGGTGCATCCGGTTCTGCAGGCCGCTTTCGGACATGGCTTGGCGTAGAGAGCCCTCCAATTCGCCGGCGCCGACCATGACGAGGTGGCTGTTCTTCACCGATCCGGCGATGTGCCTGAAGGCGGCGACGAGCCGCTCAGGCGCCTTCTGGGCCGTCAGTCGGCCGATGAACCCGAAGACGAATGCGTCCGGCGCAATACCGAAGCTGGCACGGATGGTCGTTGCCATATCGGGCGAGGGCGGGGCAACGCCATTGACAATGACCGACATCCGCTCTTCCGGCATGTGCAACGACAGGGCGTGGGAACGCTCGTCGTCCGACACGCAGATGAGGTGGTCGGTATAGAACCAAGCGAGGCCCCATTCGATCGCGCCATAGATCAGCCGCCCGCCGCGTCCGAGCGTCGGGTCCAGCGTGCGGAACGCGTGCGGCGTGTAGATGCGCGGCGCATGGCGACCGGGCAGGCGCAGGCGCGTCAGTGCCCCGGCCTTGGAGCTGTGGCCGTGAACGATGTCGAACGGACCATGATCGCTCATGATCCGACGCAGCGCCAGGAAGGCTGCGATGTCGGCGGGACCCGGGGCACGCTTCATATCGACGGCATGGACAGCGGGGAGACCGACGGCCTTCAGTTCGCGAACGAAACTTTCCTCGGCGCGTACCGGAGAGTAGACCGCCTCGACATGATGTCCGCGCAGATGCATGCCGCGGCAGAGATCGATGAAATGCCGACCCGATCCGCCGCCGCTCGGCTCGAGGACTTCGAGCAAGCGCAGTGGCGTGGGCGCGGGGCGCTGCGGCA
The DNA here is from genome assembly GCF_001695865.1 of Ensifer sp. LC384. NCBI lineage: Bacteria > Pseudomonadati > Pseudomonadota > Alphaproteobacteria > Hyphomicrobiales > Rhizobiaceae > Ensifer > Ensifer sp. LC384. The sequence goes on from NZ_MBST01000034.1 coordinate 191,625, forward strand.
AGGGATATTCCATGTTCATTGCCGCCATCCGGCCCGCGCGGTTCGACGATGGCGGTACTCGAGGGCGGCACATCCCCAGATGATGCCGAGAAGCATGTAGAAGTGGCGCCAGTGATCGGTATCGATGACGTTGCCGACGCCCACATGACCGATCAGCGCGACCCAGGCGATCATCAGATAAACCTGCCAGGGGCGCTCAAGCAGCAGGAAGCGGAAACCGAGCGACAGCGTCCAGATGATGAGCGCTGCATAGCTGATGAAACCGAGCCAGCCATAGGACGTCAGCGACTTCAGCCAGACATTATGTTCGTCTTCGGGAAAGATCGTGCTGAAGACCATCGGACCGATACCGAGCGGTTTCTCCATCGACATCAGGAACCCAATGCGGTGACGGTCGAAACGGCCGAGATGGCCGCCGTCATAGTCCTGCACGAACTGTGAGCGGCTGGAGAAAAGCGTGGCGACCTGCTCCGATTGCAGCGCGGCCAAGAGGGCGCCGACGACAAACACGCCGCCGACCAACGCCATGACGAGGATGCGCAGACGGAAGAGGCCGTTGCGTTCCTTGAGCAGCATCACGAAGACGAAGGCAACGACGCAGAAAAGGTTGAGAGCCCAAGCCGCACGCGAGAACGACAGGAAGACGCCGAGCGCCAGCACCAGAAGCGCCGCTATCTTCGGCGGCGCCTTGTGGATCGGTTGCGTCAATAGTCCGTGGATCAGATAGAGCGCAGGGACCGACAGGAACGGGCCGAAGACGTTCGGATCCTGGAAGGCGCCCTTGGCGCGGTCATAGAGCGTGAAGTTTTCAGCGCCCGGTATCGCGCCGAAATAGCCAAAAATGCCGAGAAGCGCGGTCAGCACGGCAGCGGTGACCCAGGCATTGAAGATCAGCCTCAGCCGTTGGTGACGGTCCTCGATGATGGCGGCGTAAAAAACCGCCGACAGCGCCAGAAAGCCGGAGACCGCCATGTACATCGGCCCTTTGGTCAGATCGACCATCGTCATCAGCGATAGGATGCCGCCGACGATGAAAAGGGTCAGCAGAGTAAGCAACGGCGCGATGTAGCGCGAGATCTTCAAGCCGAAGAGTGCCCAGAGACCGATGAGCGCCACCATGAACAGCTCATAGGGCGCCGGTTCGGCAATGACGAAACCCGACAGAAACACAGCAAGCGCGACCAGCCACGAACCGAAGAGAGAAAGCGCGGCGAGCTGGGGTCGAAAGACGATCGGCTGTGATGTGTCGACGGTGCTCAATAGGCATTTTCCGTGTTGAGCAGTCGAAACGGCGTCAGGAACAAGATCTTCAGGTCGAAGAGCAGCGACCAGTTTTCAATGTAGTGAAGGTCGAAGGCCGTGCGCAGACGGATCTTTTCGTCATTGTCGATCTCGCCGCGCCAGCCGTTGATCTGCGCCCAACCGGTGACGCCGGGCTTGACGCGGTGGCGGGCGAAATAGCCTTCGACGACGTCGGAATAGGTGCGGTTATGCGTCTGTGCCAGTACGGCATGCGGGCGCGGGCCGACAAGTGAAAGCTCGCCTTTGAGTACGTTGAAGATCTGTGGCAGTTCATCGATCGAGGATTTGCGGATGAAGCGCCCGACCGGGGTGACGCGAGGGTCGCCCTTCGTCACTGCGCTGCGTGCGCTCGGGTCGCTCATATGCGTATACATCGAGCGGAACTTGTAGACTTCGATGGTCTCGTTGTTGAAGCCGTGGCGCTTCTGCTTGAAGATGATCGGGCCCGGCGATGTGGCCTTGACCGCGATGGCGGTGCCCAGCATTACCGGCCACAACAACACCAGGGCGACGATGCTGAAGAAGATGTCGAAGCCGCGCTTGGCTACGGAATCCCAATCGGCGATGGGTTTGTCGAAGATATCGAGCATCGGCACTTCGCCGACATGGGAATAGCTGCGCGGCCGGAAGCGCAGGTTGTTTGCATGGGCGGCCAGACGGATATCGACCGGCAGCACCCACAGCTTCTTGAGTAGCTGCAGGATGCGCTTTTCAGCGGTCAGCGGCAGCGAGATGATCAACATGTCGATGCGCGCCAAGCGCGCGAATTCGACAAGCTCGTCGACGGTTCCGAGTTTCGGATAGCCGGCAATGACATTCGGAGACCGACGTTCGTCGCGATCGTCGAAGATACCGCAGATGCGAATGTCGTTGTCGGTCTGATGCTCGAGCGTGCGGATCAGGTCCTTGGCCGGCTGGCCGCCGCCGACGACGACGGCGCGGCGTTCCATCGTGCCGTTGCGGGCCCAATGGCGAATGGAATAGGCGATGAAGGCCCGTTCCGCGACGAGGAACACCGCCCCGGAAATGAACCAGCCGCCGAACCAGACACGCGAATACTGGTGACCGGACTTGAGAAAGAACAGCGCGATGGCAATACCGCCGAATGCGATCGCCCAGGAGGTCAGGATCCGTGGGGTGAAGCGCAGCCAGGCGCGCAGGGCGGGGACCTGGTAGGTGTCGGCGATCTGCATGGCGGCAACCGCGAGCGCAGAGCCGCCGATGAGGATCGCGAGGTAAAGCGGCAGCTGATCGAAACCCGGCTGCACATAGAGCGCATTGATGGCATAGCCGATGGCGAAAAGGGTACAGAATTCGAACAGGCGCATCAGGCCCATGATCATGGCGGGCGAATAGGTGTCGGCGCGGAATTGTTCGGCAATTTGTCGGGCGAGGGGGTTGAGCCCCGTCGACGCTTCGCCGCCGGCCTTTTCGTCCGGCGCACGGGTACGGATCTCCGAAATCTTCTTGCGAAGCGCTTCGGTGTCGAAGGCTTCCGACCGCTTAAACTCGTTCATGGCTTCCTTCCGGCACTGAAGTCCTCAGCCGGGATAGCAGAAAGCCACTAAGAAACGCTTACGTTGCAGCCTGCGGCCCCGCAGGAGCCGAGTGGTTTCGACACAAATCACGATAGAGCCGCAGCACCTCGGCCGTCATGACCGGGGCGGCAAATCGGGACTTGAATGTCTTCGGGTCCGGCATGACGCGGGTGGCCCAGTCCTTCTCGACGATTGCCGAGGCCATGATCGTGGCAAGTGACTGCGCGTCTGCCGGGTCGGCAAGGGCGGCGTTATGCTTGCCGAGGATTTCGGGTATGCCGCCGACCCGACTGGCGATCACCGGCTTTTGCGCCGCCAGGGCTTCGAGAACGATGTAGGGCATGGATTCCGCTCGGGACGGAATGACGATGTTTCGCGCCAGCGCAAAGGCCTCGCGAGCATTCATGGCCGGACGCATGGTGATCCGTCGTCCGAGGCCCTGCTCGAGCGTGAAGTCGCGGTATTCCTGCTGCTGCGGGCCATCGCCGACCATCAGCGCCGAAAGCGGCCGCCCGACGAGCCGTTCGGCGCGGGCAAAGGCGTCCACAAACAGATCGGGACCCTTCAGGTCCCGCATCATGCCGATATAGAGGAAGTCGACCGCATCCGGCCGCGCCTCCACGGCCTCGAACTCGCGATCGTCGATGCCGTTGTAGATCAGCTCGTAACGCTCGCGCGGCTCGCCGACCTTGGAAAAATAGGTCTGGCGTTCGAAATCGCAGACGAAGACGAGCGCGTCGGTCAGGCGCTCCTGAAACCGCTCCAAGGGAAAGACGACCCGCCCGACAACCGACTTCGGGCTGTAGTGGAGACTGCCACCGTGGGGGGAATAGAGGCGGGCTACGCAATACCTGTTGACCCGCAAGGCTGAACCGATGAGGCGGGCGATGGCGCCACCTTTGGCGCCGTGCCCATGCAACACATCCGGTCGCAAACTTCTGATTTCCTTGTAACCGCGCCACAGCGCGGCAACATCCCTTGGGCCGATCGAGCGATGGATCGGCATGCGCACGAGACCCAATGCCAGATAGGGCCGGATTTCGTCAAAGAGCGAATCCTCATAGGATCCGCCGGTTGTACTGTCGCAGAGAATGCCGACCTGGTGGCCAGCCGCCGCGTGCGCTTCCGCCAGATCGCGCACATGGCGGAAAATGCCGCCGACCGGCGATCTGAAGCAATGAATGATGCGCAAGGGACGCTGCGGCTGCATCGAGATCAGAACAGCCGTTCGCGAATGTAAATCGTATCTCCAGCCAGTACGGCGTCGGTGATCGGCACGCGACCGGTGATGATCCGGCCGTTGATTTTGCGCGTGACGTCGGCGCTGGCCTGATTGGCGCGCGGCGAGAATCCGCCAGCAACCGCGATCGCGTTCTGAATTGTCATTCCCGGTACATAGGCATATTGCCCTGCCTGGCCGACTTCGCCCATGATGAAGACCGAGCGATAGCGGTCGACTTCGATAGTGACGTCCGGATCGCGCAGATAGCCCTGTTTCAATTTTGCGGCGATCATGCCCTCGAGTTCGGGCAGCGTGTGGCCGCGCGAGGCGACGGTGCCGATCAGCGGGAAGGCAACGTAGCCTGCCTGGTCGACCGTATAGGTGCCGCTCAGGCCGGCCTGCTCGAACACGTTGATGCGCAGCCGGTCACCGCTATCCAGCCGGTAGGGCTGGATCGTTGCTTCACTGAAGGCCTTGGGTGCCGGCTGATAGCTTGTGCAGCCGCCGAGCAAAATCGACAGTGCTGCCACCGTAATAGCGAGACCCGTCTTCATACCTGCGGTTGACATGCTGCTCTTAGGCTCCGGAAACGACCACCTCTTTCGTCGTTATCGATCCGTTAGGGTTAATAGCTGGTAAACTCGCGGTAGAATTTTCAACGGGGTGCCTGCAGCGCAGGAAGGGGCGAAGTCGCGCAGAGGTTGAGTTGACATTAACCCTTGCGTTACCATGTTCATTTACCCTCCAGCGAGATTTTAGGGTTCGGAGCCAGAAGCATGTCGGGAAACGGCAGCGGACAACAGGATGTGGATATCGATCTCGGCGGGCTGTTCCGCGCCGTGTGGGATCGACGCGTCAAGGTATTGCTCGCCACTGCGTCCGTTGCAGCGCTTGCTTTCGGCGCCGCGAAGATGATCGCGCCGGATTATCAGAGCGAGACGCGCGTTCTCATCGAATCGCGGGAACCTGAATTCAGCAGCTCCAACCAGAATGCGCCGACCGGGTCCGACCGGGTTTTCGACGAATCCGGCATCCTGAGCCAGGTTCAGGTGCTGCGCTCGGCCGACCTGATCAAGCAGGTCGCGCGCAACATGAAGCTATATGAACTGAAGGAGTTCGATCCTTCGGCGGATCCTTCGGCGGTTTCCGATCTGATGGTCATGCTGGGCCTGAAGAAGAACCCGTTGGAGATGCCGCCCGAAGAGCGCGTGCTGAAGGAGTTCACTTCGAAGCTGCAGGTCTATCAGGTCGAGAAGTCGCGCGTGATCGCGATCGCCTTTACCTCGAAGGATCGGCAGCTGGCGGCGGCGATCCCGAACGAAATGGCAAAGGTTTTCCTTTCGCTGCAAAGCGGCGCGAAGCTCGACACCAATTCCGAGGCGAGCCGTTGGCTGGAGCCGGAGATCGCCAATCTGCGCGAGAAGGTGAGGGATGCCGAAGCCAAGGTGGCGGCCTACCGTTCGTCATCCGATTTGCTGCCGACTGGCGAGACCACGAACTTCGCAACGCGGCAACTCACCGATATATCGAGCGAGCTGGCGCGCGTGCGTGGCGAGCGGGCCAATGCGGAGGCACGCGCCGAGGGCGTGCGCGCGGCGCTGGCCAGCGGCCGCGAGGCAGACACCATCGCCGACGTCGTCGGTTCGCCGATGATTCAGCGCCTCAAGGAGACGGAGGCAAATCTGCAAGGGCAGGTGGCAGACCTTTCGACCACGCTGCTTGACGGCCACCCGCGGCTGAAGGCCCTGAAATCGCAGCTCGAAGGCATCAGGGCGCAGATCCGCTCCGAAACCCGCAAGATCCTCAGCAGCCTCGAAAACGAGGCAAAAGTCGGCGAATTGCGCGAGCAGCAGCTGACACAGCAACTCAATGCGCTCAAGGCCAAATCGGCCCAGGCGGGCGAAGAAGAGGTGGGCCTGCGCGCGCTCGAGCGTGAAGCGACCGCCCAACGGCAACTGCTCGAGACCTATCTGGCGCGCTACCGCGAAGCGACGTCGCGCACGGTCGAGAATGCAACCCCCGCCGATGCCCGTGTCATTTCCAGCGCGGTCGTCCCGACGGGCGCCAGCTTCCCCAAAGTGATGCCGATTACCATCGTCGCGGCACTTGCGACCTTCCTTCTGACCTGCATCATCATCATGCTCGGGGAGTTGTTCAGCGGTCGCGCGTTGAGGCCGGTGTCAGTTGGTGCCGAGCGGCCGCCGGTCCGTTCGCGGTCGGCAATCGCCGCCGTTGCGGCTGTGGATGTTCCCGACGAAAAGCTCGAGATATCGCCCGCATTGAACGACGCCATCGACCTGCCGCCGCTGGCAGCAGCCGAAGCGGACGATGTTCGCGACGACCCGAGCGGCGAGGCGCCCGAACCGGATTTCTCGATCGAGGCGGTTGCCGATCACCTGCGCCAAAGTGGTGTGCGGATCGCAATCTCGGTTTCACCCGGTGGCGACGAGGGATCGACCGCGACGGTCATGCTGGCGCGCCTGATCGCCGAGGAGGGTCGCAAGGTCGTGCTGATCGACCTGACGGGCTCTGCCTGCCCGACCCGCCTGATGGCGCGCTCGGCGCAACTGCCCGGTATTACCAACCTGCTGGCAGGCGAGGTGGCATTCACCGAAACCATTCACGCCGATCGTTTTTCCGATGCGCATGTCATTCCGCAGGGGGATGCCGATCCGAGGCTCGCGATGCGCGGCATCGAGCGGCTGCAGATGATCATTGACGCCTTGACCAATGCCTATGATCTGGTGCTGGTCGAATGCGGACCGGCAGACGAGGGAGCTGTCGGCAAGATCGCCCGTCGCGACGGCACGGAGATCATCCTGTCGGCACCGGCAGTCAGCGACGAAAGAATCGTTGAGGTCCTGACCGGCTTCGGTGAGGCCGGCTACCGCGATATCGTGCTGATGACTGGCCGCGGTGAACCCGGCCCGGATTATCCCGACCGTCACGCGGCATGAGCGGAGGCAATACCGTCAGCATGCCGCGCGAAGCGCTGCCTGCGCGAGGGTACTTATTCGACGTCTCTGTCGCCGGTCTTTCTACCGGCGTTTTTCTTGCGACTGCGTGCACGCTGAAAGAAGGCGTAGGCGGCCTTGTTCGCCTTGATCACCACTTTCGCCCGCACCAGTGCCCGGTGATAGGCAGCCGCGAACCGGCCGCGCACCGTTAGCGGCACGACAATGTCTCTCAGCGGTGTCTCGATCGTGCACCACGAGCGCTTGTAGGGCTGGTCGCCGACACCGAAGTCAAACAGCGCCGCACCTTCGCCACAGAGCCTCTCGATCATCCTGTAGAACAAGAGCTCGCCGGGACTGGCATCGCCTGCCAGCTCCTCGTCGATAGACCCGAACTGGCAGATGACATGGTCGGCCTTTCGCGAAAGACCGGCGACAGCGACGACCCGTCCGCCATGTTCACCTTTCAGACGGATGGCATTGAGTTCGAGCAACGGATTTCCAGCCTCGCCGCAACGACCGGCGAGCGCGTGAAAGAACGCCCGCGTCGGCGCCTCATGGAAAACGTCGGGAAGACCAAGAGCTGCAAAACGGATTGCCTTCTGTCGCAAGAAGACGTCGAGCAATGCCTGCGCTTCCGCGGGGCTTTGCGCAGTGGCGTAGTCGTAGCCCCCGAGAGCCTCAAGCCTCCGCTCGGAGATACGCATCTTCTTGCGCCGCCGCTTTGCATTGACCTGCGCCAGCGTGCGTTCGAAGCTCGCGAACAGGGGCAGTTGAAACGAGGCATTCTGGTTCTTGATGCCGGGCAGACCCGTCAACGGGCTTGCGGTTCCGTGCCAGTGATGCGGGGTCTTTTCGAGCGTGACGAGATCGACCCTGTGGCCCGGACTGTGATTGAGCTCGCGCGCCAGCAGGTCAGAAACATCGGTATGGGGAAGGGGCCGCGCATCCGCTGCAAACAGTCCGGTATTGAGATTGCTGTGGGGCGCACCGATAAACCGGGCCGTGTTGAACAGGCGGCCAGGCACGAATTCGAGGGGCAGGATGAACTGCAATTCGCCATCAAGGGTGCCGCGAACGATCAGCAACTCGCTGCCATGGGTCTGCGCCCATGCCGCGCACCAGTCGTAGCCATTGTGCAACGAGTTGAAAGGCAGCGCTTCCAGCGATCGCCATTCCTGCTCCAGCGGCGCCATCGTGTCATGGATGGAGATCTCGAACCGGCTCGCGGCAGCATCGGACCGGGACGCAGCTTGTGCGTCTCGATGGCCCGATCGGCCGATGGTCAGATCTGTATTCATCATCGGCAAGGCCGTCCGGATGCTGGTTGCGGCTGCCATTGAACGGCAACTCCGCTACAATCCGCTTAATTCGTGAAATACGACGGCGGCCTCCGGGCAACAACCGGCGAATGCAGTTAGCAAAGCGTGAAGCTCGCACAGCTACGCGCTGAGAAAACCTGTTGCAAGAGCTTCTGCCCACTGCACGCGGTTTCGCTCCGCAGCCAGCCTCGACATCGCCTTATGGTCGTAGGGGATCGTGCGGAACGTGACGCTCCAGCCCTTGCCGGCACATTCGACGATGGCGTAGCGCGCATCCGGCGAACCGACTTCCACCTTGTGCGCGACCGGGCGGTCGTCGTCATAGCCAGGGCAACCGACGCTGCCGGGATTGACCACGAGCCGGCCGTCCGCCAGGCGGATCGCTCGGGGAATGTGCGCGTGTCCGCAGAGAATGACCGGTTGTTCGATGCCTGTCGCGAAGGCCTCGATGGCGCTGCGCGCTGCCAGATGGACCACGCCGTCGGCGGTCAACGCTTCGAGCCAGTAGGTTTCGTCGCTTGCAGGTGTGCCGTGGCAAAGAAAGAGCGCATCACGATAGACGAGGGTGGTCGGTAGTGTCGCGAGCCAATCGAGATGTCGGGGTTGCAATTCCCCATGGGCCGCGCGGTCGGACAGTCCCATGTCGGCCGGATCGATCGTCAGCAGGTATCGGTCATGATTGCCTGATATCGACGGGATGTTGCGCGCCATCAGGATATCGGCGGTGCGCGCAGCATTGAGCGGACCGCTGACATGGTCGCCGAGATTGACAATGTCGGTGATCCCCAGCGCGTCGATATCGGCAAGCACCGCCTCTAGCGCAAGGTCGTTGCCATGGATATCGGAAATGATCGCAACCTTCATCGGCGTCCCCTTTGAGTTCAGCGGTCCTTCGCCGGCTTTTCCATCCACTTGATGATCAGCATGGCCGGCAGCACCCAGAGCAGGCCGGTAAGGAAGAAGTACATCAGATGCACCCACCAGGGCGCGGCGCCCAGCAGCAACGATGCGAAGGTAACGGCGGCAAGCGCATAAACGATGACAAGGATGATGATCAGGATCGTGCCGATCAGCTTTCTGAGACGTACGGGCATTTCATTTCTTTCAAATGGCGCCAGGTCCTGACCCTGGATCCGGCCGCGACGGCATGCCGCAAAGGGTTCGGCCTTGTTTTGCATGCCGCTCTGGTGCAAATCAACGGCTTTCCGGCAGGCGCGGCGATGAACCGCTCGATCCCCCTGCCGCCAACCCCGCGATACCAGAGGGAAAGCTATGGCAGGCGTCGAATTGGCGACAGAACAGATGCTCCGAAGCGAGATCGACAGGACCGATCGCAACCGCCGGCAGATCCGCGGCTGGCTCGTCGTCGTTCTCTTCACGCTTTTCGCGCTGGTGCTTGTCGGTGGTGCGACGCGCCTGACGGAATCCGGCCTGTCGATCACCGAGTGGAAGCCGATCCACGGCGTCATCCCACCTCTCACGGCCGAGGAATGGGAAGAAGAGTTTCAGCTCTATCAGCGCATCCCGCAATACCAGCAGATCAACAAGGGCATGACGGTCGGTGAGTTCAAGACGATCTTCTGGTGGGAATGGGCCCACCGGCTGCTGGCCCGCACCATCGGCGTGATCTTCGCGGTGCCGCTCGCCTTGTTCTGGCTGACGGGTCGGGTCGAACGCCGGCTTCGCTGGCCGCTTCTCGGCATTCTGGCGCTCGGGGGATTCCAGGGCTTTATCGGCTGGTGGATGGTTTCCTCCGGTCTGGCGGAGCGGACCGATGTCAGTCAATACAGGCTGGCGACCCACCTCGTCATCGCTTGCCTGATCTTTGCAGCCTGCATGTGGATCCAGCGCGGCCTTTGTCTGCATTCCGACGATGCGGCGCCGACGGATCGCTCGCGCAGGATGGCGGCCATCATCGCCATCATGAGCCTGTTCCAGATTTATCTCGGCGCGCTGGTTGCCGGGCTCGATGCGGGTTTCAGCTACAATACCTGGCCGCTGATGGATGGCGCATGGATCCCGTCCGATCTTTTCCTGCAGCACCCCTGGTGGATCAATGTCTTCGAGAACCCGAAGACCGTGCAGTTCATCCACCGGATCGGTGCCTACGTGCTCTTCGCGCTGGCGCTGATGCACGTGATCGCCTCGGTCAGGGCGGCGCCGGAATCCACGCATGCGCGCCGCTCGGTGTTGCTGTTTGCGCTCGTCAGCATTCAGGCGGTCATTGGTATCACCACGCTCTTGCTGCAGGTGCCGGTCGGCTGGGGCGTCCTGCATCAGGGTGGCGCGCTGGTGGTACTCGGCTTCGCAATCGCGCATTGGCGCGGCTTCGTCGGCGAGTATCCAAAGCCGACCGCAATCGAGTTGCGCAGCTAAATTCGGCAAGAGGATAAACAAGAAAGACCCCGGCGAGCATCTCTCCAGGGTCTTTTCTTTCGGGTGGCTGCTATCGATCAGGCCGACAGCATCAAATCCATGTTCTGGACGGCGGCGCCCGAGGCACCCTTGCCAAGATTGTCGAGCAGGGCGACGAGGTTCACATGAGTTCCGCCTGGCGTGCCGAACACGAACAGTCTCATCGTATCTTCACCGGCGAGTTCCGTGGCATCGATGCGGCCGAGCTTTTCGCTGGCGGCAAGCGGGACCACTTCGACGATCGACTGGCCGGCATAATGTTCGACGAGCGCCGCATGAATGCTCTCGACCGTCGCGCCGGAGGCGAGATCGTCGAGATAGAGCGGTACCTGGACGATCATGCCCTGCGGGAACTTGCCGACCGAAGGCGCAAACACGGGCGCGCGGTCGAGAAGGCCGTGCATCTTCATTTCGGGCACATGCTTGTGCTTGAGTGTCAGCCCGTAGAGGAAATGCGGCGCACTGATGTGATCCGGGTTTGCCTCGTCCTCCATCTGCGCGATCATCTGCTTGCCGCCACCGGTGTAGCCGGAAACGGCGTTGACCGTGACCGGGTATCCATCGGGCAGGATGCCGGCCTGACGCAGTGGACGGATGACGCCGATCGCGCCCGTCGGATAGCAGCCGGGATTGGCGACATGGCGGGCATCGCGGATCTTGGCGGGTTGTGCCTTGTCCATTTCCGCAAAACCGTAGGCCCAGTCCGGAGCGATCCGGTGCGCGGTCGAGGTGTCGATGATGCGCACCCGGTTGTTGCCGGCGACCATGGAGACAGCTTCGCGCGATGCGTCGTCCGGCAGGCAGAGGATTGCGATGTCGGCATTGTTCAGAAGGTCTTCGCGCATCGCGGCGTTGCGTCGCTCGGCTTCCGGTATCGACAGGAGTTCGAGATCGGTTCGGCCGGCCATGCGGGTGCGGATCTGCAGCCCGGTGGTGCCGTGTTCGCCATCGATGAAGATCTTCGGTTTCATGATTTTCCCGTTCTTCCAGAAGGTTACGAGTCATTCCGGAATCAATCTGGCACAGATTTGATTCAGTTTCTCAACGCCCCGTTCGCGCGTGCAGTGCCCGCCCGGTGGCGCGGTCGTGTTCATATATAAGCAGCGGCCGCAGCCCGCAACCGGGCAGCCCGCGCCAGCAACGTTTCGGCGACACCGCGGCGCGCTTGGCACGCTAAACCATGACTTGCGATTTACAACCCAGAGGTTGCCTTGTTGCCGGCAATTCCGCATCAGAGGCTCTGCCACAAAACTGTCATATGGGAGCAGAGGGTGAAGAACGTGATCGAGAAGGCTGGGCGCGTGCTCAGGCATCCGCTGCCTATCTCGCTGGCGTTCCTGGCGTTGCTTCAGGCCTTGCACTATTTCGATACGTGCTGGCGGTTCGTGCCCTTTCTCGTCGCCGTGACGCTTGCGATCGCCGCACTGCTGTTCCTGCTTTCGCGGTTGCAGCCAAGGACGCGAGTCTGCTCAATCTCGATTGACGGAGCAAGTGATCAGCGGAGCGTCGAACGCTCCGCCAGCTTTTCGGCATGCAGCCCCAGCATGTACATGGCGACAGTCGCGCCGGCGATGGCGGTGACGTCGGCGTGGTCATAGGCAGGCGCGACTTCGACGACATCGCTGCCGACGACCGTCAGGGCTCCAAGCTTGCGCAGGACGGAAAGTATCTTGGCGCTGGAGGGGCCGCCGGCAACGGGAGTGCCGGTGCCGGGTGCATAGGCCGGATCGAGGCAATCGATGTCGAAGGTCAGGTAGGCCTTGCGCTCCCCGACCTGCTGGATGATGGCGTCTGCAATGTCCGTGACGCTCATTTCCTCGACATCGTAGCCATAGAGAATGCGGATGCCGCAGTCCTCCGGCGCATGGGTGCGGATGCCGATCTGGATCGATCGGTCGGTGTCGATCAGGCCAGCGCGCGCCGCACGGCCGACAAAGGAGCCATGGTCGATGCGGCCGCGTTCATCGGGCCAGGTGTCCTGATGCGCGTCGAACTGGACGAGGGCGAGGGCGCCGTGGATCGCGGCGTGCGCCTTGAGGATCGGATAGGTGACGAAATGATCGCCGCCAAGCGTCTGCAGATAGGCGCCGCTCTTCAGGATCTTTGCCGCTTCGCGCTCGATCGTCGCCGGCGTTTTCGAGTGGTTGCCGTAGTCGAGCAGGCAGTCGCCGTAGTCGATCGTTGCCATTTCGGCAAAGAGGTCGCGCTCGAACGGGTATTGCGGATCGTTGTCGAAGATCGCCGACGCGCGGCGGATCGCCTGCGGTCCGAAGCGGGCGCCGGGGCGATTGGACGTTGCGGCATCAAAGGGGATGCCCCAGACAACGGCATCGACGTCCTTCAGCTGCTTGGAGTATTTGCGCCGCATGAAGGAAAGGATACCGGCATGCGTCGGGTCCGATGCCGCCGATGTGAGTGAGCGCGCCGTCAGCGCGTGATCGATCGTCCTGTTCGCCATATCCCGTCTCCCGTGTATAGCGGAACGTTGGACAATCGTCGCCGGCAAGGCAAGTCCCTGCCGGCGAATTCCAATGCTGTCAGGACGCCTTGGCTTCGAAGGTCGGCGCGAAGTCGCCGAGCGCCTTGGCCTCGGTAATGCGCGCGCCGATGTCTTCTTCGATGATGGCCTCGAGCTGCGCGAAGCTGTCGATGACGTAGTAGATCGGCTGGACGATATCGATGCGATAGGGCGTGCGCAGCACCGTCATCAGGTCGAAGGGGCGAAACTCGCTGGCCGACGGTTCCATCGCCGTGCGGGTCTCGTTCGGCGACGACACGATGCCGGCACCGTAGCAGCGCCGCCCTTGCGGCGTATTGATCAGCCCGAACTCGACGGTGAACCAGAAGATCCGGAACATATGCCAGGAATAGCCCTTGCCAAGCGCGACGGCCTTTTCGCCGAAGCGGCGGACGAAGTTGGCGTAGCTCTGGTTGGTCAGGAGCGGGCAGTGGCCGAAAACCTCGTGGAAGATGTCGGGCTCTTCGATATAGTCGATATGTTCACGCCGGCGCATGAAGGTTGCGAGCGGAAACTTGCCCTCAGACAGAAGTTCGTAGAACCGTGACGGCGGGATCAGTGCCGGTACGCCTTCGACACCGAAGCCGGTGGTTTCCTGCAGGCGGCGGTTGACGTCCTGCAACTGCGGCACGCGGTTAGGGCCAAGGCCGAGTTTGCGCGCACCCTCCAGATACTCGTCGCAGGCCTTGTCCGCGAGCAGTTTCATCTGCCGCTGGTAAAGCTCACCCCAGATCGCGTCCTCCTCGGGCGTGTAGTGATAGCTGCCATCCGGCTCGGGCAGTTTCGCGGTGTAGCTGCTTTCCATGGGCATGACGTCTCCTCATTCGTCAAAACATCCAGTTGTTGCAATTGTATCGCGAATGGAGCGAGTATTTGTTTCACAGTTGCCGGTGGAAGGCTCTGTTGCGGGAGGAAATTTCGGAATGTCGTCGGATTTGAAGGAAACTTCCCAGCCATTGCGCAAGCTGCTGCGGTTGATCCAGGCCGATAGCGGTCAGTCGTTGTCGGAGCTCGCGGAAAGGGCGGGCATGTCGCAAAGCTCGGCCTGGCGCCGCCTGCAGGAGTTGGAGGCCGACGGCGTGATCCGCAAGCGGGTGGCGCTGCTCGATCCGTCGAAGCTGGATCTGAAGCTGTGCATCATCGCCCATGTGACGCTGGAGGATCATCACGACGAGGCGATCGCGGCCTTCTCGGCGGTCGTCCGTGACCGACCGGAGATCATGGAGTGCTATGCGCTGTCGGGAACCTTCGACTACATGCTGAAGATCCGGGCGAATGACGTCGACAGCTATGATGCCTTCATGACGCGTTATCTCATGCGCAATCCGCATGTGCGCACGGTGGTTTCGAGCTTCGTGCTGCGCGAGTTGAAATCGACGACGGAGCTGCCGATCTGACACAAAAAAAAGGCCGGGCGAACCCGGCCTTCCAAAATGCAGTGTCTGCCAGCGATTAACGCTTGGAGAACTGGAACGAACGACGGGCCTTGGCCTTGCCGTACTTCTTACGTTCAACGACACGGCTGTCGCGGGTCAGGAAGCCGCCCTTCTTCAGGACCGAGCGCAGGCCCGGTTCGAAGTAGGTGAGCGCCTTGGAAATGCCGTGACGAACGGCACCGGCCTGGCCGGAGAGACCGCCACCAGCGACCGTCGCGTCGATGTCGAACTGGCCATCACGGGCAGCTGCGACGATCGGCTGCTGCAGGATCATCTGCAGAACCGGACGAGCGAAGTAGTCGAGGTACGGCTTGCCGTTGACGGTGATCTTGCCCGAGCCGGGCTTGACCCATACGCGGGCGACAGCGTTCTTACGCTTGCCGGTCGCGTAGGAGCGGCCCTGTGCATCGACCTTCTTGACGTGAACCGGAGCTGCCGGTTCCGCAGTCGTGGCGATTTCCTTGAGAGCGGAAAGGTCGGCCATTAGGCGCTCCTTGTGTTCTTGCTGTTCAGCTTGGCGACGTCGAGGACGGCCGGCTGCTGTGCTTCATGCGGATGGTTCGTGCCTGCGTAAACGCGCAGGTTCTTCATCTGGCGACGGCCGAGCGGGCCGCGGGGAACCATGCGCTCGACGGCCTTCTCGATGACGCGCTCCGGGAAGCGGCCTTCGATGATCTGGCGCGCGGTGCGCTCCTTGATGCCGCCGGGGTAGCCGGTGTGCCAGTAGTACTTCTTGTCGGTGTACTTCTTGCCCGTGAGCACAGCCTTCTCGGCGTTGATCACGATGACGTTGTCGCCATCGTCAACATGCGGCGTGAAGGTGGCTTTGTGCTTGCCGCGCAGGCGGTTCGCGATGATGGAAGCGAGGCGACCAACAACGAGGCCTTCGGCATCGATGATGATCCACTTCTTCTCCACCTCTGCAGGCTTCTGAACGAAGGTTGCCATAACAAAACTCTTTCTTTGGACCCGAACGGCGAACCGTTGGGCGTTTCTTGTTGCTTGGTTTTGGCTGAAATTCAGCCAAAAGAAGAAAGCGGCCCGAGAGGGACCGCGATCTGAGGGTGCTTATACGCAAGCGCTAAACCGGCGTCAACAACGTGAATTTCATCGATGTGAAATAAAACAATGCAAAAACAATATGTTACTTACGTGGTATTTTGATACCACAACTCAGCGCGGCGGAATCGAATAGGTCGCCGTCGCATGCGCCACGAGATCGTCGCTGCCGACCATGGCAACCGAGGCGTCGAGAACGGCCAATCGCTTGCCGAGCTTGAGGATGCGGCAGGTGCATTCGAGCGGCTGCGGCTCCGGCTTGCGCAGGAAATTGATGTTGAGATTGGTGGTGACGGCGAGCGCCACCGGGCCGATATGGGCGATCAGTGCGATATAGGCCGAAACATCTGCAAGCGCGAAAAGCGTCGGGCCCGATACGGTGCCGCCCGGCCGGATATGACGCTCGTTTGGGTCGAGCCGCATCGTCGCAAATCCAGGGCCGGTGGCTGTGACGTGGAACACCTTGCCGTCCGTGTGGACCTGGGGGAAGTCCGTGTCGAGAAACCGGTTCAGTTCCTCGACCGTCATGATGGGTTGGATTTTCATCGGCCGGTTTTCCTTTGCGCGAGCTTTGGCACTTAGTGAAGTCGACATGTGCTTTGCGCAAGGCGGAAAAAGGTCTTAGTCGCTGCGCCCACCGCCGACTTGAAAGGTCGCAAGAGGCGGCGTACCACGGATGCCCATTTACTGGGATAGACAAGACAGCAGGAGAAAAGCATGGCGGACGTTGTTTCATTTCGGAAGGAGGAGCCGAGTGGATTGCTTGTGCGCGAGCTTTCGGGGCCGGTGCTCCGGCTGACGCTCAACAATCCGCCGGCCAACGTGCTGTCGATCGAGCTGATGGAGGCATTGCACACTGCGCTCGACGCCGTTGCCCATTCGAGGGATATCAGGGTTGTGGTGCTGGCGGCATCCGGCAAGCTGTTTTCTGCGGGCCATGACCTCAAGGAAATGACGGCGCATCGGGCCGATGCCGATGGGGGCAGGGCGTTCTTCGAAACGACGATCCGCCTTGCTGCGGACCTGATGATGAAAATCACGCGACTGCCGCAGGCGGTCATCGCCGAGATCGACGGTCTTGCGACGGCGGCCGGTTGCCAGCTTGTCGCCAGCTGCGATCTGGCGATCTGCACCGACAGCTCTACGTTCTGCACGCCGGGCGTTAATATCGGCCTGTTCTGCGCGACGCCGATGGTGGCGCTGTCGCGCGCAGCACACCGCAAGCAGGCGATGGAAATGCTTTTGACCGGCGAGACCATCGATGCATCGACCGCCAAGGATTTCGGCCTGGTCAATCGCATCGTACCGCAGCAATATCTTCGCCAGGTCGTCGACAAATATGCGGCCGTCATCGCTTCGAAATCGCCGCAAGCGCTAAAGATCGGCAAGGAAGCCTTCTATCGCCAGGCGGAAATGAGCCTTCCCGAGGCTTACGATTATGCGGTCGGCGTGATGGTCGAAAACATGCTGGCGGGCGACGCCGAAAACGGCATCGGCGCGTTCCTCGACAAGCGCATGCCGGAGTGGACAGAGGAATAGCGGTCAGGCCAGTTTCAGGAGAAGGGCGCCGAGCGCGATCACGCAAGCGGCGGCAATGCGCCAGACGCTGACGCGCTCTTTCAGAAACACCACGGAGATGACGACGGCGAACAGGATCGAGGTCTCGCGCAGCGCTGCAACACTCGCGACCGGCGCCTTCGTCATCGCCCATAGTGCCAGGCCATAGGCGCCAATCGAGCCGGCGCCACCGATGAGACCGCGCCACCAGTGCTTGTAGACGTGGCGGGCGACCGGCTTGATGCCCCGCCGGGCAAAGGCCCAGGTAAACAGCAACACCGGCGGAAGCAGCGCCATCCACAGGGTGTAGGAGATGGCATTGCCCGAAACGCGGGCGCCGATGCCGTCGACAAAGGTATAGCATGCGATCACACAGGCGTTGAGCAGCGCAAGGATGATCGCGTGTTTGCCGCCTTTGCGCGATTCGAATGCGAGCGTCAGTACACCGACGCTGATCGTCAGCACGCCCGCCATTGCACCGGTTGTCAGCTGTTCGCCGATGATGACGCTGCTGGTGGATGCGACGATCAGTGGAGCGACGCCGCGCATCAGGGGATAGACGAGGCCGATATCGCCGGCACGGTAGGAGGCCGCGACCAACTGGAAATAGGCGAACTGGAAAAGTGCCGAAACCAGAATGAACGGCCAGGCTTCCGGCTGCGGCAATGGCAGGAACGGCAGGAAGGGTATGGCAACGGCGGCCGCGCCGAGCGCAATCATTGCCGCATCGAGCGATTTCTCCGAACCCGCCTTGACCAGGGCATTCCAGGTCGCGTGCAACAGCGCCCCGAAAAGGACGAGCGCAATGACATCAAGGGGCAAGATGAAACCTCGGTGGACGATGGGGCGGGCCGTTGCCAGCGTTGTCGCGCCACTGTGCGGGAAATGCAACCGGAAACTGGCCGGATGATGCCCCATGCAGGGTCGCTGCCGAGATCGGGCGTTCGATTGACACACGCGGCCGCCGCGCAAATTATACGCGTGTTTAACAGATGAGTTCGGATCAGACCATGAACCACGACGCCTACCCGGATTATTATCTTGCGGACATCCTGCGTTCGACAAAGACGATCGCCCTCGTCGGCGCATCGCCGAACGCAGAGCGGCCAAGCCATCGGGTCATGGCCTTCCTTCTGCGCAAGGGCTACCGCGTCATCCCCATCAATCCGGGTCATGTCGGCAAGACGATCCTCGATCAGCCTGTCGTGGGCCGGCTCGCCGACATCAAGGAGCCGATCGACATGGTCGACGTCTTTCGCGCGGCCGCTGCGCTGCCGGCGCTCGTCGACGAGATCCTGACACTCGAGGCCTTGCCGAAAGTGATCTGGGGTCAGCTTTCGGTAAGGCATGACGCGGCCGCCGCCAAGGCGGAGGCAGCCGGCATCAAGGTCGTCATGGATCGCTGTCCGGCGATGGAATATCCACGCCTGATCGGTTGAGACAGTATCAGGGCGAGCGATGTTCCGCTCAACCGTCAGTTTTGAAAAAATCTTTCTTTGACCATGCGTGGCGGCTCTGGAATAGTGCCGCCGCTCCAGCGCATGAGGCCGAAATCGAAGCTGACCTTCGACGCGCAAGATGCCTGGAATCAAAGCGATAGGGTGCCCTTGGCGCCTCCACGGGAGGTGCGGCGCTCTGGTCATGGGAGGGATGAATGACGAAAGACAATCCTGGTTTCAGCACGCTCGCAATCCACGCCGGAGCGCAACCAGATCCGACGACGGGCGCCCGGGCGACGCCGATCTACCAGACGACCAGCTTCGTCTTCAACGATACCGACCATGCGGCAGCACTCTTCGGCCTGCAGCAGTTCGGTAATATCTACACCCGCATCATGAACCCGACACAGGCGGTGCTGGAAGAGCGCCTCGCAGCACTGGAAGGCGGCACGGCTGCACTTGCGGTTGCTTCCGGGCATGCGGCCCAGCTTCTCGTCTTCCACACGATCATGAGCCCGGGCGACAACTTCGTCGCCGCCAACCGGCTTTACGGCGGTTCGGTCAACCAGTTCGGCCATGCCTTCAAGTCCTTCGATTGGCAGGTTCGCTGGGCGGATCCGGGCGATCCTTCGAGCTTTGAGGCCAAGATCGACGCGCGCACCAAGGCGATCTTCATCGAAAGCCTGGCCAACCCGGGCGGCACGTTCGTTGATATCGCCGCAATTGCCGAGGTCGCACGCAAGCATGGTCTGCCGCTGATCGTCGACAACACGATGGCGACACCCTACCTGCTGCGTCCGCTGGAGCACGGTGCCGATATCGTCGTGCATTCGCTCACCAAATTCATCGGCGGCCACGGCAATTCGATGGGCGGCGTTATTGTCGACGGCGGTACCTTCGACTGGTCGAAGTCAGGCAAGTATCCGATGCTGTCTGAGCCGCGTCCGGAATATGCCGGTGTCGTGCTGCATCAGGTGTTCGGCAATTTCGCCTTTGTGATTGCTGCTCGCGTCCTGGGTCTTCGCGATTTCGGACCGGCGATTTCGCCCTTCAACGCCTTCATGATACTGACCGGCGTCGAGACGCTGCCGCTGCGCATGCAGCGCCATTGCGACAATGCGCTTGCCGTCGCCAAGTGGCTGAAGGGCCACGACAAGGTGTCCTGGGTCAACTATGCCGGACTTGAGGACGATCCGAACAATGGGCTGCAAAAGCGCTATGCCCCGAAGGGTGCCGGCGCCGTCTTCACCTTCGGTCTCAAGGACGGTTACGAGGCAGGAAAGCGTTTCGTCGAAGGGCTCGAGATGTTCTCCCACCTCGCCAATATCGGCGACACCCGTTCGCTCGTCATCCATCCTGCCTCGACCACCCATCGCCAGTTGACGCCGGAGCAACAGGTTGCTGCGGGAGCGGGCCCCGACGTCGTGCGTCTGTCGGTCGGCATCGAGGACGTTTCCGACATCATCGCCGATCTCGAGCAGTCGCTCGCAAAGATCTGATGCGTTTCATAAAGGCCGCCGCCGGACGTCTGCGAACGATTGGCCCGGAGGCGATCGACCTTGCATAAATGTCCTGCGGTCATGACAGGAGCCAGGCGAGGTCGCGCCTGGCTCCTGCGTCAGGTTGCACCGCGGCCACATTGACCGCATTCGAAGCATGGCGACCCTTCTCCAAGACAGCGAAGATGATATCGCCCGGTCGAAGACGATTTCAGTGGGCAATGAGCAGGGGAATTGTGACATTTGCAAGCAGGGCGCGCGTCACCCCACCAAAGATCGCCTGTCTGGAACGGGAATGGCTGTACGCGCCGACGACGAGCAAATCGCTGTTATTTCGCTTCGCGGCCATCTGAAGCACCTCGGCAGTTGAATGTCCTGCCGATCGTGCGTGTTCCACGGTAACCTTTGCGCCATGCCTGCTGAGATACAGCGCGACGTCAGCGCCAGGCTCTTCACCGTGACGCGGGTTGTTTTCGGAATCCACCACGACGACAGAAACCGATTGTGCCGTGGCCAACAGTGGAAGCGAATCCGTTATCGCCCGGCGTGCCTCGCGACTGGCGTTCCAGCCAAGAAGTATGCGCTCCGCGATCGAATCTGGATTCCATGTATCGGGGACGATGAGCAACGGCACTCCTGTCGCCAGGAGCATATCTTCCGGTGACCAGTTGCCAGGCAGGCCTCCGGGTCCCGGGAAGCCTACGATGATGAGATCGGCGTGCAACGAATGCAGCTTTGCGTGCTCGTTCGCGTCGCTCTCTCGAATAATTCGGAAGTCGAAGTTTATGTCCTCGCGCCTGGTTACCGCCTTGAAACACTCCAGCGCTGCCTCAGACGCAATCGCCTCCTCGGCCTTATGCTGATTGATCAGTTGTCGGATGGCATCTTGCCCCCGGACATAACATCCCGCCCGGTCCCCCCGCCATCCAGCCGGTGCGACATATACGCCGATCAGATGAGCGCCGTGTCGAAGGCACAAGTTTACCGCGTAACGCGTGCGCGCTTCGCCTGATGGCGAAAAGTCAACGAACACGAGAATCGTTTTAAGCGACATATTCAGCCCTTTCATGTGGTCTCGCAGCGGCAGCGCCACCAGGGCTAGCGGTGTCGAAGGCTGGCGATCAAGTATCGTGTGCCTGGTTGACAATTGCCCGGTAGAAAATGTTCGCCACATGCTGAGCGGTTCTTGCCTTGATCCACAATGGTTTCGTGGCTGCATTCGAAACGGCGTGAAAGCGGGCGGCTCACGCGTCTGGCTTCATATATGGCGCAGGCGCATTTTTCCCGCCGATTCAGAGCAATTTCCAAAATCCCCGAGGGCGGAGCCGACGTCTCGTCGAAGATCATCAGCAGGTAGGCCTCGAATGCACGGCGATGCTTGCGCCCTTCGATTTCCTGACGCAGAGCGGGGTGAAGCTCAAGCTTGTTGATGGGCAGCGGCAGCGTCCAGTATGGACCCGCATCGGCGAAAATGCCGTTCCTGCCGATCATTTGCGGTCCTCACCTTCATCTCGGCTGGTCCGTTTGACAGCTTCCGGCTATTTCAAGCTTTGCGCGATCTCCAACGCCAAGCTTTCGATCATGCCTTCAAACTCGGCCCGACGCTCGTCACGCAGGTGGGCCGGGAAGCTGTCCACGGAAGCCAAGGCGCTTTCAGCGGCAGCGAGGTCTGCACAGATTCCTCTGAAATTCTCGTCTCTAAGTACCCGTCTTCTGATTTCCAGCGACTGCATCGGAAAGCGGCGTGTTGCCGCCACCATGCCCTGCCTCTCCTCTGTTTCGCGGAAATTCTTGTCCATCTCGGTCCTCCGGCCGAAGCGGCGACACGATATATGCGTGCAATCTTATATTGTGTTATCTTGCGATGGGGCACGTAATTTACGGGAGCATACGTGACCGCTGGCGTTTGCGCGCCCATCGGGACATAGGGGGAGGACATGACTCTTGCCATAAGAGCGAGTGCCGTTGACGAACCGACAACGCTCCCAAGCGAACACGAGATACGCGCGCAACTCGACCGGATCCGGTCCAGTCCCGAGTTCGACACGCCTGAACGTGCGCGCAAGTTTCTAGGCTATGTCATAGAGGAAGCGATCGCGGGCAGGTCCGGGCGAATAAAGGCATACACGATCGCGACGGAAGTCTTCGGCAGAGAAACGTCCTTCGACGCCCAAGCCGATCCGGCCGTGCGCATTGAGGCCGGGCGGGTGCGCCGCGCCCTCGAACGCTACTACCTGGTCGCTGGGCGTGAGGATCCGATCATCATAGCGATGCCGAAAGGCGGATATGTTCCTACATTTACGCGCCGTATGCCGGCCGAGGCGAATGGCCATAACGCGATTGATGACGCGCAACGACCGCTGCGGCCTGGCTGGCGCTGGCTGGCGCTCGGCATCGCCGCATCGGCGTTGGTCGTCTTCATCGTAACCATGTTGCCCCAACTGACCGAGTTGCCTGCGGGACACGGAAATGCGCCTACAAAGCAGAACGAAGCCCAGCCGGATATTCCGCGAATATTGGTAGAGCCCTTTGAGGACCTGTCGAATGGTCAGCTCTCGTCCACAATCGCCCGTGGGCTGACGGAAGAGGTGATCAGCCAAATCGTCAAATTCAAAGAGATAGCGGTGGTGGCGGGGCGTGCCTCCGACCTGCCAACTGCAAAGGCGTTTGGCTCCAAACCGCCGCTCTATGCGTTGCAAGGAACTGTCCGCGTCGACAGCACCAAATTGAGACTGAGCGTCCGCCTGGTCCAAAGATCGGATCAGTCCATCATATGGGCGAGCAACTACGACGAGGTGCTTGATGTTCGCAACCTCCTCACAGTTGAGGCGGAAGTGGCGAGAGCGGTTGCGACGGCGTTGGCTCAACCTTACGGGATCATTTTTCGGACCGATGCCACAAACCTAACGCAATCAGCGCCCCAGGATTGGGAGGCATACGCATGCACGCTTGCCTACTATGGCTATCGGGCTGACCTCGATCCCCAAACGCACGCCTCGGTACAGACTTGCCTGCAGAAAGCAGTCGCGAGATTCCCGAACTACGCCACCGCGTGGGCGCTCCTTTCCCTGACCTATATCGATGAGCTTCGCTTTCGTTATCGTTTCGACGAAGCGTCGCCGGTCTCTCTGGACCGTGCCGTCGAGACCGCAGCGCGTGCTGTTGAACTGGATCCGCAGAATGTTCGGGCGCTCCAGGCGGAAATGCTCGGGTTCTTCTTTCGTGGGGAAATCGATACGGCGTTGAAGGTTGGCGCCCGCGCCATGGCGATCAACCCGAACGATACCGAACTCGCGGGTGAGTATGGGTTCCGACTTGCCTTGTCGGGTCATTGGCCGGAAGGCTGCAAGCTGGTGAGCGGCGCTGTCGAGCGGAACCCCGGACCGCTTGGCTACTTCGAAACGGCCCTGGCGATCTGTTCCTACATCTCGGGCGATTATCGGACGGCGGAACGGTGGGCCCGGCTGGCCGATATGCAGACGAATCCGATCTACCATCTGATACTGCTCGCGATCCTCGGCCGCTCCGGGCAGGCCGAGGAGGCTGCGCAGGAGTTGCAATGGCTTCGCACCAATGCGCCCGAACTCGTACGCAACATCCGTCGTGAAGTTGCGATGCGCGTTTCCCGCCCGATCGACCAGGCGAAATTTATAGACGGCATACGCCAGGCAGGGCTGGCAGTACCCGAAGAGTAGGTCTGCGAAAGTTGCGATAAGGATGCGGCCAGGAGCACCCGATACTACACGATGCTACAAGCCCTTTTATTGTTTGAGCGATATATTTGACCGGTTGGCGAAACTCCTCGGTCTTGGCGAAGGTTCGACACGACGCTTCCCAAAGTGTTGCCGACTTCATCGACCGGAGAGACCTCCTTGGCCAGGAACGTGCACGGGCGCGTGGAGGGGAGTGCGCAAAAGACCGAACAGAAGTCGTTTGACCGGTTAGGGAGTGCGCAATGAGTGATCGCTTTCACCTGCCGGTCTTCTCCGGTTTTGGTGGTTTTCGCGCCGCGTGGCTTCCTAACGATATCTCGGCAGGGTTGGCGATAGCGGCGGTCGGGCTGCCAAGTGCCATTGCCTATCCGGCGATTGCCGGTCTTCCTCCCGAGGTTGGGCTCTATGCCAGTATTGCGGCCCCGGCCGCTTATGCTGTCTTTGGTCCGTCGCATCGAATGATCGTCGGACCGGATGCTGCCAGCATGACGGTGCTCGCGGCGGCGATTGCGTCGATCATTGCGGCAATGCCGGCGGCTGCCTCGCACGACCGTGTCGCCATCGCGGCCGTGTTGGCCGTGGCCGTTGGCGGATTTTGTATTGCCGCGCGTCTCTTGCATCTCGGCGTGCTGGCGACATTTCTTTCCCGACCCATTCTGGTCGGCTTCTTCGCCGGGATTTCCCTTTCTATACTTGTCGGTCAGATCGGCCGCTTTACCGGCCTCTCCATCGAGGCGAACGGGCTTTTCGCGCCGCTCTTCGAGCTTCTGCAAAAGAGCGGTGACATCCATTGGCCGTCACTGATACTCGCAGGCTCGATGTTCGTGCTTTTGCAGACTGCGACGGCGCTACGACTTCCTGTCCCAGGTCCTGTCATCGCAATTGTCATTTCGGTGGCATTGTCGGCTGTGCTCGACCTTAAGGGGATGGGGGTTGCGGTGGTCGGCGATATACCCTCTTCCATCCCCAGCCTTTCACTGCCTCCGATTTGGGCCTTTCCCTTGGACAAGGTGCTGCTCGGTGCCGGGGCGATTTTCCTTGTCAGTTTCGGATCAGGCATCGTGGCGGCGCGCAGCTTTGCAACACGAACCGGCGAACACGTGGACGCAGACAAGGAACTTGTGGGCATCGGTGCTGCCAACGTAGCGGCGGGAGCGTTCGGCGCATTCCCGGTCAGCATGTCCGACTCCAGGACCGCCATCAATTTGTCGGCGGGCGGCAAGTCACAACTGGCCGGCCTGGTGTCGGCCGCCGCACTCGTGATCACCCTGCTTTATCTGGGCGGCGCCCTGAACATATTGCCAACGCCAACCCTCGGCGCAATTCTGGCGGCAGCGGCCATCAGTCTCATCGATGTCGGAGAACTTCGACAAATCTGGCGCGTAAGTCGTGTGGAATTCGCATTCGCACTTGTCACCATGTGGGGTGCAATCAGCCTCGGCGTTCTGAACGGGGTTGTCATCGCGATCGCCGCGACCCTCATCTACCTCCTGCTGAAGATGATGTTTCCGCGCGATGCGCTGCTTGGCCGGCTTGCCGGGCGCGATGGATTCTACAAGCTTCATCGCACGCCCGACGCGCGCCCCGTGCCGGGCTTCGCGGTCTGCCTTATCCAAGGCAGCCTTCTCTTTTTCAATGCCGACTACGTGCAATCACGCATCCGGACAATTTTTGAGGAACTGCCTGCGGACACCCGTTGGCTTGTCCTCGACGCCAGCGCAATCGTTCAGATCGATAGCACTGCCGCCGTGATGCTGGCCGGGGTTCGCGATGATCTCGCCAAACGCGGCACGACGCTGGCGCTTGCAGAACTCCACGCCGAAGTCAAGGAATTGCTGGAACGAGCCGGCGTGCTGCAACAGATCGGCGAGGCATTTGTGTTCGCTGATCTCGACGACGCTTTTCGCGCTTTCCAGGCATTTGATCCGAAGAATTTCCCACAGGAGGCGACCGCCGCGGCAGGCGTGCGGGGCCAGCATCAGGAGGAATGAAAATGGATAAGAAGGCCGATAAGGCGATGAACCAAAATGGTGAAAGCAAGAAACAGAATACGGCGCGCTATGAAAAGGAAATGCAGCGGCTGCAGGTCGAGCTCGCGCATCTGCAAGCCTGGGTAAAAAAGTCGGGCGCGCGGGTGGTGATCATCTTCGAGGGACGCGATGCGGCCGGCAAGGGTGGCGTCATCAGGCGTCTCACCGAGCGCCTCAGTCCCCGCGTCTTTCGCGTCGTCGCATTGCCGGCCCCGACAGATCGCGAGAAGACCCAGATATACATCCAGCGCTATATCACACTGCTGCCGGCTGCGGGTGAAGTCCTCATCCTGGATCGCAGCTGGTACAACAGGCCGGGCGTCGAGCGCGTCATGGGGTTTTGCACCGACAAGCAAGCGCGCCGGTTCCTCGAGCTCGCCTCGCGTTTCGAGGCCGCGATTGTCGAAAGTGGCGTGACCTTACTCAAGTATTTTCTGACCGTTAGCGAGGACGAGCAGGAGCGTCGTTTTCGCCGCCGGATTGAAGACCCGTTGCGTCAATGGAAACTGAGCCCGATGGATGTTGAATCCTATCAGCGGTGGTGGGACTACACGCGGGCATACGATGACATGATCCGAATGACGGATAGCCAGCACGCGCCCTGGTGGATGGTTCCGTCGGACAACAAGAAGAGCGCGCGGATCAACTGCATCACCCATATTCTGAAGTCGATTCCCTACGAGAAGGTCAAATTCCAGAAACCCGATCTGGGGAAACGGCAGAAAAGACCTGACGGATGGGTCGACGACACGACGCCACGCAATTACGTCCCCGACGTATTTGACACGCGCCAGTGAGCCCTTGGGGGGTGGGACTTCCCGTCCGCGCCACCTCTGAAGGAGCGCGCGGGATCAGGCCGTGGGCCCTTGTTGCTGCGTCTCGCTTCCGGCTCGCAACCAGACGAGTAGCAGATCGTAGAAGACACTCAGTACGATCGGGCCCAGGAACAGGCCTATGAGGCCATATGACAGTGTGCCGCCAAGCACGCCGATGAGGATAACGAGCATCGGTGTCGAGAGACCACGGGCGACCAGAATTGGCTTCATGATGTTGTCGATCAATCCGATGGGGACGAGCAAAAGCGTAAACGCGAGCGCGGTGCCCACGTCAAGCGTAGACCAACCCCAAATCGCCAGCGGCAGCAATACGGGCGCCGGACCGATTTGAACGATACAGAGGATGAGGACTGCAAAGGCGATCAGGCCGGGCAACGGCACGGCGAATATGTGAAGCACGATTGCGCAGAGAAATGTTTGAATTAGAGCAACGCCGATGACGCCTCTCGCCACGTTTCGGATTGTCGAGGTTGTCATCTTGATGAAGCCGAGACCCCTTTGGCCGGCGATCCGGTCTGCAAACGTCATGATAACATTGGCGATGCGGGGCCCAGGCCTAAACAGAAAACCGGCTACGATCACCGACGCCACGAAGCCCAGCAGCCCGACACCTATGCTGGCAATGATGCCGACCGCAGAACTGCCGACATGCAGAAGGGACGGCTCGAGTTGTTTGATCAGGGCGTCGAGGTTGCTGGAGGCAAGCACCCAGTTTGCGTAGAGACGTTCGCCAACCAGCGGCCAGTGGCGCACGCTTTCGGCAGGAAGCGGGACGGCGATGCCGCCGTCTTTGAACTTCGTGAAAAGCGCCTGTGCCGCTTCCGCCGAGCCGAAGATAATGGCGGCCAACGGGCCGATGATTATGCCGAGATTGAACAGGGTAATAGTGAGCGCTGCAAGCCGGCCGCGACCGCCCAACATGAGACGGAGCCGCGCATAGGCGGGATAGAGTGCGACAGTTAGAATGGCGGCCCAGATTGCTATAATGGCAAACGGCGCTACGAGCGTGAGCGACCAATAGGCAAACAACCCAACGATGCCCAGCCTGACAAAATCGGTGATCCGCGTCTCGATCGCTGGGAGTGTACCTTTCGCAGTATCGATGCCCTCGTCATTGCGAGTTCGGTTCTCGTCCATGCTCGCGCTCCCAGCGGCTTTTCATGCACGAACAGAAATCGACCGCAGCGCTGATGGTCGGACTGCGCGCTGCAGCTGCCATCACTGTGCGTTGCGCTAGGCGATCGGCTGCTCCCAGTTCAGGATGAAGCCGATATCACCCGGTACGCCGCCGGGAAAACTGATAACCATCGCTTTCAGTCGGTAGCCCTGTGGCTGCGCCACCAGTTTGAAGCGGTCGTAAAGCTCCTTGGCCTTGCCTTGCAGCGTCTCGGGCCAATCCGGTTGGCTGTTGTTGATCGCGCGCCCGCTATCTGTGCAGAAATCCGATGGGAAACTGTATACAAGCGCCTCCATCTTCCCGTCGGAAACCGCTCTCATCACGACCTTGCGGATAATTGCCCGCTCTTCGTCGCTGACGTGCGACTTGAAGAATTCATCGGCGAACTTGGCGCGCTCCTCCCGCTGCCGCGACCTGATCGCGTCTTCACGATCCATCGAGGCCAATTGCTTTTCTAACAGGGCTTTTCGCAAATCTGCAGCACTTGGAACCGGGGTGTTGGGGCCTGGCTGTTTTATTTCGCTCATGTCTCCACTCCCTTGCGAAAACGACCGCCCCGAGGATAGTACCGGTATCGGCGCAGCCAGAGTAAAATACCGTAGTTTACTGAGAGATGGAGAAGATCGCCTTTCGGAAGCCGCCAGAAGCGACGCTCCATCAATTCAAGCCGAACCGGAATGTGATGACGGACGAAGAGGTTTATCAAGCTATCACATTGTCTGCCGTGTCGCGACCGTGTTCATCTGGGAAAGCGATCCTCGATCAGAAGGTCCAGGCCGCCGAAAACGGGTCGGTGCCAACTTGGCCTGCCAAAGTAATACACGTAGTTAGGACATCCAAATGATGGGTACTTAATCCCGTCCCCTTCGGAGCTGTGACCTATGGTGAAGATGCAGAAATTCGACCTGTCGGCGTTCGAGCCCGAACTCGGCGAACCCGCGGTCGATCGGCTGATCGCGGGCACGCCCCGGTTCCGCACCTGGAACGTCGAGGAGGCCGATGGCGGGCTTTATGCCGGCGTCTGGGAATCCACGCCGGGCAAATGGCGGATC
Source organism: Ensifer sp. LC384 (assembly GCF_001695865.1). Lineage (NCBI taxonomy): Bacteria > Pseudomonadati > Pseudomonadota > Alphaproteobacteria > Hyphomicrobiales > Rhizobiaceae > Ensifer > Ensifer sp. LC384. The sequence goes on from NZ_MBST01000034.1 coordinate 220,694, forward strand.
GTCTATGACGAATGGGAGTACTTCCATATTCTGTCCGGCTACTCGGTCGTCACTGAAGACGGCGGCGCAGCGGTGCATCTGCGCGCCGGCGACAGCATGGTCATCAGGCCCGGCTTCAAGGGAACGTGGGAGGTCATCGAAACAACCCGCAAGGATTACGTCATCCGTCTCTGATCGACCCGTTATCCGGTTGCGCCCGGCTCGCTGCCGTCCGGCGCCCGTGTGAACGCTTCGGCGAACGCGGCTTCCGAGATCCCGTTCAGCGCCCGCCGCAGCGCTTCGGCTTCCTGTTTGCCGAGGGCATTTTCGAAGCGCGCCTGCGCCTTGCGCCAAAGATCCGTCGTCTCCTGCTGTTTCTTGACGCCGAACGGCGTCAGCTGAACGCGCTTCACCCGCCGGTCAGACGCGTCGGGCACGAGCTCGACGTAACCGTCGCGGATCAGCGGTTTCAGCGTGTGGCCCAGTGCCGATAGATCCATAACCAGCAGATCCGCGAGTGTACGCAGCGACGCATTTTTGCTGTGGGCGATCTGACTCAGCAATGAGTACTGCGTTCCGCGCAATCCGCTCGGCGCGAGCACATCCTCATAGAGCTGTCCCAATTGGCGCGAGGCGCGTTTCAGCGCGCTGTTGGTGCAGAAGTCCCAGATGCCCTTCGGTGTGTCGTCCATCGTTTCCTCCGTCGGGCTGCGGCACCCGTTTTCGACTTTGGTAGCGCCACTCTTGCGCAGCGTCCAGTTTGCTGTATATTTAGTGGCATATACCACTAAATTGAAATCGGAACAAGGAAACCGACAATGAGTGCAGTGGAGAAAAAGGGTAAGGCGCTGGTGACGGGCGCTTCTTCGGGCATCGGCGCGACCTATGCGGACCGGTTGGCGCAACGCGGCCATGACCTGGTTCTAGTGGCGCGCGACGAAAAGCGTCTTTCCGACCTCGCTGCCAAGCTGTCGGCGCAATATGACGTCGCCGTCGATGTGCTGAAGGCGGACTTGACGCTGCGGGATGACGTTAGGAGCGTTGAGAAGCGCCTGCGTGAAGACGCGGCGATTGAACTCCTCGTCAACAATGCCGGGATCGGCCCGAAGGGGCCGCTGCTCGCCGATGACCTGGATTACCTCGAAGCCATGATCGATCTTAACGTCGTCGCGGTGAACCGGCTGGCGATCGCCGCCGCCCAGACATTCGCAGCCCGCGGTAAGGGATCGATCATCAACATCGCCTCTGTCGTGGCGCTGGTGCCCGAGCGGTTCCACGGCACATACAACGCCACCAAGGCGTTCGTGCTCAACCTGACCCAGTCGATCAACGCGGAAGCGGCGGGCAAGGGCGTCAAGGTCCAGGCGGTGCTGCCCGGGCTGACCCGCACCGAAATCTTCGATCGGGCCGGCGGCTCGATCGACCGGCTCGATCCGTCGATGGTGATGGACGCCACCGATCTCGTCGACGCCGCGCTTGCCGGTTTCGACGGGGGAGAACTGGTCACCATCCCATCACTGCCCGACGCTGCCGACTGGGAAGCCTTCACCACGGCGCGCCTCGTGCTGGCGCCCAATCTTTCGCATGACAGACCGGCGGCTCGCTACGGTATCGAACGGGCGGCGGCCGCCGTCTGAGGCTCAGGCGCGCGCTCCTCCACAACTGGGATCAAGCGGCTTCGGCGGTGGCGTCGAAGCCGTTTTGCTTTGCGCAAACCGGGCAGAGCGCGCCGTCACCAAACGAGGTCTAGCCGCTCCAGTCCATGGAAATGGAAACTGTCCTTGACCTCCGGCTGTTGTTTCAGCCGCATGCCGGGCAGGCGCTGAAACAGGATCGGCAGCGACAGCTTGAGTTCGAGCCGGGCGAGCGGCGCTCCGATGCAGAAGTGCAGGCCAGCACCGAACGAGACGTTGGCGCCTTCGTCGCGCGCGGGCTTGAAGCGGTAAGGGTCGCTGAACTTTCGGGGATCGACATTGGCAGCGCCAAGGAGCAAGCCGATCTTGTCGCCCTTGCGAAGCGTGATCCCTTCCTCGAGCTCTATATCCGACAGCGCGTACCGCTGAAAGATATGCAGCGGTGCCGCAAATCTCAGACATTCCTCGATCGCAAGCTCGGTCGTCGCCTCGGTTGCGAACAGATCTCCAGGCGCGTGGCCCGACTGCAGGATCGTTCGCACCGCATTGCCGATCTGATGCACGGTCGCCTCGTGGCCGGCGTTGAGAAGCAGGGCGGCCGTGGAGGCAAGCTCTGCCTCTGACAATCGCTCTCCGTCCTTCTCCGACGTGATCATGTGCGTCAGCAGATCGTCAGCCGGCCTAAGGCGCTTCTCGGCGATGATCGTCTTCAGGTAGTCGGCGAAGTCGACGGATGCCTGGTTGGCGTCGAGTTCGGTCTCGTGGCTTGGATTGAAGACGTACATTCGCACCATGCGATGCGACCAGTCGAGAAGGTCCGGCGCGGCTTCGACGGGAATGCCGAGCATGCGGGCGATGATGGTGACTGGGATCGTTTCGGCATAGGTTTTCAGCAATTCGACTTCACCATTGCGCTCGAAACCGTCGATCACTGTGTGCGACAGACGTTCGATGTCCGGCCGCAACTGTTCGATCTGCCTTGAGACGAAGGCGCGGTTGACGAGGGTGCGAAGCCTGGTGTGGGCCGGCGGTTCGAGCTCCAGCAGCGAATGCTCCTCGAGTGCGTCAAAATCCTTCAGATGCGGCTTCGGTGCCGGCATGCCGAGTTCTTCGCGGGTCGCCACGTGCAGGATCTGCCGGCCAAAACGCCGGTCGCGCAGCAACGCATTCACCTGATCATAGCCCGCAAAATACCATTGCTCGCGCTCGCTCCAGTAAAATGCCGGGCAGTGAGCGTGAATCTCTGCGTAGGCCGACGATGGCGAACGATAGAAATCCGGGTTGTGCGCGTCGATCGAAACGCGCCGCTCGGCACTGTCGATGGTGATGGCGGGCTTGGGCGGCATGGTGCTGGCTCTTCGCAAAGCGGTTAAGACAGCTATTTCTAAGGGCGTCGGGCTTCCGCCCGCAAGGGCGCAAGTCGTGCGGGGCTGGCCGATCAACAGCCCGGCCATCCGGTTGTCGCAACAGGCGTTCTGCTTGCGTGTCAGCGCGTTGACAACATGGCTCTCCGCGAGTCAATGTCCTGACCCCTTGCGCACCGAGCCGTGGGGTGCACGGAACTTCATCGTCCTTGATCCCGCCATCGCGTGCTAGCCTGAAACAGTTGGAAATTCGCGGCGGTTGGCTCGTCTTGGAGCGGCGCTGGCCACACGAAGCCCGAGCGCAAAAGTGCCCGTGTCGAGCCTCAAGAAATGCCGCTCCCGTCATTTCAAGCGGAACAACTTTCTGTCCGAAACCTTTTTCAGTGGCGTCCGGCGACCTATTTGCGCATGATGCGGCAGCAAGCAGGGAGCGGCATGGCAAAAAACCAGAGCAGTCTATCGGCGGGCATCGTGGCGGCAATCCGCAAGCGCCGACCCACAGTCGTCAGCCGGGAGGCGGCGGTCAGCCGCGGCGATATCGTCATCGCTTCCTACAACATCCACAAATGCGTCGGCACCGATGGCCGCTTCGATCCAGGCCGTACAGCCCAGGTGATCGGCGAGCTCGGCGCCGATATCGTCGCCCTTCAGGAGGCCGACCAGCGGTTCGGCGAGCGGGCAGGGCTCCTTGACCTGGAACACCTGCGGCGTGAAGCGCATCTCGTATCCGTCCCGATCTCGGGCTTCTCCACCAAGGGCCATGGCTGGCACGGCAATGTTCTCCTTCTGCGCGAGGGGGCCGTTTCTGATGTCCAGCAACTGAGGCTGCCGGGCGTCGAGCCGCGCGGCGCGCTTGTTGTCGATCTGGACCTCAAGATGGGGCCGTTGCGGGTAATCGCGGCCCATCTGGGGCTGCTGCGCCATTCCCGCGCCCAGCAGGCCGAGGCGATCATCGAGGCGGCATCCGACGCGGGCGGAAGGCCGACTTTGCTAATCGGCGATCTCAACGAATGGCGCATGGGCAAACGATCGTCCCTGTCCTTCCTCAGCCCGATCTTCGATCCGTCGCATGCGACCGTCGCGAGCTTTCCCTCCCGCTTTCCGCTGTTGCCGCTCGACCGCGTTCTCGGCAATCCGCACAGCCTGGTCACGTCGGTGGCCGTGCACGATTCCCCTTTGGCCCGCGTCGCTTCCGATCATTTGCCGGTCAAGGCATCGATCGATCTGAAGGTTGGCAAGCGGGAAGGCCATAACAAGGAACGGATTGAAGTGAGCCGGGCCGGATCGGCCTGAGACACTTTCTGGCGGGCAGGTGATGTTGTCCTTTGTCATTGTTGCCGTTGTCGCCATCGGCGGTGCGTTCGGCGCAGCGATCTTCTATGTCTATGGTCGCTTCGGTCGGCGTCCCCACGGAGACCCGTCAGCCGCACTCCCTGTCGCCGACGCCGATACCGAACTCGATCGGGCCGTAGGTCCTCTGCTGCGCACCCGCTCCGGAAAGAATGGCATATCGCTGATCTCTGACAACATCGAAGCTTTCGTCGTCAGGGCGCATGCGGCCCGCAGGGCCGGCCGCAGCCTCGACCTGCAGTACTATTACTGGAAAGATGACCTGACCGGTCTCTTGCTCACGCGCGAAATCCTGTCGGCAGCGGACCGCGGCGTCCACGTGCGCCTGCTGCTCGACGATATCAATGCCGGCATCCACGACCGGATGTGTATCGCGCTCGATGCCCATGCGAACATTGAGGTCAGGCTCTTCAATCCAAGTCGTGCCCGCACCGATCGTATCCGCCGCGGTTTCGAGATGGCTATCCGCGCCTTCAGCGCCACGCGCCGCATGCACAATAAACTGTGGGTTTCCGATGCGCGCCTGGCCATCGCCGGTGGGCGCAATATCGGCGATGCCTATTTCGACGCCGCGGAGCTTTCGAACTTTCGTGACCTCGATGTCTGGATGATCGGGCCGGTGGTCGATCAGGCGACGGCAATGTTCGATCGTTATTGGAACAGCACGTCCGTGCTGCCGATCGCCAAGCTGCGCACCCCCCGCAAGCAATATCTGCCGGCGCTGAGGGAGGCACTCGACGCCCATGCGCGCACGCCTGCCGCCCGTTTCTATCTGGAGCGAGTGGCTGACGCGATGGGCGAAGAAACGTTCTATAGCGGATCGAGAAAACTGTACTGGATCAACGACGTTCGCCTTGAGTCCGACCCGCCCGAGAAGGCGTTGATGCAGAAGCGGCAGAACTGGCTGCTGCGCGAACTCTTCCCGCTGATCCAGGCGGCAAAGAACGATCTGCGCATCATTTCGCCTTACTTCATTCCCGGCATGGCCGGGACGCGCGAACTGACAGCTCTGGTGAAGAAGGGCGCCAGGGTCGCGGTGCTGACCAATTCACTGGCTGCGACCGACGTCGCGGCCGTTCACGGTGGCTATGTGAAGTATCGTCGAAACCTCGTACGCGCCGGCGTCGAGCTTTTCGAACTGAAAGAGCAGGGCGATACCGTCGAAAGCCATCGCATGTCGCTGTTTGGCCGGCGCAATGCGAGCCTGCACAGCAAGGCCTTTGTCGTCGATGGCCTGAACGGCTTCGTCGGGTCGATGAACTTCGACCCACGATCGGCATCGTTGAACACCGAAATGGGCGTCGTGTTTGCGGATGCAGCACTTGCCGGCGAACTCGCCGCGATGTTCGAGGAGGAGACGGCCCCGTCCGTCAGCTACCGGCTGAGCCTTGAGGGTGCGCGGCTCGTCTGGCGCGACCGAACCAACGGGACCGAGCGGCTGCTGCGGCGCGAGCCCGACGCCAGCTTGCTGAGGCGCGTCATCGCCAGGATCATCCGTATTCTGCCGATCGAATCGCAGCTCTGACGTCAGTGGCGGCGCGCGCCCCCGTTTACCGTCCGTTTACCCAGCGGTGGCGAATGCTGTGCGGAAAGCGCAAAAGCCGGGGCGTTGGCAAAGGCGGCGGCGAAAAAATGTTCTATCAGCAATCAAGGGTGGAGGACCGCTGTTCTTCGGCCGGAAGGGTGCCGCCGATTAAGGTTATCGGACGTTGGCGACTTGAAGTGAAGGGTGTTGACACTCTATGTAGGGGCAGAAGGCTAATCCTGTGATTCCCGGTTCGCAAAGGTTTTGCGGGCCCGATTGATGAAGGTTCGATATGAGAAATCCAGTTGATACCGCCATGGCGCTGGTGCCGATGGTTGTGGAGCAGACCAACCGCGGCGAACGTTCCTACGACATCTTTTCGCGCCTTCTGAAAGAGCGCATCATCTTCCTGACCGGCCCGGTTGAAGATCAGATGGCAACGCTCGTCTGCGCCCAGCTTCTTTTCCTTGAAGCGGAGAATCCGAAGAAGGAAATCGCGCTCTACATCAATTCGCCGGGCGGTGTCGTTTCCGCCGGCATGGCGATCTACGACACCATGCAGTTCATCAAGCCGGCGGTTTCGACGCTGTGCATCGGCCAGGCCGCTTCGATGGGCTCGCTCCTGTTGGCTGCAGGTCACAAGGACATGCGTTTCGCCACTCCGAATTCGCGCATCATGGTGCACCAGCCGTCCGGCGGCTTCCAGGGCCAGGCCTCTGATATCGAGCGTCACGCCAAGGACATCCTCAAGATGAAGCGTCGCCTGAACGAGGTTTACGTCAAGCATTGCGGCCGGACCTACGAAGAGGTTGAGCAGACGCTCGATCGCGACCATTTCATGAGTTCCGACGAAGCGCTCGACTGGGGTCTGATCGACAAGGTCATCACGTCGCGCGAAGCGACCGAGGCTGCAGAGCAGGCGTGATAGCGCGCTTTTGTGTCACGACAGATGCAATTGTGACACAATTGTAATGGTGATAAGGGCTTTATCGAGGGGGTAAAGCCGCTAAGATGAACCCTTAATGCTATGTTGAGCTGTGAAGGCATAGGGTTCAGAGTTAGGTGGGAGAGTCGTTGCGGCCGAATCTAGGGCAAAATGCCCTGATACGGTGGGTACTCCCGGAAGCCCTCTTAATGCGGCGCAGGTCTTTGCGCGGGGCGAATTGAGTGGACCGTGATATCTTTCCGAAGGTGTCCGGCGTGCTGGAAGGAAATGGAAATGAGCAAGGTCAGCGGTAGCAACGGCGGTGACTCGAAGAATACGCTTTATTGTTCGTTTTGCGGCAAGAGCCAGCACGAAGTCCGCAAACTGATTGCCGGACCGACGGTTTTCATCTGCGATGAATGCGTCGAGCTCTGCATGGACATCATTCGCGAAGAGAACAAGACCTCGATGGTCAAGTCCCGCGATGGTGTTCCGACCCCCCAGGAAATCATCAAGGTCCTCGACGAATACGTCATCGGTCAGCAGCAGGCGAAGCGCATTCTTTCGGTCGCGGTGCACAACCACTACAAGCGCCTGGCCCACGCGGCCAAGGGCAGCGATGTGGAGCTGGCGAAGTCGAACATCATGCTCGTCGGCCCGACCGGTTGCGGCAAGACCTATCTCGCACAGACACTTGCGCGCATCATCGACGTGCCCTTCACGATGGCCGATGCGACGACCCTGACGGAAGCCGGCTATGTCGGTGAAGACGTCGAAAACATCATCCTGAAGCTGCTCCAGGCTGCCGACTACAATGTCGAGCGCGCCCAGCGCGGCATCGTCTACATCGACGAAGTCGACAAGATCTCGCGCAAGTCCGACAACCCGTCGATCACCCGTGACGTTTCGGGTGAGGGCGTGCAGCAGGCGCTCCTGAAGATCATGGAAGGCACCGTCGCTTCGGTGCCGCCTCAGGGTGGCCGTAAGCATCCGCAGCAGGAATTCCTGCAGGTGGATACCACCAACATCCTGTTCATCTGCGGCGGCGCCTTCGCCGGCCTCGACAAGATCATCTCCGCCCGCGGCGAGAAGACGTCGATCGGTTTCGGTGCAACGGTTCGCTCCCCGGAAGATCGCCGCGTCGGCGAGGTTCTGCGCGAACTTGAGCCGGAAGATCTGGTCAAGTTCGGCCTCATCCCGGAATTCATCGGCCGTCTGCCGGTTCTGGCGACGCTCGAAGACCTCGATGAAGATGCGCTGATCCAGATCCTGTCCGAGCCGAAGAACGCTCTGATCAAGCAGTACCAGCGCCTGTTCGAGATGGAAGACGTCGAGCTGACCTTCCACGAGGACGCGCTGCGCGAGATCGCCCGTCGTGCCATCGTGCGCAAGACCGGCGCCCGTGGTCTCCGCTCGATCATGGAAAAGATCCTGCTCGACACGATGTTTGAGCTGCCGACGCTCGAAGGCGTTCGCGAAGTCGTGATCTCCGACGAGGTCGTGAAGGGTTCGGCACGGCCGCTCTACATCTATTCCGAGCGCTCGGAAGAGAAGACCAACGTTTCGGCCTGATCGAGGCACGCAGATCGGATCTGAAAAGCCCGCCTCGTGCGGGCTTTTTCATGACCTTACACTTAGTTGTTGAGATGGCTTCCGCAGCAGGCGATTTAACAATTCGGTTGTTGCTAAAGTGTCTTAACAACGCAATGATGTGACGATTCAGTAAAGGGCCTCGGCCGTTGCCTATCCTTGAAGCCTCGTTTTCCGTCGCAAGGTACGCAACAGCAATAAAGCGTAGTCAGAAGGACCCGGCCATTGATCGTGGATGTCGCGTCGAGCCTTGAAAAGGACTCTCTAGCACTCCACTTTCATGTGGAAAATATGACAACCGGGAGTGCCGCTGTGGCTCCCGGGAACGGGCCCGAAATCGGGACGGAAAGGAAATGACATGACGAGCAAAACGTCTCCGGCGACTGAAAGCGCGACCTATCCGGTCTTGCCGCTCCGCGACATTGTAGTCTTCCCGCACATGATCGTGCCGCTCTTCGTCGGCCGTGAAAAGTCCATCCGTGCGCTGGAAGAAGTCATGGGGACCGACAAGCAGATCATGCTTGCCACCCAGATCAACGCGACGGACGACGATCCGGAACCCTCCGCGATCTACCATGTGGGTACGATCGCCAACGTTCTGCAGCTGCTGAAGTTGCCCGACGGCACCGTCAAGGTGTTGGTCGAAGGGCGCACGCGCGCCAAGATTGACAGCTACACGCCGCGCGAGGAATTCTACGAAGCGACAGCACAGGCGCTCGACGAGCCGGAAGAAGATCCGGTCGAGATCGAGGCGCTCAGCCGCTCGGTCGTCTCCGAGTTCGAAAGCTACGTGAAGCTCAACAAGAAGATTTCTCCGGAAGTCGTCGGCGTCGCGAGCCAGATCGAGGATTATTCGAAGCTCGCCGACACCGTCGCGTCGCATCTGTCGATCAAGATCGTCGAAAAGCAGGAAATGCTGGAAACCACCAGCGTGAAGATGCGTCTCGAAAAGGCGCTCGGCTTCATGGAAGGCGAGATCTCCGTCCTGCAGGTGGAAAAGCGTATCCGCTCGCGCGTCAAGCGCCAGATGGAGAAAACCCAGCGCGAGTACTACCTCAACGAACAGATGAAGGCGATCCAGAAGGAACTCGGCGACGGCGAAGACGGCCGCGACGAGATGGCCGAAATCGAAGAGCGTATCGCAAAGACCAAGCTTTCCAAGGAAGCGCGCGAAAAGGCTGACGCGGAGCTGAAGAAGCTGCGCCAGATGAGCCCGATGTCGGCGGAAGCAACCGTCGTGCGCAACTATCTGGATTGGCTGCTTGGCATGCCGTGGGGCAAGAAGTCCAAGATCAAGACCGACCTGAACCATGCCGAGGAAGTGCTCAACGTCGATCATTTCGGCCTCGACAAGGTCAAGGAACGAATCGTTGAGTATCTCGCCGTCCAGGCGCGTTCGACGAAGATCAAGGGCCCGATCCTGTGCCTCGTCGGCCCTCCGGGCGTCGGCAAGACGTCGCTTGCCAAGTCGATCGCCAAGGCGACCGGCCGCGAATACGTGCGCATGGCGCTGGGCGGCGTTCGCGACGAAGCGGAAATCCGCGGTCACCGCCGCACCTACATCGGTTCGATGCCCGGCAAGGTCGTCCAGTCGATGAAGAAGGCGAAGAAGTCCAACCCGCTCTTCCTGTTCGACGAGATCGACAAGATGGGCCAGGACTTCCGTGGCGACCCGTCCTCGGCTCTGCTGGAGGTGCTGGATCCGGAACAGAACTCGACCTTCATGGATCACTACCTGGAAGTCGAATACGATCTGTCCAACGTCATGTTCATCACCACGGCAAACACGCTGAACATTCCGGCGCCGCTGATGGACCGCATGGAAGTGATCCGCATCGCCGGCTACACGGAAGAGGAAAAGCTGGAAATCGCCAAGCGGCACCTACTGCCGAAGGCGATCCGCGATCACGCGCTGCAGCCGAAAGAGTTTTCGGTCACCGACGGTGCGCTGATGGCGGTCATCCAGACCTACACCCGTGAAGCGGGCGTTCGTAACTTCGAGCGCGAACTGATGAAGCTGGCCCGCAAGGCGGTAACCGAGATCATCAAGGGCAAGGCCAAGGCAGTAGCAGTCACCGCGGAAAACATCCCGGATTACCTGGGTGTACCGCGCTACCGTCACGGCGAAGCCGAACGCGACGATCAGGTCGGCGTGGTCACAGGGCTTGCCTGGACTGAGGTCGGCGGCGAGCTGCTGACGATCGAAGGCGTCATGATGCCCGGCAAGGGCCGGATGACCGTTACCGGCAACCTGCGCGACGTGATGAAGGAATCGATTTCGGCGGCGGCGTCTTACGTGCGCTCGCGGGCGATCGACTTCGGCATCGAACCGCCGCTGTTCGACAAGCGCGACATCCACGTGCACCTGCCGGAGGGTGCGACGCCCAAGGATGGCCCGTCGGCCGGTGTTGCCATGGCGACGGCGATCGTGTCGGTGATGACCGGCATCCCGATCTCCAAGGACGTGGCGATGACGGGTGAGATCACCCTTCGCGGCCGCGTGCTGCCGATCGGCGGCCTGAAGGAAAAACTGCTGGCGGCGGTTCGCGGCGGCATCAAGAAGGTGCTGATCCCTGAGGAGAACGCCAAGGATCTCGCTGAAATTCCGGACAACGTGAAGAACGTGCTCGAGATCATCCCCGTTTCGCGGATGGGTGAAGTGCTTGAGCACGCTCTGGTCCGCGTCCCGGAGCCGATCGAATGGGACCCTGCAAATGAGCCGGCACCAGTCGCCGCCGTTGATTCGCAGGATGAAGCGGGCGCTTCCATCGCCCACTGATCGACAGGCACGGGTGGGTGCAATTGTGCTCCCCGGCAGCCCATTTGGTGGAAAAACAAGGAAGACCGGCCTTTGGCCGGTCTTTTTTGTTGTAAAAGCATGCCGCAAGCCTTGCATTCCAAGGGATTAGGCGCAATTGGGAATGGCAAGACGCGGGCGATGCGCAAGCCGCCGCGGCTTAAAAACACAGTTGTTTCGAACCATTTTGAAAGGGGTGGAAACATGAACAAAAATGAGCTCGTGTCTGCCGTTGCTGAGAAGGCCGGACTTTCCAAGACCGACGCATCTTCCGCAGTTGATGCAGTTTTCGAGACCATCCAGGCTGAACTGAAGAACGGCGGCGACATTCGCCTCGTCGGTTTCGGCAACTTCTCCGTTTCGCGTCGCGAAGCCTCCAAGGGCCGCAACCCGTCCACGGGCGCTGAAGTTGACATCCCGGCACGCAACGTTCCGAAGTTCACGGCCGGCAAGGGCCTGAAGGATGCCGTTAACGGCTGATGAGTTTGCTTGACGGCCGGATACGAGGCCGGCAGTCCAAGTCTTGAAGGGTTCGGCTCACGCCGGGCCCTTTTGCTTTTCGGGTGGCCTTGCGGCAGGGCGGTCTTTGGTCTAGGGCTCAGCCTGTTCTCAGGGCGGGGTGAAAGTCCCCACCGGCGGTAAGGGCTTACAGCGCCGCGCGTCAAATATGACGCGCAAAGGACGCTGTGACGCTTGAAAGTTGCTGCATAATTTTCTCCTTAAATCGGATCCGATTTAAGGAATTATGCAGTAAGCCCAAGCCCGCGAGCGCTTCCGGCGGTTTTGCGCCGGAAGGTAGCAGATCCGGTGCAACTCCGGAGCCGACGGTCATAGTCCGGATGAAAGAGAATGATCGTTGGTGCGAAGGGCAGCGCTGTCCGTTGTCGCGCCCTGCGCTCATGCGTCCTGATTTGTGTTGGTCCCTGTTTGCGGATGAAGGACATGAGCGAGACTACCCAAGCACTTTTCACCTCCCGCGCCATGGCCGGTGCCGCCTGGATGATACTGGCCGGCGTCGCCTTCGCTCTGCTGAATGTCGTCACGCAATGGATGACGATGCAGCTCGGCTTTTCCGCCACTTCGACCGCCTTCTGGCAATATGAATTCGCGCTCGTCTTCTCCCTGCCGTTCCTGTTTCGGGTCGGCTTGTCGGCGATGCGCACCGATTATCCCTGGCGTCACGTCGTTCGCGTTGCCCTTGCGGCGCTGGGTGTGGGGGCCTGGGTTTCGGGGCTGGCTTCGGTTCCGATCTGGCAGGCCATCGCGCTAGTGATGACGTCGCCGTTCTTCATCATTCTCGGTGCGCGCCTCTTCCTCGGCGAACGCGTCGGTGCTGCGCGCTGGGCTGCGGCGGCAGTCGGTTTTGCTGGCGCCACGATCATCCTGCAGCCCTGGTCGGAAAGCTTCACCTGGGCAGCCTTGCTGCCCATCCTCTCGGCACTGCTCTGGGGGGCGTCGTCGTTGATCACCAAGAGCCTGACGGGCATCGAGCGTCCGGAGACGATAACGGTCTGGTTGCTTGTGCTTCTGACGCCGATCAACGGCGTGCTGGCGCTGTCGACAGGATTTGCCGTGCCAAGCGGCAGCATCCTTGCGCTATTGGTGCTGGCGGGGCTGCTGACGGTGGTGGCGCAATATCTATTGACGCTGGCCTATACCGTCGCCGACGCCGCCTATGTGCAGCCTTTCGACGATCTCAAGCTGCCGCTCAACGTGTTGGCCGGCTGGATCGTTTTCGGTTATGCGCCGAGCGGCTATCTCTGGCTAGGGGCCGTCCTGATCCTCGGCGCCTCGCTTTTCATCATGCGCAACGAGATGAAACGCGAGCGCGCGACCGCGTAGCGCAACGCTGCAGAACAAAGGCGCAGGGTTGTCATGCGCCTGTCATCGCCATCCCGCAGAACCCCCTTGTTTTGAATATTCGATATGGGGGATTTCATGACCATTTCATCATGCAGAACGGCGCTCGCCGCCATGCTTCTCGCGTCCGTTGCTTTTCCGGCTGCCGCCGAACCGGTGTTCAATCGTATTGCGTCCTTCGCCGTTGCCGACAACCTGCCCGAGGGTGATGCCCGCAAGGAAGCCACATCCGCGGAAATCATCACCGCAACCGAAGACGGCAACACGCTGATTTACTCCGATAGCCCGGGCAAGCGCATCGGCCTCATCGACATCACCGAGGCCAAGGCGCCGAAGGCCGCCGGCACTGTTTCGTTCGAGGGAGAGCCGACATCGGTGACTGTCGCCGGTGCCAAGGCGCTGGTTGCGGTCAATACGCGCGAAAGCTTCACAAAGCCTTCCGGCTTCCTCGCCACCGTCGACGTTGCCTCGAAGAAGGTCGAGGCGACCTGTGATCTCGGCGGTCAGCCGGACTCTGTCGCTGTCAACAAGGACCGCACGCTTGCCGCGATCGCCATCGAGAACGAGCGTGATGAGGAGGTCAACGACGGCAAGATCCCGCAGATGCCTGCCGGCGATCTGGTGATCCTGTCTCTGAAGGACGGCGTTGCCGATTGCGCGACGATCAAGCACGTGACTCTGACGGGTCTTGCCGAAGTTGCTGGCGACGATCCAGAGCCGGAATTCGTCTCCTTCAACGGCAAGGACGAGATCGCGCTGACGCTGCAGGAAAACAACCACATCGTCATCATCGACGCCAAGTCCGCGGCGGTAAAGACGCATTTCTCCGCCGGCGCAGCCGACCTCAAGGACATCGACACCAAGCGCGACGGTGCTATCGCCTTCAAGGACGAGCAGTCGGGCCGCAAGCGCGAACCTGACGCCGTCAAGTGGCTTGACGACGATCGCATCGTCGTTGCCAACGAAGGTGACTATGAGGGTGGTTCGCGCGGCTTCACGATCTTCGACACGGCCGGTAAGGTCCTGTTCGAATCGGGCGCGAGCTTCGAGCACGCGATCGCGTCGATCGGCCATTATCCGGAGAAGCGCTCGTCGGCCAAGGGTGTCGAGCCGGAGGGCCTCGAGGCCGCCAAGTTCGGCGACGACAATCTGTTCTTCGTGCTTGCTGAACGCGCATCTGTCGTCGGCGTTTACAAGGACACCGGCGCCGAGCCGGAACTGCTGCAATTGCTGCCATCAGGCATTTCGCCGGAAGGTGCTGTCGCGATCCCGTCCCGCAATCTGCTTGCCACCGCCAACGAAGTCGATCTCGGTGAAGACGGCGGTGCCCGCTCGCATGTGATGATCTACGAACGCGGCGAAGGCGAAGCTGCCTATCCGCAGATCCGCTCGGCCGACAAGGATGGTCTGCCTGTCGGGTTCGGAGCGCTTTCCGGCCTGGCAGCGGTTGCCGACAAGCCCGGTTTTCTGCGCGCCGTCAACGATTCAGTCCATTCGTCGCAGCCGACGATCTTCACCATCGACGCGACCCAGAAGCCGGCGCTGATCACCGAAACGCTTCGCATTACCCGCGATGGCGCACCGGCACAGAAGCTCGACATCGAAGGCGTAGCCAATGATGGGGAAGGGGGCTTCTGGCTCGCCTCGGAGGGTAACTCCGACAAGCTCTACAGCCACGCGCTGCTGCGCGTGAACAAGAAGGGCGAGATCAAGAAGGAGATCGCCCTGCCTGAAGCTCTGCGGGCCGGCGAGACCCGCTTCGGCTTTGAGGGCGTAACAGTCGTCGGCGCAGGCGACGACCAGGTGCTCTGGATGGCCGTTCAGCGCGAATGGAAGGATGACGAGAAGGGCTTCGTCAAGCTCGTCTCCTACAAGCCGTCGAGCGAGGAATGGGGTGCGGTCCGCTATCCGCTCGAAAAGGCGGACGGCGGTTGGGTCGGTCTGTCCGAAATCTCGGTCCACGGCGACTATGCCTACATCATCGAACGCGACAACCTGATCGGCCAGGCCGCCAAGCTGAAGAAGCTCTACCGTGTCGCGCTTGCCGACCTGAAGCCGGCAGCCCTCGGCAGCGAGCTCCCCGTCGTCAAGAAGGAAGAGGTTCGCGACCTCGTTCCCGATCTGAAGGCTTTGAACGGTTACGTCGTCGATAAGGTCGAAGGCCTTACCGTCGATGCCGCCGGCAACGGCTATGTCGTCACCGACAACGACGGTGTCGATGATTCTTCCGGCGAAACGCTGTTCTTCTCCATCGGTGCCATCGACGCGATGTAAGCGTCGGGCCAGGGGAAAAACGGAAGAGGCCGGGACATGACGTCCCGGCCTCTTTCTGTTTCAGCTATCGGTAATTGACTGAGCGATCTTTAGCGAACGACCGCGATCTCGGCCGCTTCGGCCTCGTCCTTGCGCTTGCGGATCTCGTCGGTCTTGTCCACGAGTTTGCCGACGATATCGAAGAGCTGGTCGAGTTCCTTGTCGTCGAGCGCCGAGAAGATTTCCTCGATCAGCTGTTTGCGCGGATGTTCGGCTGCTTCCAGAATGACGCGCCCGGTGTCGGTGATTGAGACGATCTTGGCGCGACGGTCCTCGGGGTCCGGTTTGCGCATGACGAGACGATCGCGCTCGAGGCCGTCGATCGCTTCGGTGACCGTGCGTGGCGCGAAGTTCAGGGCACAGGCGATATCCGTCGAACGACAGGGACCGAGCTTGCTCAGGAAGAACAGGAACTTGCTTCGCGCCAGCGAAACGCCTTCCTCGGTCATCGACTCGTTCACCAGCCGGTGGACGCGGTGATAAAGCTCAAACAGCCTGTCAGAAACTTCGAATGTCTTCTTCATGATCATCGTTGGAAAATTATGAGGTGCCATGTCAAATGGCAGCAACATTATTGATAGTTACAATTGCTACATTTGTCGACTAAAACCTCTGCAATTTCACGGGAACTACCTCCACAACCAAGAAACGGCCCGCGTTTCCGCAGGCCGTTTCACTTGTACGCTCAAGAATTTCGCCCGTTCGGACTATGCCGCCCAGCGCGATGAGCCGGCCGAAGGCGCGTAGCCGTAGCCCGAAGCCTCGGCCAGGGTGACGCGGGCGATAAGCTCGCGCAGACGACCGGCCTCCTGCGCCAGCGTCGCGCTTGCGGCGTTCGCCTCTTCGACCATCGCGGCGTTCTGCTGGGTCACCTGGTCCATCTGGTTGACGGCGGTGTTGACCTCGGAAAGCCCGGCGGACTGTTCCTGCGCCGACACCGCAATCGCATCCATGTGCTGGTTGATCGTCACGATGAAGCCTTCGATCGTGCGCAGAGCCTCGCCGGTTTCGCGGACGAGCTTGACGCCGCTCTGCACTTCGACGGCCGAATTGCGGATCAGGTCCTTGATCTCCTTGGCGGCATTGGCCGAGCGCTGTGCCAGTTCGCGCACTTCCTGGGCAACGACGGCAAAGCCCTTGCCAGCATCACCGGCGCGAGCGGCTTCCACGCCGGCATTGAGCGCCAGCAGGTTGGTCTGGAAGGCGATTTCGTCGATGACGCCGATGATGTTGGAGATCTGGCTCGACGAATGCTCGATGCGGCCCATGGCGTCGATTGCGCCGGAAACGATGGCGCCGGACTTGTGTGCGCTTTCGTTTGCCTGGCTGGCGACGGCGCGGGCTTCATTGGTGCGTTTGGACGAGCTTCCGACATTGACCGTGATCTGGTCGAGTGCGGCGGCCGTTTCTTCGAGCGACGCGGCCTGCTGTTCGGTGCGGCGCGACAGATCGTCGGCGCTCTGGCTGACTTCGCGTGCGCCGCTGTCGATACTGCCGGAGCTGGAGGAGACGGCAGCCAGCGTATCGGCCAGCTGGGCAACGGCCTGGTTGAGGTCGTGACGCAGCTGTTCGAAGTCCGGCGCGAAAGGTTCGTTGAGCTGGAAGGCAAGGTCGCCGGCTGCCAGACGGCGAAGACCGGTTGCAAGGCCCGCGGTTGCTTCCTGCAGACGCAGCTGTGCGGCGGCTTCGGCCTCTTCGGTCACGCGCCGGCGCTCGGCCTCTGCCTGAGAGCGCTGTACCTTGGCGTCTTCCTCGAGCTGCAGATTGGAGATCGCTGCCTGGCGGAAGACCTCGACGGCGCGCGCCATCTCGCCGATCTCATCCTTGCGCACGCCATAGGGAATGGCGGTGGCGGTATCGCCATTTGCGAGACCTGCCATCGACCGGGTGATGATCTGGATCGGACGGGCGATGCCGCGGATCGCGTAGAGGATTGCGCCGAGCACGATGAGGGCCGCAACCGCGATGACCGCGATTTCGATCGCACGGATCTGGTCGTGCGTGGTGGAACTGGCGGCAACCGCAGCATCGGCACCCGCAAGGTTAAGCGCACGCATTTCCTTGATCGCCTGGTCGACCAGTTGTTCCGTCTCGCGCATCTCGACCTTGAACACGCTCTGCGCCTTCATGTTTTCGAGATTGTTGGAGAGCTTGACCATGCCGGCGGAAACCGAGAGATAGGCCTCGTAGGCGCTCTTGACCTTTTCGAGCGCTGCCCTGTCGGCGTCGCTGACCATCAGTGCGGCGTATTCGTCCGAAAGCTTGTTGAAGCCATCCACGGTTTCGCCGATGACCTTCTCGGCCGCCTTCTTCTCGAAGGGCGTCAGCGAGATCAGGTGCCGGGCAAACGACATGCGCGTGTCCGAAAGCTGGGTTTCAAGCGCACGTGAGAGCGAGACGCGTGGCAGCCAGGTGGTGGCGATCTCGTTGTTGCGTTCGTTCATCATCTTGATGCCGCCAAGCGAAGCGACCGCCAGCACGGCGACGATGAGGCCAACCATCAGGAAGAGGGCAATAAGGGTGTGTGATATCTTTAGGCGCGACATGAATAACTCCGGAGGAACGGCGTCCGTAAAAGCTTGTGCATGAATAAGTCGTTCCGGCTCTTGATCGTCATGACGGAGCGGATGCCGAAGCAGGGAGTCATTCCTGTGCTTGGCCGCACGCAAAATGCAGCCGCGCGAAACCTAGCCAACAAGTTATTACAAAAGCGCTAATCGATTAAAGTGAGTATAATCTGATATTTGCACATAGGCGTGCGCACATTTTCCGGCGGGCGTTTCATGTCGAAACTGCAGCCCGCACGTATTTAGAACTGTCTTTACTTGGGCGGCCTGAAATAACGGTGAGCGACAGGCGTGTTCGCGTGGATGACGGTGTCCGGCGCATTGACGGGTGCTGCTTTCGCGGGCCATGGTCGGCCATGCCCTTCCGCTTCGTTCACACCGCCGACCTTCATCTTGATTCGCCGCTGCGCAGCCTTGCGCTTAGAAATGCCGATCTCGCCGAAATCGTGCGCAGCGCGACCAGGCAAGCGCTTGTGAGGATCGTAGACCTCTGCCTTGCCGAAGAGGTCGATGCCCTGCTGGTCGCTGGCGACCTTTATGATGGCAGCCAGACCTCGATGAATACCGCGCTGTTTCTCGCGGGCGAGCTGCGCCGGCTCGACGAGGCCGGCATCCGTGTCTTCATCATCCGCGGCAATCACGATGCCCAATCGCAGGTGACGAACGAGCTGACGCTGCCGCCGTCAGTGCATGTCTTCAAGGGCCGCAGCAAGGCCGTTCTGGCAAAGACGCTGGAGAGTGGCCGCGGCGTCCTTGTCCATGGCATGAGCTTTGCGAGCCCCCATGCACCGGAAAGCCTGCTGCCGTCGTTTCAGCCGCCGGCCGCCGACGCGATCAATATCGGCATGCTGCATACGAGCCTTGCCGGCGCTGCCGGCCATGACCTCTATGCGCCTTGCAGCGTGGCGGATCTCCAGGCGCACGGGTTCGATTATTGGGCGCTCGGCCACGTTCATCAGCGCCAGGTGCACGCCAGTGAGCCCTTCGTCGTCATGCCGGGCATGCCGCAGGGGCGCGATATCAACGAAGCCGGCACCAAGGGCGTGACGCTGGTGACGGTCACCGACGAGGGGCGTTTGTCGATCGAGGAACGGGCGATCGGGCTTGCCACCTTCGAGAGAATGAACCTTGATCTCACCGATGTTTCGGACTGGGGTGATATGCTTGATGCGGTCAGGAACGCCTTCCTGCAGTCTCGCGAGACGACCGCTGCCGACAACGTGATTCTCCGTCTGACCTTGACCGGTGCGACGCCGCTTGCCTGGCGCCTGCGCCGCGATGCCGACCTGCTCCAGGCGGAGATCGACAATGTCGCTGCCGGCATCGGTGGCTGCTGGGTTGAGAAAATTGAGCTGGATTGCCGCAGTCCGGATGCCGAGACCGGGACGGCTATCGCCGATCCGGTCGACGAATTGGCGGCCCTTGTCGGCAGCGATGTCCTGCCGGCTCATGGTTTTCGTCAGGAAGTGCGCGCCGCCGTCGAGGAGTTGTTGCAGCAGTTGCCGCCGGACCTGCGCCAGGCTCTGGCGCCGGATGAAGTGGCGGTCGAAAGGCTGGCGTTCGACGCCGGCGTTTCCGGCGCGGCAGAGGTGCTCGCACATCTCCATGGCGGTGCGGGCGAGGGTTCACGCTGATGCGGCTGCGCGAACTCGACCTGGTGCGGTACGGCAAGTTTACCGAGCGCCGCCTCGACTTCGGCCCGGCGACAGCGGGCAGGCCCGACCTGCATATCGTCTACGGTCCGAACGAGGCCGGCAAGTCGACGCTGTTTTCCGGCTTCCTCGACCTGCTCTTCGGCATCGAGCACTACAGCTCGTACGGTTTTCTGCACCCATACCAGACCATGCGGGTCGGCGGCACGATCGAGGCCGCCGGCCGCACCCACCAGGCCTTCCGGATAAAACGCAAGACCAATACG
The DNA here is from genome assembly GCF_001695865.1 of Ensifer sp. LC384. Lineage (NCBI taxonomy): Bacteria > Pseudomonadati > Pseudomonadota > Alphaproteobacteria > Hyphomicrobiales > Rhizobiaceae > Ensifer > Ensifer sp. LC384. Next base: position 240,516 of record NZ_MBST01000034.1, read on the forward strand.
CTGGTGGGCGCCGACGACCAGCCACTACCGGACAATCTGTTTTCCGCCTCGCTCGGCTCGATCGACCGCGCGACCTATCGCATGATGTTCTCGCTCGACGATGACAGTATCGAGCAGGGAGGAGAGGCGATCCTCAAAAGCGAAGGCGAACTCGGCTCACTGCTCTTCTCCGCAAGTTCAGGTCTGCCGGACAGTGCCGCGATCCTGTCTACCCTGCGCGCCGAGGCGGATGCCTTCTACCGGCCCCAGGCACGCAAGCATCAGCTTTCGGAGCTGAAGGCCGAACTCGACGCGCTGAAAGTCGAGCGCAACGGGTTGGACGTCAATGCTCGCGAATATGCGTCGCTGCGCAAGACGCTGCTTGCCGCCCGCGAGCGCCACGACGCGGCCATGGCTCGGCGTGTCGAGCTGCGGGTGGAGCGTGATCGGCTAAAGGCACAGATCGATGCCTTGCCGCTCTTCCGTCGCCTTTGTGGCTTGCGCGCCGATCTGGCCAAGACGCCTACCTTGCCGCTTGCTCCTGCCGAGTGGGCAACGGAATTACCGGCACTGCGTCGGCGTGACGTCGAGATCGCAACGAAGCTTCGTCAGCTCGATGACGAAACCCGGCGTCGGCAGGAGGAGCTTGAGGACCTGCCGCGTGACGAGGCGGCACTCATTCTGATGGAGCGTTTGAACGCGCTGCAGGAGGTGGCGCTCGATGCGCGCTATGTCACGGCGGCGCGCGATATGCCTGCACGGATCGAGGAACTGTCGCGGACGAAAACGGAGATTGCCGCCTGCCTTATCAGGCTCGGCGAGCCCGGCGACCGGGATCCGGCATCGCTGCTGTTGCCGACGGCCACGAACGCCCGGCTGCAGGAACTCTCTCGGCAACATTCCGCGCTGCAGGAGCGTGCGGCATCGGCCCGACAGGAGGCGGATGGGGCAAAACGTGCGGAGCGGGAGACGGCCAGTGAGTTGGCGCGGCTGCAGGCCGAAGGCGGTCCGTATGTCGATTCGGGTGCGCTTGCCGAGCGGCTGCGCCGCCTGCGGCAGGACGATTGTGGGCTGCGCCTGCGGGCCGCCAGACAATCGCTCGAGCGCCTGGATGCGGAGCTGGCCTGCAAGCTGGAGGCTTTGAAGCCCTATTCCGGCAGTGCCGATGATCTGCTTGGCCTGCCGGTGCCCGCTGCCGGCACGATCGAGACCTGGCGTCGTGACTTGGCAACACAGGACGAAAAGCGTCTGCGCCTTGCCGATCGTGTCGCCAGCGAGACCGAGCAACTGGCCGGCGAGGAGGCGCGTCTGGCCGCCCTGGTTGCCTCGGGCGGCGCAATTGACGACAGGGCATCCGCTGCGCTTCGCCAGCACCGGCAGCACGCCTGGGAGCAACACAGGGCTCGGTTGGACACGACGACTGCGGCGCTCTTTGAAGACGCACTGAATCTGGACGACGATGCGACGGCGTTGCGGCTTGCCGAGGCGGCAAAGGTCGCGGATATGCGGTCGCTCACTTTTTCGATCGCCGAGCGCCGAGCCCGCCTTGACGCACTTCGGAAACAGCAGCTCTCCCTCGCCGAGGAATCGTCCCCATTGGCAAAAGCTGTCACGACGGCCGCCGCAGTCTGTGGATTACCTCACGTTACGCAATTGCCGCAACTGGAGGCCTGGCTTGCAGCGCGGCTTGTGGCGCTCGATATTCGTGAACAACAGCGCTCTACGCGGCTGGATCTCGACCGCGCCCAGGCAGACGAGAACGACGCGCGCGATGTTCTCAAGGAATCGCTTGCCGAGATCGGTGTGATCGAGCGTTTGCCCAAGCGGCTTGATGATCTGCTGGCGTTTGCCGAAAATGCTGTCGCGCAGGCGCAGGCGGCTTTCTCTGCCGGCAAGGCTGCGCGCGAGGCGGTCCGGCGAGCCGGCGACATGCTGGAGCAGCGGCAGTCGACCTTGGCGCAAGCCGAGGACGCCTTGTCCTCCTGGCAGGAGCAATGGGACGATCCGCTCTCAGCCACCTGGCTTGCCGACAGGCAGGAGCGGCCTCTGCCGGATCGGGTCGCTCCCATGCTCGCGGTCTTGCAGGATCTCGACAAGTTGGTCCAGCGCAAGGCCGATCTCGATCACCGCGTCGCCGGCATGCGCAAGGACCAGGTGGCCTTTGAGACGGCGGTCGCAGACCTTGCTGGTATGCCGGGCATCGAAGACACGCTTGCGACCTTTGCTGCCATGAGGGCGCGTGTCGCCGACGCGGAGAAACAAGAGGATCGGCGCGCGGCGCTGTTGGCGGAACTTCTCCGCGTTGAAGAGGAGAAACGCACCATCGCTGCCGAGCAGGATCTCCACACCGCTCGCAAACGTCTCGTGCTCGATTTCTTCAACTGCGAGACATTGGACGAAGCGGGGTTGCGGCTCGACGCTGCCCGCGAACAGGAGCGGCTGCGCCAGCGCATCGCCGAATCGGAGGCTGATCTCGCGTCCCGCCTCGGTGTCGCCGGCAGCGAAGACGCCGAGGCGTTGCTGGCTACGCTTGATGACGAAACGGTGCGGCTGGAGCTGGCTCGCGTCGAGGCGCTCCTTGAAGAGAGCGACCGCGATGTCAGCGAATTGCATGCGGATGTGCGGACGAAGGAAGCAGCACTCGCCAATATCGCCGGCGACGACACCGTTGCAGCGCTCGACCAGCGCCGCCGCACGCTGCTTCTGGAGATCGAGGCCAAGGCGCTCGGCTATCTCAAGCTGAAGGCCGGCGTCATCGCCGCCGAGCAGGCGCTCCGGCTTTTTCGCGAGCGCCATCGCAGTGCCATGATGCGGCGCGCATCGGAGACTTTCAGCCGCATCAGCGGCGGAGAATATTCCAGCCTGTCGGCGCAGGCCGACAAGGGTCAGGAGTTCCTGATTGCCAACGCCGCGGCAGGTGGCTCCAAGCTGGCGCGCGATCTTTCCAAGGGGACGCGCTTCCAGCTCTATCTGTCGCTCAGGATCGCGGGCTATCACGAGGTTGCTGCGGCGCGGGAAACCTTGCCCTTCATCGCCGACGATATCATGGAGACGTTTGACGACGGTCGCGCCGGTCGCGCCTTCGAGCTGATGGCGGATATGGCCCGCGTCGGGCAGGTGATCTACCTGACGCACCATGAGCACCTGTGCGATATTGCCCGAACGGCGTGTCCGGAAGTGACTATCCACAGACTATGATGCGGCTGCGCGGTCGGCATTCGGCTGGCGAATTATTGCAACGGGAACCGGGAGGCTCGGCAGATGGAAATCATACCCAGCGGAACGCGGGCGTCGACACGACCCCCGGCCGAGTACTTTACCGGCACGGTCAGGCAGGATCCCGTCATCGAGGCGGCGGAACCGGCTCGCGTGCGCGCCGTGAACGTGACGTTCGAGCCCGGCGCCCGGACCGCATGGCATACGCATCCGCTTGGGCAGACGCTGGTAGTGACATCAGGCCGGGGCCTGGCGCAGGTCTGGGGCGGCCCGGTGCGTGAGATAAGCACAGGAGACGTCGTCTGGTTTCCGCCTGGCGAAAAACATTGGCACGGCGCCGCGCCGGATACTGCCATGGTTCACCTCGCCATTCAGGAAGCGCTCGACGGCAAGGCGGTCGACTGGCTGGAGCATGTCACCGACGAACAGTATCGCGGCGCCTAGACGATTTTCATGCGCATCGACCGCAGTTTGGCGATCGGACGACGAATCGGTCTTCCGGCGCGTGTTCGCAGCGCGCTACGGGAGTAAGGATCCACTTTCAACAGGTTCGGCTGCACCACGCGGAAGGCGGTTACACGCTCGATTATCGGGCGCCCAGATGCAAGTTTGCCTCGGGCCACGGTGCTGACGGTTCGATGTTTTGATTTGCTGATGACATGGAACGCCGAATTTTGGCTGGCCATCGTTTGGAAGCGAACGTGCAGGAGCAAGCGTTGCTGCCGGGGTAGGTATCGATAATTCTAGGGAAGAAAATGGTGGGCGATGAGAGACTCGAACTCCCGACATCCTCGGTGTAAACGAGGCGCTCTACCAACTGAGCTAATCGCCCTTCAGCGTTCGGACCGGTTGTGTCCGCCGCGTCGGTGGCCGTGATCTAGGCGTAACCGAAAAAAACCGCAAGAGCATTTCCGTCGTTTTTTTGATTTTTTTTGCGTGAGCCGACAGAAGTGCAGGAGTTGTCGGGTTTTCCCATTGTGGAAAAAAAGCGGAGAGCGGCACTTGGGGAAAAGGGTGACGGGGGTCGCGGCAACGCTGATCCGATTCTGTCGGCCGGGCCCATTATCTGTGCGTTGTCTTCCCCCAGGCCGGCGATCGCCGCTGCGCAAAGGGCAGGGGCTTCCTAGTAATGGGGGAGGGAGAAGCCGGCTTTGACATTGCCTGTGGATCAAAATTGGCTCCGTCATGGATTTGTCTCCAAACACGCTTGACACCCAAATGCGAACCGCTTAGTTAGCCGCTCATCGAACGGGCAAGCCCGCTCGGTGCCGGGGCGGAAACGCTCCAGCCACTTCAAGATGATGCGGGTGTAGCTCAGTCGGTTAGAGTGCCGGCCTGTCACGCCGGAGGTCGCGGGTTCGAGCCCCGTCACTCGCGCCATTCTTGATATGGTTAGACCTAGGCATTCTCACGAAGCGCCGATGGTGGTAATACTGACCCTAGTGGTCATATGCGCGGGTGTAGCTCAGTCGGTTAGAGTGCCGGCCTGTCACGCCGGAGGTCGCGGGTTCGAGCCCCGTCACTCGCGCCATTTACCGCTATATCCCTCCGAGATAGCATGACTGCAGATAGCGTCTTTTGCAGTGCGGCAATCTGCCCTCCGGGCTTCGCTTTTACGGTAAAGTCTCCCCATGCCTGCAAATCAGCGCTTTGCCGCGGCATGCCGTCCAATCCTGTGTCGCGAACCGGTTTAAATGGCCCTCGAAGGCTTGCGCGCAGGCGCGGGCTGCGCTAACCACTCTGGCGTTGCAACATATTTTTCGGCCTGCGAGATTTGTTGTTTTGGCGCTCCCCGGGCGCCCTCCCGCAGGCAGGGACGGATAACAATGACTGAACTTCTCGGTTCCTACGTTCCGATCGCGATTTTCATTGGAATCGCACTTGTGATCGGCCTGGCACTTTTGATTGCTCCCTTCGCTGTCGCGTTCAAGGCGCCCGATTCGGAAAAGCTGTCGGCCTACGAATGCGGTTTCAATGCGTTCGATGATGCGCGCATGAAGTTCGACATTCGTTTCTATCTTGTGTCGATCCTTTTCATCATCTTCGACCTGGAAGTCGCATTCCTCTTCCCATGGGCCGTTTCGTTCCACCAGCTGGGCTGGTTCGGATTCTGGTCCATGATGGTCTTCCTTGGTGTGCTGACGATCGGCTTTGTCTATGAATGGAAGAAGGGAGCGCTGGAATGGAACTAGCATCCGGCACCACGCTCGTTGCGCCCAAGTCGAAGGGGATCATCGATCCCTCGACCGGCAAGCCGATCGGCAGCAATGATGCATTCTTCGGCGAGATCAACAATGAGCTCGCCGACAAGGGTTTTCTGGTCACGTCGACCGATGAGCTCATCAACTGGGCGCGCACCGGTTCGCTGATGTGGATGACCTTCGGTCTTGCCTGCTGCGCTGTCGAGATGATGCAGATGTCGATGCCGCGTTACGACGCCGAGCGCTTCGGTTTTGCGCCGCGCGCTTCGCCGCGCCAGTCCGACGTGATGATCGTTGCCGGCACCTTGACCAACAAGATGGCGCCCGCGCTCCGCAAGGTCTACGACCAGATGCCGGAGCCGCGTTACGTGATCTCGATGGGTTCGTGCGCCAATGGCGGCGGCTATTATCACTATTCCTATTCCGTCGTGCGTGGCTGCGACCGTGTCGTGCCCGTTGATATCTATGTGCCAGGCTGTCCTCCCACAGCAGAAGCGCTGCTTTACGGCGTGCTTCTGCTGCAGAAGAAGATCCGCCGGACCGGCACGATCGAACGCTAAGGGTAGGGGGTTCTTAACATGACTGAAGCCCTGAACGAGCTTGCCTCCTATCTGCGCGAGACGCGCAGCCAGCTGATTTCGGATGCCGCCATCAAATACGGCGAACTGACGCTGACGACGACGGCTGCAAACCTGATCGAATTGCTGACGTTCCTGCGCGACGACGTGCAGTGCGCCTTCATCAACTTCGTCGATGTCTGCGGTGTCGATTGGCCCCAGCGGCCGGATCGTTTCGACGTCGTCTATCACTTGCTGTCGCCACGCCAGAACCTGCGCGTGCGCATCAAGGTGGCGACCGGCGAGGGCGAGCCCGTGCCGTCGGCCACCAGCGTCTTTCCCGGCGCCGACTGGTTCGAGCGCGAAGCCTACGACATGTATGGCATTCTGTTTACCGGCCACCCGGACCTGCGTCGCATCCTGACGGACTACGGTTTCGAAGGGCATCCGCTGCGCAAGGACTTCCCGGTTACCGGGTTTGTCGAGGTTCGCTATGATGACGAAGCCAAGCGCGTCGTCTATGAGCCTGTCGAACTGAAGCAGGAATTCCGTAACTTCGACTTCCTCTCCCCGTGGGAAGGGACGGAATACGTCCTGCCCGGCGACGAGAAGGCGAAAGCACGGTGAGACTAAGTCGGCCCGCGGCGACCCTTTGAGGGCGCCGTCCGGCCTGGAGCAATCGGTATGACCGAACATAACGTCCGCAATTTCAACATCAACTTTGGCCCGCAGCATCCGGCAGCGCACGGCGTTCTTCGTCTGGTGCTCGAGCTTGATGGCGAAATCGTCGAGCGCGTCGACCCGCATATCGGTCTGCTGCATCGCGGCACCGAAAAGCTGATCGAAACCAAGACCTATCTGCAGGCAATTCCCTATTTCGATCGGCTCGACTATGTCGCGCCGATGAACCAGGAGCATGCTTTTGCGCTTGCCGTGGAAAAGCTGACCGGAACCGAAGTTCCGATCCGCGGCCAGCTGATCCGCGTTCTCTATTCGGAGATCGGCCGTATCCTGTCGCATCTGCTGAACGTGACCACGCAGGCCATGGACGTCGGCGCGCTGACGCCGCCGCTCTGGGGCTTCGAAGAGCGCGAAAAGCTGATGGTGTTCTATGAGCGTGCCTGCGGCGCGCGCATGCACTCGGCCTATTTCCGTCCCGGCGGCGTGCATCAGGATCTGCCGCACGAACTGGTCGAGGACATCGGCAAGTGGATCGACCCGTTCCTGAAGACCGTCGACGATATCGACGAGCTTCTGACCGGCAACCGCATCTTCAAGCAGCGCAACGTCGACATCGGCGTCGTCAAGCTGGAAGATGCCTGGGCCTGGGGCTTTTCGGGCGTGATGGTTCGCGGTTCCGGCGCTGCCTGGGACCTGCGTCGTGCGCAGCCCTACGAATGCTATTCGGACATGGAATTCGACATTCCGATCGGCAAGAACGGCGACTGCTTCGATCGCTATCTCATCCGCATGATCGAAATGCGCCAGTCGGCCAAGATCATGCGCCAATGCGTGAACCGTCTGCTCGGCGATGCCAAGGTCGGCCCGGTCTCGTCGATGGACGGCAAGATCGTTCCGCCGAAGCGCGGCGAGATGAAGCGCTCGATGGAAGCGCTGATCCACCACTTCAAGCTCTACACCGAAGGCTACCACGTGCCGGCCGGCGAGGTTTATGCAGCCGTCGAAGCGCCCAAGGGCGAATTCGGCGTCTATCTCGTCTCCGACGGTAGCAACAAGCCCTATCGTTGCAAGATCCGTGCCCCGGGCTACGCGCATCTGCAGGCGATGGACTTCCTCTGTCGCGGACACCAGCTTGCCGACGTTTCGGCCGTGCTGGGCTCCATCGATATCGTGTTCGGTGAGGTGGATCGCTGATGCGTTTCGCGCCCCTGGCTATGGCAGGATTTCTTACGCTCGCAGCGACGGCGTCCGCCCAGGATTCCGTCAACAGCGAAGCGTCGTCCGCCGCGATGCGTGGGGGCTCGATGGCCGATCTCGTGGCCAAGGGCTACGAGATCAAGGCGGCCGTGGCCAACGGCACGCGCTACATCGTATTTTTACAAAAAGACCAGTCAGCCTATGCCTGCGAATTCGTTTCGGTGACGAAATCGCGGTGTGGGTCGATTAACTGATAAGGTGTCGTGAAGAATGTCTGTTCGTCGACTAGCCGAAGACAATGTCCAGCCGGCCGCATTCGCGTTCAATCGCGAAAACGCCGCTTGGGCACAAAAGACAATCCAGAAGTATCCGAAAGGCCGCGAGCAGTCCGCGGTCATTCCGCTGTTGATGCGGGCGCAGGAGCAGGACGGCTGGGTAACGAAGGCCGCGATCGAGTCGATCGCCGACATGCTCGGCATGGCCTATATCCGCGTGCTCGAAGTCGCGACCTTCTATACCCAGTTCCAGCTGAAGCCGGTCGGAACGCGCGCCCATGTTCAAGTCTGCGGCACGACGCCGTGCATGCTGCGTGGCGCTGAAGACCTGATCCGGGTCTGCAAGAGCAAGATCGCCCACGACCCCTTCACCCTCAACGAGAGCGGCACGCTTTCCTGGGAAGAAGTGGAATGTCAGGGCGCCTGCGTGAACGCGCCGATGGTCATGATCTTCAAGGACACCTATGAAGATCTGACGCCCGAGCAGCTCGAGCAGATCATCGACCGCTTCGATGCAGGCAAGGGCGCAGAAGTCGCCACCGGCCCGCAGATCGATCGCGTCTTCTCGGCGCCGGAAGGTGGCCCGACCACGCTGACAACGCCGGACGCACTGGCGAAGAAGGCTCCCGCGAGCGCGAAGAAGGTCAGCGATGCGCCGACCGTCAGCGTTCCGCCGTCGAATGCCGCAAACGCCAAGATCGAAGGCGACACCGCCGACAAGTCGAAGCCCGCCAAGGCGGCCGACGTTTCCGGCAAGCCTTCGCTCGAAGACAAGAACCGCCCGGCAGGCATCGCCAAGCCGGCTGCTGTCGACGACCTCAAGCTGATCTCCGGTGTCGGCCCGAAGATCGAGGGCACGCTGCACGAACTCGGCATCTACACGTTCGCGCAAGTCGCGTCGTGGAAGAAGGCCGAGCGCGAATGGGTCGACGGCTATCTCAATTTCAAGGGCCGGATCGAACGTGACGATTGGGTCAAGCAGGCCAAGGCGCTCGCCAAGGGTGGCGAAGCCGAATACATCAAAGTTTTCGGCAAGAAGCCGCGGTAAAGAGGTGAACCATGCTCAGAGATGAAGATCGCATCTTTACCAATATCTACGGCCTTAAGGACAAGTCTCTCAAGGGCGCGATGAGCCGCGGCCATTGGGATGGCACCAAACAGATCCTTGAAAAGGGTCGCGACTGGATCGTCAACGAGATGAAGGCTTCGGGTCTTCGTGGCCGTGGCGGCGCAGGCTTCCCGACCGGTCTCAAGTGGTCCTTCATGCCGAAGGAAAGCGACGGGCGCCCGCACTATCTGGTCGTCAACGCCGACGAATCCGAACCGGGCACCTGCAAGGACCGTGACATCATGCGTCACGATCCACATACGCTGATCGAAGGTTGCGTCATCGCCAGCTTCGCCATGGGTGCGCACACCGCCTATATCTATGTGCGCGGCGAATACATTCGCGAGCGCGAGGCGCTGCAGGCTGCGATCGACGAATGCTACGATGCCGGCCTGCTCGGCAAGAACAACAAGCTTGGCTGGGACATGGACATTTTCGTCCATCACGGCGCCGGCGCCTACATCTGCGGCGAAGAAACCGCGCTGCTCGAAAGCCTTGAGGGCAAGAAGGGCCAGCCGCGCCTGAAGCCGCCGTTCCCGGCGAACATGGGTCTCTACGGCTGCCCGACGACCGTCAACAATGTCGAGTCGATCGCCGTTGCCCCGACGATCCTGCGCCGCGGCGCAGGCTGGTTCTCGTCGATCGGCCGTCCGAACAATGTCGGCACCAAGCTGTTCATGCTGTCCGGCCACGTCAACAAGCCGTGCACGGTCGAAGAAGCGATGGGCATCACCTTCCGTGAACTCGTCGACAAGCATGCCGGCGGCATTCGCGGCGGCTGGGACAACCTGCTCGCCGTCATCCCCGGCGGTGCATCGTGCCCGGTGGTCAAGGCCGAAGACATCATCGACTGCCCGATGGATTTCGACGGACTTCGCGAAGTCAAGTCGTCCTTCGGCACCGCTGCTGCCATCGTCATGGACCGCTCCACCGACATCATCAAGGCAATCGCCCGCATCTCGGCTTTCTTCAAGCACGAGAGCTGCGGCCAGTGCACGCCGTGCCGCGAAGGCACCGGCTGGATGTGGCGCGTGATGGAACGCATGGTGCAGGGCCGCGCCCAGAAGCGCGAGATTGACATGCTGTTCGACGTTACCAAGCAGATCGAAGGTCACACGATCTGTGCTCTGGGCGATGCGGCCGCCTGGCCGATCCAGGGCCTGATCCGCAATTTCCGTCCCGAGATCGAGAAGCGCATCGACGAATATACCCGCAACGCGACGTCGCACGGCGCGGTGCTGGAAGCGGCGGAGTAACAGGCCATGGCCGGCGCAGACAAGGATGGGCAGGTGAGGGGAGAGGCCGAGAGCGGCATTTCGTCCGCGCGTCCGTTTGGCGGCGACCCGGCCGATCCGTTCGGCATGGCCGAATGGATGAAGAGCATGCCGCAGGTGCCGTTGCATCCGCTGATGGCGCATCCGGCAGGAGCCGTTGCGGCGGCGACAGCGCTTGGCTTCGGTCTGTCGAGCCATATCGCCGGCGTCATGCTCGGCGCGATGCAGGGCGCCGTCGAAGCGTTGCAGAAGGGCTCGGCCTTGGTTGGCCAGACGCAGGCAGGCGTTCCGGCCAAGGCTGCTTCGGTTCAGGCGGAAGCAAGACTGCTGGAGACGGTGAAGCCCGTTGTCGCGATGAAGAGCACGGTATCGAAGCCGAAGGCTGAGAAAAAACCGGCAGAGCCCGTCAAGGCGCCGGCCGCTTCAAAGGCCAAGGCCCGTGCCGCCGACGACCTCAAGCGGATTTCCGGCATTGGCCCGAAGCTCGAGCAGGTTCTGAACGGCAAGGGCGTTCGCCGATTCGCTGATATCGCCGCATGGAGTGACGCCGACATTACCCGTTTCGACGACGAGCTGGGCTTTGGCGGACGTATCTTGCGCGACGACTGGGTAAAGCAGGCAAAGGCGCTGAAAGGCGCAAAAGAATAAGAGGCGGTGACCGGCAGAGGTTGCCACCGGCAAGCAGCATGGCTGTGTTGGAATTGTCCGTCGCCTGAAGGTGGACGGATGGAAGACAGGATTGAGTACGAAGATGGCAAAGCTGAAAGTCGACGGAAAAGAGATCGAGGTCCCGGATCATTTCACGCTGCTTCAGGCGTGCGAAGAAGCCGGCGCCGAGGTTCCGCGCTTCTGTTTCCATGAGCGGCTGTCGGTCGCCGGTAACTGCCGCATGTGTCTGATCGAGGTGAAGGGAGGGCCACCCAAGCCCGCCGCCTCCTGCGCCATGGGCGTGCGCGATCTTCGCCCCGGCCCGAACGGCGAAACGCCCGAAGTCTTCACGACCACGCCGATGGTCAAGAAGGCACGCGAAGGCGTCATGGAATTCCTGCTGATCAACCATCCGCTCGATTGCCCGATCTGCGACCAGGGTGGCGAATGCGACCTGCAGGACCAGGCGATGGCCTTCGGCATCGACAGTTCGCGCTACCAGGAAAACAAGCGCGCCGTCGAAGACAAGTACATCGGCCCGCTGGTCAAGACAGTGATGAACCGCTGCATCCACTGCACGCGCTGCGTTCGTTTCACCACGGAAGTCGCCGGCATTGCCGAGCTCGGCCTTATCGGCCGCGGCGAAGATGCCGAGATCACCACCTATCTCGAACAGGCGATGACCTCCGAGCTTCAGGGCAACGTCGTTGACCTTTGCCCGGTCGGCGCGCTGACTTCGAAGCCGTTCGCCTTCACGGCGCGTCCGTGGGAACTGAACAAGACCGAATCCGTCGACGTGATGGATGCGCTCGGTTCGGCCATCCGCGTCGATACCCGCGGCCGCGAAGTGATGCGCATCATGCCGCGCGTCAACGAGGACATCAACGAAGAGTGGATTTCCGACAAGAGCCGCTTCATCTGGGATGGCCTGAAGACCCAGCGTCTCGACCGTCCTTATGTCAAGAAGGATGGCCGTCTGCAGGCAGCAAGCTGGGGTGAGGCGTTCCAGGCGATCAAGGCTGCCGTCGCTTCGACCTCCGGCGACAGGATCGGCGCCATCGCCGGCGACCTTGCTTCCGTCGAAGAAATGTACGCGCTGAAGGAACTGCTTGCTTCGCTCGGTTCGGAAAACATCGACTGCCGCCAGGATGGTGCAGCGCTCGATCCGTCGCTCGGCCGCGCCAGCTACATCTTCAATCCGACCATTCAGGGCATCGAAAGCGCCGACGCGCTGTTGATCATCGGCTCGAACCCGCGCTTCGAAGCATCCGTTCTCAACGCACGCATCCGCAAGCGTTACCGGATGGGCAATTTCCCGATCGCTGTCATCGGCGAGCAGGGTGAGTTGCGCTACGAATACGAATACCTCGGTGCGGGCACCGACACGCTGGCCGAACTCGTGTCCGGCAAGGGTAAGTTCGCAGCGACCCTGAAGAAGGCGCAGCGTCCGATGATCATCATCGGCCAGGGCGCCGTCGCAGGGGAGGGGGGTGCTGCCGTTCTCGCTGCCGCTGCCAAGCTCGCAGGCGCAGTCGGTGCGGTGACCGCGGACTGGAACGGCTTTGCCGTTCTGCACACCGCGGCGTCCCGCGTCGGTGGTCTCGACCTCGGCTTCGTCCCGGGCAAGAATGGCAAGACGGCTGCCGAAATGGTTTCGGTCTCCGACGTTCTCTTCCTGCTCGGCGCAGACGAGATCGATCTTGCCGGCCGCAAGTCCGGCTTTACCGTCTATATCGGTTCGCATGGCGACAACGGCGCACACGCAGCCGACGTCATCCTGCCGGCCGCCACCTACACCGAAAAGTCCGGCACCTGGGTCAACACCGAAGGCCGCGTGCAGATCGGCAACCGCGCCGGCTTCGCTCCGGGCGACGCCCGCGAAGACTGGGCGATCATCCGTGCGCTTTCCGACGTTCTCGGCAAGAAGCTGCCCTTTGATTCGCTTGGCGAATTGCGCTCGAGGCTCTATGCCGCGCACCCGCATTTCGCCGATGTCGACGCGATTGCCGTCGGCAGTGGCGACGAAATTGCCGCAATTGCTCAAAAAGCCGGTGAGATGGGCAAATCCGTGTTTGCGTCTCCGGTCAAAGACTTCTATTTGACGAACCCGATAGCGCGCGCATCCGCCGTCATGGCCGAATGCTCGGCTTTGGCACGCAACAACTTCAAAGCTGCGGCGGAATGAGCGCGAGGGAATAGAGTATCATGGACGCTTTCGTTTCGACCTATGTCTGGCCTGCGATCATCATGGTCGCCCAGTCGCTGCTGCTGCTGGTCGCGCTGCTGCTTTTCATCGCCTACATTCTGCTGGCCGACCGCAAGATCTGGGCGGCAGTCCAGCTCCGCCGTGGTCCGAATGTGGTAGGCCCCTGGGGGCTTTTCCAGTCCTTCGCCGACCTTTTGAAGTTCGTCTTCAAGGAGCCGGTGATTCCGGCTGGCGCCAACAAGGCAATCTTCCTCTTGGCACCGCTCGTCTCCGTGACGCTGGCGCTGGCTGCCTGGGCTGTTATCCCGCTTAACGCCGGCTGGGTGATCGCGAATATCAACGTCGGCATCCTCTTCGTGTTCGCCATATCCTCTCTTGAAGTTTATGGCATCATCATGGGCGGCTGGGCGTCGAACTCGAAATATCCCTTCCTCGGCGCGCTTCGGTCTGCCGCGCAGATGGTGTCCTACGAAGTCTCGATCGGCTTCGTCATCGTCACCGTCCTCTTGTGCGTCGGCTCGTTGAACCTGACCGACATCGTCAATGCGCAGAGCAATGGCATCGGTACGAACTTGGGCCTGCCCGCATCGTTCCTTGATTGGCACTGGCTGGCACTGTTCCCGATGTTCATCGTGTTCTTCATTTCGGCGCTGGCTGAAACCAACCGCCCGCCCTTCGATCTGCCGGAAGCGGAATCCGAACTCGTCGCCGGCTTCATGGTCGAATACGGCTCCACGCCTTACATGATGTTCATGCTCGGCGAGTATGCGGCCATCTGCCTGATGTGCGCGCTGACGACCATTCTCTTCCTCGGCGGCTGGCTGCCTCCGGTTGACGTCTGGTTCCTGAACTGGGTCCCGGGCATCATCTGGTTCGTTCTCAAGGCATCCTTCGTGTTCTTCATGTTCGCGATGGTGAAGGCTTTCGTTCCGCGCTACCGCTACGACCAGCTGATGCGTCTTGGCTGGAAGGTCTTCCTGCCGATCTCTCTCGCAATGGTCGTGATCACTGCATTCGTTCTCAAGCTGACGGGAGCCGCATGATGTTGGCTTTCGCTCGGTTGCATACCGCTGGCCGCTCTGAGGCCGGCAAGTCTGGAGGTAAATGATGGCCGGTCTTTCGCAAGCCGTCAGCTCGCTGTTCCTCAAGGAATTCGTCGGCGCATTCTTTTTGTCGATGCGCTACTTCTTCAAGCCGAAGGCGACATTGAACTATCCCTTCGAAAAGGGTCCGGTCAGCCCGCGCTTCCGCGGCGAACACGCCCTGCGTCGTTATCCGAACGGCGAAGAGCGCTGCATCGCCTGCAAGCTCTGCGAGGCGATCTGTCCTGCCCAGGCCATCACCATCGAGGCTGGCCCGCGCCGCAACGACGGCACCCGCCGCACGGTGCGCTACGACATCGACATGGTGAAGTGCATCTATTGCGGTTTCTGCCAGGAAGCCTGTCCGGTTGACGCCATCGTCGAGGGACCGAACTTCGAATTCGCCACCGAGACGCGTGAAGAGCTGTACTACGACAAGGACAAGCTCCTCGCCAATGGCGACCGTTGGGAACGGGAAATCGCACGTAACATCGCAATGGACTCGCCCTATCGCTGAGACCAAGGCGTGGTGCCGCCCTTAAGGCGGCACATGTGAAACAGTTTGGGGCAAAGGCCGGACACGCGTCCGGCTTTGCCAGTGGAGTGGGGCTGCAAGAGCCTCACGCCGTGCAAGACGAAAAAGGCACCGATCATGGGTCTGCAGGTTCTTTTTTTCTATCTCTTTGCCTTCATCGCGGTGGCATCGGCATTTATGGTCATTGCGGCCAGGAACCCCGTTTATTCGGTGCTGTTCCTGATCCTGACCTTCTTCAATTCGGCGGGCCTGTTCCTGCTGGCTGGCGCCGAGTTCCTGGCGATGATCCTGCTTGTGGTCTATGTCGGCGCGGTTGCGGTGCTCTTCCTGTTCGTCGTCATGATGCTCGATATCGACTTCGCGGAACTGCGCGCGGGCGTGCTTGAATACGCGCCGGTTGGTGCGCTGATCGGTCTGATCCTGGCTGCCGAACTGATCATCGTCGTCGGCGGCGCGACCTTCTCGCCGGAGATTGCCAAGGGTATCTCGATGCCGATCCCGGCGGTTGCCGACCGGACGAACACGGCCGCCCTCGGCGACGTGCTCTATACCCACTATGTCTATTTCTTCCAGATCGCGGGCCTCGTGCTGCTGGTCGCCATGATCGGCGCCATCGTCCTCACGCTGCGTCACCGCGTGAACATCAAGCGCCAGAGCATTCCGCAGCAGGTTGCCCGCACGCCCGAGACCGCTGTCGAGGTGATCACGGTCAAGCCCGGGCAGGGCATTTAATTCGGACGCGAGGTCGAGGAACTAAAAAATGGAAATCGGAATTTCCCACTATCTCACCGTCAGCGCCATCCTGTTCACGCTTGGTGTCTTCGGCATCTTCCTGAACCGGAAGAACGTCATCGTCATCCTGATGTCGGTCGAACTGATCCTGCTTGCGGTCAACATCAACATGGTCGCCTTCTCGTCGTTCCTGAACGACATCACGGGCCAGGTCTTCGCTCTGTTCATTCTGACCGTCGCGGCTGCGGAAGCCGCCATCGGGCTTGCAATTCTCGTCGTCTTCTACCGCAACCGCGGCTCGATCGCTGTTGAAGACGTCAACATGATGAAGGGCTGATTGGGCTATGGATACCATCATCAAGGCTATCGTCTTCCTGCCTTTGATCGGCTTTCTGGTCGCCGGCCTTTTCGGCACTTCGATCGGCGCCAAGGCTTCTGAATATGTCACCTGCGGACTGATGATCATCGCCGCCGCGCTGTCGTGGTACGTCTTCTTCGACGTCGCGATGGGCGAACAGGAACTGATCAAGGTTTCGGTGCTGCGCTGGATCCAGTCCGGCAGCTTCGACGTCGAATGGGCGTTCCGCGTCGATACGCTGACAGCAGTCATGTTCGTGGTCGTCAACACGGTGTCGACGCTCGTGCATGTCTATTCGATTGGCTACATGCACCACGATCCGCACCGTCCGCGCTTCTTTGCCTATCTCTCGCTCTTCACCTTTGCGATGTTGATGCTGATCACGTCCGACAACCTGCTGCAGATGTTCTTCGGCTGGGAAGGCGTGGGTCTGGCATCCTACCTGCTGATCGGCTTCTGGTATAAGAAGCCGTCGGCGAACGCCGCCGCGATAAAGGCGTTCATCGTCAACCGCGTTGGCGACTTCGGCTTCTCGCTCGGCATCTTCCTCGTCTTCGTCCTGTTCGGATCGGTCAATCTCGAAACGATCTTCGCAGCAGCCCAGACCTACCTGCCGGCCGAAGGTGCCGCAGCAGGGGAGGCGGTCGTCACGCTGTTCGGCATGCACCTCGACAAGGCTGATGCCATCACGGCTGCCTGCCTGTTGCTCTTCATGGGCGCGATGGGCAAGTCGGCGCAGTTCCTGCTCCACACCTGGCTTCCGGACGCGATGGAAGGCCCGACGCCGGTTTCGGCCCTCATTCACGCCGCAACCATGGTTACCGCCGGCGTCTTCCTCGTCGCCCGCATGTCGCCGCTGTTTGAACTGTCGCCGGATGCGCTCACCGTCGTCACGCTGATCGGCGCGATCACGGCGTTCTTTGCAGCGACCGTCGGCCTCGTCCAGAACGACATCAAGCGCGTCATCGCCTATTCGACCTGTTCGCAGCTCGGCTACATGTTCGTGGCACTCGGCGTCGGCGCCTATGGCGCGGCCATCTTCCACCTGTTCACGCACGCCTTCTTCAAGGCTCTGCTGTTCTTGGGTGCAGGTTCGGTCATCCACGCCGTCGATGGCGAACAGGACATGCGCTACATGGGTGGCTTGCGTAAGCACATTCCGGTCACCTACTGGCTGATGTTCATCGGCACGATCGCGCTGACCGGCGTCGGCATCCCCGGCACCGTCATCGGTACTGCCGGCTTCTTCTCGAAGGATGCCATCATCGAATCGACGTTCGCTTCGCACAGCGTCGTCTCGGGTTTCGCCTTCGCGATGCTGGTCATCGCCGCGCTGTTCACCAGCTTCTATTCCTGGCGTCTGACCTTCATGACCTTCCACGGCAGGCCGCGCGCTTCCTCGGATGTCATGCATCACGTCCATGAATCGCCCCAGGTCATGCTGGTGCCGCTCTACATCCTGGCGGCCGGCGCGCTGGTCGCAGGCTTCCTGTTCCACGACTACTTCTTCGGCCACCACTATGCCGAATTCTGGCAGGGTGCGTTGTTCACGTCCGCCGAGAACGAAATCCTCGAGGAATACCACCATGTTCCGCTGTGGGTTAAGTGGAGCCCGTTCTGCGCCATGGCGCTCGGTCTCTTCACGGCCTGGTACATGTACATCCGCCGGCCGGAGCTGCCGAAGTACCTGGCGGAGCAGCATCGCGGCCTCTACCAGTTCCTGCTCAACAAGTGGTACTTCGACGAGCTGTACGACTTCCTGTTCGTGCGCTCCGCCAAGCGCCTCGGCGTCTTCCTGTGGAAGGAAGGCGACGGTCGGGTCATCGACGGCCTCGGTCCGAACGGGATTGCGGCACGCGTGCTTGATGTCACCGATCGTGTTGTCCGGCTGCAGACCGGTTACCTCTATCACTACGCGTTCGCCATGCTGATCGGCATTGCAGCGCTCGTTACATGGATGATGCTCGGGAGTTCCTTCTGATGACCGATTGGCCCGTACTTTCCGCGGTCACCTTCATGCCGCTCGTCGGCGTCCTGCTTCTCTTGCTGACAAGAGAAGACAGCGCCTACGGCCGCCGCAACATCCTCAACGTATCGCTGCTGACGACGATCTTCACCTTCGCCGTGTCGGTCTATATTTGGTACCAGTTCGACAGCTCGAACCCGGGTTTCCAGATGACCGAGAAGCACGAATGGCTCGGCACCGGGATTTCCTATCATCTCGGCATCGACGGCATCTCGGTGCTCTTCGTCGTCCTCTCCGCCTTCCTGATGCCGTTCTGCGTACTCGCAAGCTGGTTGTCGGTCGAAAAGCGGCTGAAGGAATACATGATCGCGTTCCTGATCCTGGAAACGTTCATGATCGGCGTGTTCGTGTCGCTCGACATCGTGCTGTTCTACGTGTTCTTCGAAGCCGGCCTCATTCCGATGTTCCTCATCATCGGTGTCTGGGGCGGCAAGGATCGCGTCTACGCGAGCTACAAGTTCTTCCTCTACACGCTGCTCGGCTCGGTGCTGATGCTGCTCGCCGTCATGGCGATGTACTGGCAGGCCGGTACCACCGACATCACCGAACTGCTCGCCTACAACTTCCCGCGTGAGATGCAGACGTGGTTATGGCTTGCCTTCTTCGCGTCCTTCGCGGTGAAGATGCCGATGTGGCCGGTGCACACCTGGCTTCCCGACGCGCACGTTCAGGCGCCGACGGCGGGTTCGGTCATCCTGGCCGCCATCCTCCTGAAGCTTGGCGGCTACGGTTTCGTGCGCTTCTCGCTGCCGATGTTCCCGCTGGCATCCGACTATTTCGCGCCCTTCGTCTTCACGCTGTCGGTCATTGCAATCATTTACACCTCGCTGGTGGCGATGATGCAGTCCGACATCAAGAAACTGATCGCCTATTCGTCCGTCGCGCACATGGGCTATGTGACGATGGGTATCTTCGCGGCCAACACGCAGGGTGTCCAGGGGGCGATTTTCCAGATGCTGTCGCACGGCATTGTCTCCGGCGCGCTCTTCCTTTGCGTCGGCGTTGTCTATGACCGTCTGCATACCCGCGAGATCTCGGCCTATGGCGGTCTCGTCAACAACATGCCGAAATATGCCGTCGCCTTCATGGTGTTCACCATGGCCAACGTCGGTCTTCCCGGTACGTCCGGCTTCGTCGGCGAAGTGCTGACCCTCGTCGGCGTCTTCCGCGTCAATACCTGGGTTGCGTTCTTTGCAACGAGCGGCGTCATTCTCTCGGCTGCCTACGCGCTCTGGCTCTATCGCCGAGTGATCTTCGGTGCGCTGGAAAAGGAAAGCCTGAAGGCTCTGCTCGATCTTTCGGGACGTGAGAAGGCGATCCTCTACCCGCTGGTGATCCTGACGATCTTCTTCGGTGTCTATCCGGCGCCGATCTTCGATGCGACCGCAGCCTCCGTGGATCTGCTCGTCAACAACTACTCCGCAGCCCTGCAGGCAGCGCAAAACGTTGCGCTTTCGGTGCAATGACCACAGGACGTGATTGGACATGACTGCTGAAACCCTCCTCGCTAGCCTGCAGCTCTCGATCCCCGAGTTGATCCTCGCGGTCGGCGCGATGGCGCTCTTGATGATCGGCGTGTTCGCCGGTGAAAAGTCGACCTCGACCGTCACCGGCCTTGCGGTTGCCGTTCTGATCATCGCCGGTCTCTGGCTCGTCCTGAAGACGGGCGAGGGCGAAGCTTATGGCGGCGCCTTCCTGTCCGATCCCTTCGCCAAGTTCATGAAGGTGCTGGCTCTGATCGGCTCCATCACCGCCATGGTAATGACGGTGGGCCATGCCCGTTCGGCGCAGATCGACCGTTTCGAGTTTCCGGTGCTGCTGTTGCTCGCCACCCTCGGCATGCTGCTGATGATCTCGGCCAACGACCTGATGTCGCTGTACCTGTCGCTCGAGCTGCAGTCTCTGGCGCTTTACGTCGTTGCCGCTATCAACCGCGACAGCATCCGCTCGACCGAAGCCGGCCTGAAGTACTTCGTCCTCGGCGCGCTGTCTTCGGGCATGCTGCTCTATGGCATGTCGCTGGTCTATGGCTTCACCGGCCACACCGGCTTTGACGAGATTGCCACTGCACTGACAACGACGGGCACGCCGTCGCTCGGCCTCATCTTCGGCCTGGTCTTCATTCTTGCCGGTCTCGCTTTCAAGATCTCTGCCGTGCCGTTCCACATGTGGACGCCTGATGTCTATGAAGGCGCGCCGACGCCGGTGACGGCGTTCTTTGCTGCTGCACCGAAGGTTGCCGCCATGGCCATCTTCGTTCGCGTCGTCATCAACGCGTTCGAGCCCGTCGTTGTCCAGTGGCAGCAGATCGTCGTCTTCATCTCGATCGCGTCGATGCTGCTCGGCGCCTTTGCTGCGATCGGTCAGAAGAACATCAAGCGCCTGATGGCCTATTCCTCGATCGGCCACATGGGCTACGCGCTTGTCGGTCTTGCCGCCGGCTCGATGGCGGGCGTTCGCGGCGTTCTGCTCTACATGCTCATCTACATGGTCATGACGCTCGGCACCTTCGCCTGCATCCTCGCCATGCGCCGCAAGGACGGCGAGAACGTCGAAAGCATCGACGACCTCGCGGGCCTGTCGCAGACCAACCCCTTCATGGCCACGGTCCTCACCATCCTGATGTTCTCGCTCGCCGGTATTCCGCCGATGGCAGGCTTCTTCGGGAAGTACTTCGTGTTCATGGCGGCGATCGAAGCGCATCTCTACGCGCTCGCCATCATCGGCGTGCTCGCATCGGTCGTTGGCGCCTACTATTACCTGCGCGTCATCAAGGTGATGTGGTTCGACGATGCCAAGGGTGAGTTTGCCCGCACCGCCGGCGAGCTTCGCCTGGTCTTCGGTCTCTCGGGCCTGTTCGTGGCCGGATATGTCCTGATCGGCGGTCCGCTCGGCAACGCTGCTGAAGTCGCGGCGCGGACCTTCTTTTGATCGGCCTTGAAGGCGGCGGCCGGGTTTCGCTCGACGATTTCCGGCACGTCGCGCTCAATGAGGTCGGTTCCACCAACAGCGAATGCCTGGTGCGGGCGCGCGAGGGAGACAGGGGAAATCTCTGGATCACCGCCGCCCGCCAGACGGGCGGACGCGGCCGACGCGGCCGGGCCTGGTTTTCAGAGCCCGGCAATCTCTATGCTTCGCTCCTGCTGATCGAGCCGGCCCCGATCGAGCTGCTGCATTCTCTGCCGCTGGCCGTGGCCGTGGCGGTTCACAGGGCCATTCGGCAGGTGATGCCGCCTGCCGGCGCTCCGGTCGAGATCAAATGGCCGAACGATATCCTCATCGACGGCAAGAAGACCTGCGGCATCCTGCTTGAAGGCGAGAGTCTGGCGGACGGCCGTCGCGCACTGGTCATCGGCTGCGGCATCAACATTGCCGTCCAGCCCGACGAGGCGCTCTACCCGGTGACTTCGCTTCGCAACGAAGGGGCGTCGGTATCGCCGGACGAACTGTTTGCCCATCTGTTCCTGACCATGGCCGAAACGCTTGCCGTTTGGGACCGGGGCAGGGGTGTGGCACACATCATAGACCAATGGCGGGCGGCAGCGCGCGGCATCGGCGAGACCATTACGGTGAACCTGCCGGATCGGTCGCTTTCCGGCCGCTTTGCCGGTATTGATCAGGACGGCCGGTTGATGCTCGACACGGGCTCGCACACGATGCAGACGATCGCCGCCGGCGACGTATTTTTTGGATAATCAAAACAAGGGCGCATCAAAACATGGCGCAAGAAGAAGAACTGGTGTTCTTGCCGCTCGGCGGCGTCGGCGAAATCGGGATGAACCTTGGCCTCTATGGCTACGGCAAACCCGGTCAGCGACAGTGGATAATGGTCGATTGCGGCGTCACTTTCCCAGGCCCGGAGCTTCCGGGGGTGGATTTGGTTCTGCCCGATATCGGCTTCCTGGCAGAAGAGCGCCGCAATCTCAAGGGCATCATCATTACCCATGCCCATGAGGATCACTATGGTGGCCTCAACGATCTCTGGCCGGGCCTGAATGTCCCGGTCTATGCCTCGCCGTTTACCGCGGGCATGCTGGAAGCCAAGCGCGACTTCGAAAAGAGCCGCGGCGAAATTCCGGTGACGATCTTCAAACAGGGTGATCGCATCAATGTCGGCCCGTTCGAAATCGAAGCGGTCGGCGTCAACCACTCGATCCCCGAGCCGATGTCGCTGATCATCCGCACGCCGCTTGGCGCGGTCGTGCATACCGGTGACTGGAAAATCGACCTTCAGCCGTCGCTCGGGCCGCTCACCGACGAGCAGCGCTTCCGCAAGATCGGCGACGAAGGCGTGCTGGCGCTTGTCTGCGATTCGACCAATGCCCTGCGCGACGGTGTCTCACCGTCGGAACAGGAGGTTTCCGCCAGCCTGACTGAGATCATCTCCAAGGCTGAAGGTCGCGTGGCGATCACCACCTTCTCCTCGAATGTCGGGCGTATCCGCTCGATCGCCGAAGCTGCGGAGGAGGCGGGCAGGGACGTGCTGCTTCTCGGCAGTTCGATGAAGCGCGTCGTGGCCGTCGCCCGCGACCTCGGCCTGATGGAAGGCATCAAACCTTTCCTCGCCGAAGACGAATTCGGCTACGTGCCGCGCGACAAGGTCGTCGTGATCCTCACCGGCAGCCAGGGCGAGCCGCGCGCAGCGCTTGCCAAGATCGCCCGCGATGAGATGCGCAACGTCGCCTTCTCCGCCGGCGACACGGTCGTCTTTTCGTCGCGCACCATTCCCGGCAACGAGAAGGCGATCAACGACATCAAGAACGGCCTGATCGAACAGGGCATTCACATCATCACCGACAGTGAAGCGCTGGTACATGTGTCGGGGCACCCGCGGCGCAGCGAACTGCAGCAGATGTACCAATGGGTCCGTCCGCAGATCCTCGTTCCGGTGCATGGTGAAGCGGCGCACCTGACGGCGCATGCAGAACTCGGCCTGCAGTCGGGTATCGCCAGCGTCCCGCGTCTTCGAAACGGCGAGATGCTGCGGCTGGCACCGGGGCCGGCCGAGGTCATCGACACGGCGCCGCATGGCCGCATCTACAAGGATGGCTCGCTGATCGGCGACTTCGAGGAGATGGGTATCGGCGAGCGGCGCAAGCTCTCCTTTGCTGGACATGTCTCCGTCAATGTCGTGCTCGACAATCGCTACGACTTCCTCGGTGATCCGGACCTCGTTGCCATCGGCCTGCCCGAGTTCGACGACGAGGGCGAGGACATGGAGGACACGCTCTATGACGCCGTGCTCGGCGCTGTGGAAAGCATTCCGCGCGCCAAGCGCAAGGATCTGGCCATGCTGCAGGAGGCAGTGCGCCGCGCTGTGCGCAGCACCGTAAACCAGATATGGGGCAAGAAGCCCGTGGTGACCGTGTTCGTCACCAAAGTCTGATTTTCTTCATGCCCCCGGCGTTGTAGATGTCCGGGGGCATGAAATCAGGAAGGTTGGAGGATCGCGATGCTCGGACGTGTGAACCATGTGGCAATTGCCGTACCGGACCTGGCATCCGCGGCGCAGAGTTACCGGGCAACACTCGGCGCGTCCGTTACCGAGCCGCAGGTCTTGCCCGAGCACGGTGTCACCGTCGTCTTCGTTACGCTTCCCAACACCAAGGTCGAACTGCTGGAGCCGCTTGGCGACACCTCGCCGATCGCAGCGTTTCTTGCCAAGAATCCGTCCGGCGGCATGCATCACATCTGCTACGAGGTCGAGGACATCATCGCAGCCCGTGACACCTTGAAGGCATCCGGCGCGCGTGTTCTCGGGGACGGCGAGCCGAAGATCGGCGCTCACGGCAAGCCGGTGCTCTTTCTGCACCCGAAGGATTTTCAAGGCACTTTGATCGAGCTTGAACAGGTGTGACAGTTGATCGCGCGATGCGGATTTGTGTGATCGCGCCCGTGGCGTTATAAGTCGGCCGGAATGTCGCGAGGATCGTTCCGTCGATGGCCGGAGGCCATGTCGGGGCAGGTCTTCATCGGGAGCCTGAAATGCCGCTTTTTTCCACCTTTGCCATCTACTTCATTATCTGGTGGCTGACGCTGTTTGCCGTTCTGCCGCTCGGCGTGCGCACGCAGGCGGAGGAGAACGAGGTCGTGCCCGGCACCGTCGAGAGTGCGCCGGCGCGGTTCCGTGCCAAGCGCGTCATTCTGCTGACGACGGCGATCGCGGCGGTCATCCAGTTCGCCTGGTATATTGTATCGGTGCGGCTCGGCTACGGCATCGACAGCATTCCGCGCTTCTATCCGAAGTTTTACTGAGACGGTCACCGGGCGTACGTGGACGCCGTGCGCCGACGGATATCGGGCGAAGACGTTCGCTGACTGACAAATCCCCAGTTAAGTATTCCCGATTTTTGGTGCGGAGCTCCGTGCACGGGCTACCGGAAGGCAGTACGCCAGAAACCAGGGCAATCCTACGATTGACCGCCCAGAAATTGACATAGTTGAAGAGTGCGCGGGTGCTTCGCGAAGATTTCGCTTGGCGAAAGGCAAAAAAAAACAAGGCTAAAAGCCTTGTTTTTCAAGTATCGCGTGATCTTTAATCCGTTTCCGGCGGCAGCGACGAAGCGCGCCTAAGATCTTATCCTCCCAAGACTTGACCGCGAAAGTCGGCAAGAATTTAGACTTCTTGCCTGTTTTGTGAGCCGAAATTAGCCCAAACATTGGGCGATGTCACTCTGTTTTTTTGCATTTTTGCTACAGTTGGATAAAATTTCCCCGTTGACAAGCATCGTCGCAATCCTGTTACTAGCGTGCTCTTTTGACGCAGGTCTCGGCCCGCGGTTTCTCCTCCGAATCTCTCGATCCGCTCTGTACTGTTCCCGCCGCAAGCAGGGTTTTCATCCGGGCGCGAAGCGGCTATGAACGCAGGGCTCGGAAAGGTTCCGGCCGATTTGTCGGTGACGGAAATTTGAGAGCCGACCCCAAGAAGCAATGGTCGCCTTTGCCAGTTTTCGGTGAGACCGGCGTGCCTGAGCTCAACGTCATTTCGCCCGAATCCGTCGATAGTGCGACGTTCATCAAGTTCTGGAACCCGTCATGCGCCTGTCCCGCTTTTTCATGCCCATCTTGAAGGAAAATCCGAAGGAAGCGGAAATCGTTTCCCACCGCCTTATGCTCCGGACGGGCATGATCCGGCAGCAATCCTCGGGTATCTATACCTGGCTGCCGCTCGGAAAGCGGGTTCTCGACAAGGTCAATGCGATCGTTCGCGAAGAGCAGAACCGCTCCGGCGCAATCGAGCTGCTGATGCCGACGCTGCAATCCGCAGAACTCTGGCAGGAAAGCGGTCGTTATGATGCCTACGGCAAGGAAATGCTGCGCATCAAGGATCGGCAGGATCGGCCGATGCTTTACGGTCCGACCAATGAGGAAATGATCACGGACGTTTTCCGTTCCTACGTGAAGTCCTATCGTGATCTGCCGCTCAATCTCTATCACATCCAGCTGAAGTTCCGCGACGAGATCCGTCCTCGCTTCGGCACCATGCGCTCGCGCGAGTTCCTGATGAAGGATGCCTACTCGTTCGATCTCGACCGCGAAGGTGCCGAGCACGCCTATAACAAGATGTTCGCCGCCTACCTGCGCACCTTCTCGCGCATGGGGCTGCGCGCCATTCCGATGCGCGCCGACACCGGCCCGATCGGCGGCAATCTCAGCCATGAATTCATCATTCTTGCCGAAACCGGCGAATCCGAAGTGTTCTGCCACAAGGACTTCCTCGGTTTCGACATTCCCGGCGAAGACACCAATTTCGACGATGTCGCGGGTTTGAAGACGATCTTCGACAAGTGGACGTCGCGCTACGCTGCCACCTCCGAAATGCACGACGAGGCTGCCTTCAACGAAGTCGCCGAAGGCGATCGTCTTTCGGCGCGTGGCATCGAAGTCGGCCACATCTTCTACTTCGGGACCAAGTATTCCGAGGCAATGGGCGCGAAGGTTCTCGGCCCGGACGGCAAGGAACATACGGTCCATATGGGCTCCTACGGCATCGGTCCGACGCGGTTGGTTCCGGCGATCATCGAGGCGTCGCATGACGACAACGGCATCATCTGGCCGAAGTCGATCTCGCCGTTCGATGGCGTGATCATCAACATGAAAACGGGCGATGCAGCTTGCGACGCAGCTTGCGAGACGCTCTACTCGAAGCTGGGCGCGGCGGGATTCGACGCGCTGCTCGACGATACGGACGACCGCGCTGGCGCCAAGTTCGCGTCCGCCGATCTCATCGGTGTGCCGGTCCAGATCATCGTCGGGCCACGTTCGATCGCCAACGGCGAAGTCGAGCTCAAGGATCGCAAGACCGGTGAGCGCGAGACCATGACTGTCGAGGCGGCCCTCAACAAGCTGATCGCGACGAAGTAAGTGAGGCAAGGGGAGGCAGGATGACCGCCGTGACGGAAGATCAGGTGCAGGCTGCTGGCCAGTCTGCAAAGTCCGCCAGCCGCCCCTTTTCCGCCTTTGAGCGCATGGTCGCCTGGCGCTATCTGCGTTCGCGGCGCAAGGAAGCCTTCATTTCGGTGATCGCCGGCTTCTCCTTCATCGGCATCATGCTCGGCGTCGCGACGCTGATCATCGTCATGGCGGTGATGAACGGCTTTCGCACCGAACTCATCTCGCGCATTCTCGGCATCAACGGCCATATGATCGTGCAACCGATCGACGGTCCGCTCAACAACTACGCCGATCTCGCCACGCGTTTTTCCGGTGTGAAGGGCGTGACCATGGCGATCCCGCTTGTCGAGGGTCAGGTTCTGGCCCAGGGCGTTGGCGATGCCTCGACCGGCGCGCTCGTGCGCGGCATTCGCGCCGACGACCTCGGCAAGATGAAGTCGGTCTCCGACCATATTCAATCCGGCGATCTCGTCGGCTTCGCCTCCGGCAGCGGCGTGGCGATCGGCTCACGCATGGCCGAGCAGCTCGGTATCCAGGTGGGCGGCATCATCACGCTGACATCGCCGAACGGCGACGTGACGCCCATGGGCATGAACCCGCGGGTCAAGGCCTATACGGTCTCGGCAATCTTCGAGATCGGCATGTCGGAATACGACGCGTCGATCATCTTCATGCCGCTCGAGGAATCCCAGCTTTTCTTCAATGCGGAAGGTTTGGCGCAGCAGATCGAGATCTTCGTCGAGCACCCTGATATGGTCGACGAGCTGCGCAAGCCGGTCGAGGACGTTGCGGAACGGCAGATCTTCATCACCGACTGGCGCGACCGCAACAAGACGTTCTTTTCCGCACTCGAAGTCGAGCGCAACGTGATGTTCATGATCCTGACTCTGATCGTTCTGGTCGCGGCGCTGAACATCATCTCCGGGCTGATCATGCTGGTGAAGGACAAGGGCAGCGATATCGCCATCCTCCGCACCATGGGCGCGACCTCCGGATCGGTCATGCGCATCTTCTTCATGACCGGGGCCGCGATCGGCGTGGCCGGAACCGTTGCCGGCGTACTGCTTGGTGTCGTCGTTTGCCTGAACATCGAGTCCATTCGCCAGTTCTTCTCCTGGATATCAGGTACGACGCTGTTCAGCCCCGAGCTCTATTTCCTGAGCCAGCTGCCGGCAGACATGAACGCCGACGAGACGATCCTCGTCGTCGTCATGGCCCTCAGCCTGTCGTTCCTCGCCACGATCTTTCCGGCATGGCGCGCCTCGCGTCTCGATCCCGTGCAGGCCCTGCGGTACGAATGACAAGGACATCATCTGAATGAATGCGCGCGTGGCACTGCAGCTTTCGGGCATCGAGCGTAATTACGGGCAGGGGGACACTTTTCTCTCGATCCTCAAGGGGGCGGACTTCACGCTGAAAAGCGGCGAGACCGTTGCGCTTGTGGCGCCGTCGGGCACCGGCAAGTCGACGCTGCTGCACGTCGCCGGCCTGCTCGAGCGCCCTGATGGCGGAAAGGTCGTGGTCAACGGCGTGACCTGCGACGGTCTCAACGACGACAGGCGCACCGCGATCCGTCGCAACGAGATCGGCTTCGTCTACCAGTTCCATCATCTGCTTCCGGAGTTCACCGCTCTCGAAAACATCATGATGCCGCAGCTGATCGCCGGTCTCGGCAAGGCCGAGGCCGCTGAACGGGCGAGGGCGCTGCTCGACTATATGCGCATCGGCCACCGAGCCGACCACCGCCCGTCGGAGCTATCGGGCGGCGAGCAGCAGCGCGTGGCGATCGCCCGTGCGGTTGCCAATGCCCCGCTGGTGTTGCTGGCCGACGAGCCGACCGGCAATCTTGATCCGGAAACCGCCGGCTACGTCTTCGAGGCGCTCGAGGCATTGGCTCGCCAGTCAGGCCTCGCAGCGCTGATCGCTACGCACAATCACGAACTGGCGTCGCTGATGGACCGACGGGTGACGATCGAAGATGGCAAGGTTGTCGAGCTGAAGTAACGCTCGCGGCAACGCCCAGTTTCGACGAAACGGCGCCATCACGCTCGGTCCCTTGGCTTACGGCACGATGAGGCCGCCGCGATAGTCGAGCTCGTAGGCTTCGTCGCCGTCGACAAAAATGACCTCGCGTCCGGAAAAGTGCCCTGTGTCGCCACGGCTGCTGTCGATGTAATAGCCATAGGCGTGCCGATATTCCATTCCGCCGAGGAAGTGCTGCTTCTCACGATACATGGTTTCGAGCGCGGCCTTGATGACGATGCCAGCTCTTTCCGCATCGATCAGGTCGGGCCGGATGACGCGGCCGAAGTAATTCATGGCCCAACGGGTATCGTCCTCGAGCCACACCGTCTCCTGTCCGGCAAAGTCGGTTCCACCGAAGTAACTGTCGAGATACCGCCACTGATCGCGCTGATAGCCGATATCGCGGGATCCCGCGCGCGACGGAGCACGCGCTATGCCACCGCCGACATATGTCTTCGATTTGGCTTCCACGATGAAGTCTTTGAGCTGCTCGATGCTGGCCATGAGAACACCCTGTTTGTTCGGTGGCAGCATGGCGCGACATCGCATCGATGTAAAGAACAAAAAGGGAACATACGGCTCGATCAGTAGATGCCGCAGGCGTGCTGCCCGCGGTTGTCGGTCCAATCCTTGAGAAGCACAAGTTCGCCTTTGACGCTGACGGGCTTGTCATTCGATTTGCCCTTGCCGGTCAGGACATTCAGATCGCATTGCGAGGTGTTGTTGGGATCGAGCGTGTCGTAGGACGAATAGGTGTAACCGGCGACGACGAAGTCGAAATTACGGTAGGCGACCGTCAGCTTCTGCTCCCAGCGGTCGCGGCCGACCGAATCGTTGTGCGTGGTAATCAGCAGAGAGCCATTCGGGAGCGCGGTGATGGACGGGGCCTGGCCGACAAGGCCGTATTGACCCCAGACCTTGTTCGGAATGGCTGACTTGAGAGCCAGCGGGCCGTCTTCCCCGGCGAGGTAGATATAGACGGCGTTGTCCTCGTCAGTCCCGTCGCCAGGTTTCACCAGCAGCGCCAGGTCGCTTGCACCGTCTTTGTCCCAGTCGCCGGTCGCCGCCGAAACGATGCGGCCGGGGTCGATCGCCTCGGCGGCAATGGCCAGCGAAGGAAGCAGGAAAACGAGGGGCAGGGTCAGGCGTGCATTCATGTCGCTGGTGCTCCGTGTGGTTGCTCTCGTCATAGGCGCAATGCACGGAGCACTCAAGGTTTCGGTTAATGGTCTCGAGCGGTCATGGCCGACGCAGTTAACCATGCGCGGTGGAAAGCGGGCGCTGTGCCCGACGGTGGTTGACGAGAGAACAAAAATAGAACAAAGTAAAAACATAACGGAAAAGGAGCCATGTTATGACTGATTTTGTTCGTGACCTCGCCGCCTTCACATCGATGGGCCTGTTCGTCGCCAGCGTTGCCTTCATCGCTCTCGGGCTTTGATCTGAGGGCATATTTTCGAAGCGGCGCGATCCCGATTCGGGGTCGCTCGATACCATCCCGGCAGCGCACCGTTGAAAAGAACGCCGGCCCACGATGCAAAACTGGACATGGCGGGTGATAAGCGGGATATCCTGACACACTGGCAGGAATCAGGGTGTCGAAATGGCGGATCAAGGCAGCGTGGAACGGAACGATCAGACGGCTGCGGATCCGCAGTTCGTGCATCTGCGTGTTCACTCGGCTTTTTCGTTGCTCGAAGGGGCACTGCCTCTGAAGAAGGTGATCGGCAAGGCTGTAGCTGACGCCCAGCCGGCGATCGGCATCGCCGACACCAACAATCTTTTCGCGGCTCTCGAATTCTCCCAGAAGGCGGCCGAAGACGGCTTGCAGCCTCTTACCGGTTGTCAACTGTCGATCGACATGGAAGACGAGGTCGACAGTGATCGTCGCGGCCACGCCCAGCAGCTTGCCAAGCTGCCGGCCATCGTCCTGATCGCAGCGACCGACGACGGCTACACGCGATTGGTCGATCTGGTGAGCCGCGCCTATCTCGGCGGGGAAGGCAGTCAGGTCACGAGGATCACGCGGTCGTGGCTTGCAGAGGCTGGTACCGATGGGTTGATCGCGCTTTCAGGTGCCGGCGGCGGCCCGATCGACATGGCGGTGAAGTCCGGCTCGACGGCCCTGGCCGAGGCGCGTCTTGAGGCCTTGAAGGATCTCTTCGGCGATCGGCTCTATATCGAACTGCAGCGGCATGGCAACTTCGACCTCCGGCATGAAAGCCGGATGATCGACCTGGCGTACAAGTTCGATGTGCCGCTGGTTGCGACGAACGAGGCGTTCTTTCCCTCGCCATCCGACTACGAAGCGCACGACGCGTTGATGGCTGTTGCCCATAACGCCATGGTTTCCGACGACAGCCGCTTCCGCTTGACGCCGGATCATTACCTCAAGAGCCGGAAGGAGATGGCGGCGCTTTTCGCCGATCTGCCCGAAGCGCTTGAAAACACCATCGAGATCGCGCGGCGTTGCTCGTTCATGCTGAAGACGCGCGGGCCCATTCTGCCGCGCTTCACCGGCGCCTCCGACGATCCGGAGGAGGCCGAGCGCGCCGAGTCCAGCGAACTGCGCCGACAGGCGGAAGAGGGGCTCGACGATCGTTTGCGCAAGCTTGGCATGGCCCCCGGCTATACCGAGGAAGAGTACCGCGAACGGTTGGCGTTCGAACTCAGTGTCATCGAGCGCATGAAGTTCCCCGGCTACTTCCTGATCGTTGCCGACTTCATCAAATGGGCCAAGCAGCACGACATTCCCGTCGGCCCGGGCCGCGGTTCCGGCGCAGGTTCGCTCGTCGCCTATGCGCTGACGATCACCGACGTCGATCCGATGCGGTTCTCGCTGCTGTTCGAACGCTTCCTCAATCCTGAACGCGTGTCGATGCCCGACTTCGATATCGACTTCTGCCAGGACCGGCGCGAAGAAGTCATTCGTTACGTCCAGGCGAAATACGGCCGCGAGCAGGTCGCCCAGATCATCACCTTCGGTTCGCTGCAGGCGCGCGCGGCGCTGCGCGACGTCGGCCGCGTGCTTGAGATGCCCTACGGCCAGGTCGACAAGATCTGCAAACTCGTACCCAACAACCCGGCCAACCCGACGCCCCTATCAAAGGCGATCGAGGAAGAACCGCGCCTGCAGGAGGAGGCGGAAAAGGAGCCGGTCGTCGCCCGTCTTCTTGATATCGCGCAGAAGATCGAAGGCCTTTATCGCCACGCCTCGACCCACGCCGCCGGTATCGTGATCGGCGATCGGCCGCTGTCGAAACTCGTGCCGATGTATCGAGATCCACGCTCCGACATGCCGGTCACCCAGTTCAACATGAAGTGGGTCGAGCAGGCTGGCCTCGTGAAGTTCGACTTCCTCGGCCTGAAGACATTGACGGTGCTGAAGGTCGCGGTCGATTTCGTCAAGACCCGCGGCATAGAGGTCGATCTCGCCAGCATTCCGCTCGATGACGAAAAGACCTACGAGATGCTGTCGCGGGGCGAAACGGTCGGCGTGTTCCAGGTGGAAAGTGCCGGCATGCGCAAGGCGCTGATCGGCATGCGGCCTGACTGCATCGAGGACATCATCGCGCTGGTGGCGCTTTATCGCCCGGGCCCGATGGAAAACATCCCGGTCTACAACGCCCGCAAGCACGGCGAAGAAGAGATCGAATCGATCCATCCCAAGATCGACCATCTGCTCAAGGAAACCCAGGGTGTTATCGTCTACCAGGAACAGGTGATGCAGATCGCCCAGGTTCTTTCGGGCTACTCGCTCGGCGAAGCCGACCTTCTGCGTCGCGCCATGGGTAAGAAGATCAAGGAGGAGATGGACAAGCAGCGCGCCCGTTTCGTCGACGGCGCGGTCAAGAACGAGGTGTCGAAGCCGCAGGCGGACCTGATCTTCGATCTTCTTGCCAAGTTCGCCAACTACGGCTTCAACAAGTCGCACGCTGCTGCCTACGCCATCGTCTCCTACCAGACGGCCTATATGAAGGCGCACTATCCGGTCGAGTTCCTGGCGGCGTCGATGACGCTCGACATGGCCAACACGGAAAAGGTCAACGACTTCCGTCAGGATGCTGGGCGCTTGGGGATCCAGGTGATCGCGCCATCGGTCCAGTCGTCCTTCCGGCACTTCCAGACCGGCGACAAGCGCATCTATTATTCATTGGCGGCCATCAAGGGCGTCGGCGAATCGGCGGTCGAGCACATCGTTGCCGTTCGCGGCGACCGCGAGTTTGCAAGCCTTGAGGATTTCTGCCTGAGGATCGATCCGAAGCTGCTCAACCGGCGTGTGTTCGAAAGCTTGATCGCCGCCGGCGCCTTCGATTGCTTCGGCTACGATCGGGCCGAACTGGTCGGCGGTCTCGATCGCATTCTGGGCTTTGCCCAGCGCGCGCAGGAAAACAAGACAAGCGGACAGAGCGATATGTTCGGGGCAGGGGCAGCGACCGGACCGGAACGGATCGCGCTTCCCACCTACACGCCTTGGCTCGCCTCGGAAAAGCTGCACCGCGAATTCCAGGTGCTGGGCTTCTATCTCTCGGCCCACCCACTCGATACCTACAATCCGCTGCTCGCCAAGATGCGCGTCCAGACCTTTGGCGATTTCGCCGGTGCGGTGAAGAAGGGGGCAACGGCAGGCCGCCTCGCCGGCACCGTTACCTCCAAGCAGGAGCGCAAGACCCGAACCGGCAACAAGATGGGCATCATCGCCTTCTCCGATTCATCCGGCCAGTTCGAGGCCGTGCTGTTTTCTGAGATGCTGCACCAGTATCGTGACCTGCTCGAGCCCGGCAAATCGCTGGTGATGACCGTGCAGGCGGAGGAACGCCCGGAAGGTATCGGCCTTCGCATCCAGACCCTGCGCTCGCTTGAGGAAGAATCGCTGCAGATGCAGAAGGCGCTGCGCGTCTATGTGCGCGATGCCGGGCCGCTGAAGTCCATCGCCGCCCATTTGAATGCGCGGGGTGAGGGCCTCGTCTCCTTCATCGTCATCAAGGACAACGGTCAGCGCGAGATCGAGGTCGAGCTCAGCGAGAAGTTCCGGATTTCGCCGGAGATCGCCGCAGCACTTCGTTCGGCCCCGGGTGTGGTCGACGTCGAACTCGTCTGACCGCGCCGCATGATTGCTTGAATAAACGTCGCTTCAGGGACGGCACGGCACGTTAGCCGCGATCGCAGCATTGTTTTGCGTGTCGTATCGGTTAAGCGGGGCGTTAGCCCCGTGGTGATGCGCGGGTGATGGTGATGAAATCGGTACCGTCGCCGGTTTCAAGTCCGCTTTCCATATCGGAAATCGACAGCGACGAGCCGTCGGCAAGCAGGCCGCCAATCCGCTTGCGGACATCGTCGGGGACCGTCACGCGGCCAAGCGTGCGCTGCACGGCGTTGACGGCGGATGGGTCGGCGTCGGTGGTGATGCTGAGGCGCTTTTTCGCCGATGACGGCAAATGGTTTTCGAGCGAAACGCCGAACCATTTTCCTTCGGCCTTTTCGCTGTCAATCTCCTGAAATTGCAGGAAATGGGTACCGAGCGCCTGCTCCGGCCTGTCGATTGTGATGCCTGCCTCGAAAATCGGCTTGAAACCCTGGCGGACAAGGATCACCCCATTGGTGAGAGTGTCGCGGCCCGCCTTCTTGAAAATGGCGTCGGTTAGTTCCGGCGTCAGCTTGCCGTCGACGGTCGATCCCTCGGCGGTCTGGAACGCGTTGATGGCGGCGATTGTGTCCGGGCCGATGTGGCCGTCCGGCACGCCGGCGACATAGCCAAGTTGGTTCAGCGCGGACTGTACTTCACGCCTGATATCACGTTCGCCGCGTCTGGTGATCAGCATGCGGATCGGCTCGCGGTCTTCTGCGACGATGGCGGCCGTCGCGGTCGAGGCCTCTGTCATCGCCACTTCGACCGGCACGTTCTCGGCCTGGCTGATCGCCGGACGAAGCGGAACATCCGACAGTGGCGCGGGGTTCTCGCCTGGCGCCGGCTCGCGCTGAAAGAGCATGGCGCTCGACACTTCGGTGGGGCTGACCTGCCGGTCCGTTATCAGGACATGCATGCCGCGCGACGTCATCTTGAAGAGACTGGCGGCGAACTTGCTCGGCAGGCGCACACATCCGTGCGAGGCGGGGTAGGCCGGCACATGATTGGACCCGTGCAGCGCGATGCCGGACCAGGTCAGCCGCTGCATGAACGGCATCGGCGCATTCGAATAGATGTTGGATTTGTGATGACGCCGCTTTTCGAGGATCGAGAAGATGCCCGTCGGTGTCGAATGACCGGCCTTGCCGGTGGAGACCGCCGACGTTGCGATCACCGCGTCGCCGTCATAGACGACGAGGGATTGCTGGTCCTTTGAGACGATGATCTGCAGCGGTGCGCTGCTGCCGGCAAAACCGGCTGAGGGCGAAAACAGCAAGACGACGACGCTGGCCGTGAGAGCGAAACGCGATACCATACACTCATCCCAACACGTAAACTGGCCGACGAGACTAGACTGTAATCTTTAAAGAATTCGTCCGGATCGGACCGAGGAAACGTCAAGCCGCTGCCGATAACGCGCCAAAGCATGTCGCGCAAAAGTGGTTAACGGTTTTGCGATGACGACATGCGCAAAGACAAGAGCTTAAAAGCGCAGCGAGCGAATCTGAAAGATCGCGACGCGCTTTAGTGATCGCGCTTGCGGCTGCCGAAAGTGTAGCCGGTTTCGACGCTTGCCTTGCCGAACTTGTCGCGCAGCTTGTTGATGGCATCTTCGGCAGCAGCGCGACGGGTCGCTGCTGGGTCGACAAGATCAGGGGGATCGGCGAGATCGGGGCTGGAAAGATCGCTGACGCCGATGCCGATCAGTCGATATTTCGTGCCGTCGACTTCCTTCTCAAGCAGCTGCAGTCCTGTGCGGAAGATCCGGTCGGCGAGCCGCGTTGGGCTGTCGAGGCGGCGGTTGCGGGTCCTGATCTTGAAGTCGGCAGTCTTCAGCTTCAAAACCACGGTCTGGCCGGCGAGTTCGGATTTGCGCAGGCGGTGCGCGACCTGTTCGCTCAGCCGGCGCAGATGTGTGACCAGATCGTCGTAGCGGGCGAGATCGTCGTTGAACGTCGTCTCGGACGACACGCTCTTCGCCTCGCCGTCGATTTCGACGGTTCTCTCGTCGAGGCCACGCGACAGGCGGTAGAGCCTCTGGCCCATGGTGCCGTAGCGGCGCATGAGGTCGGCTTCCTCCATCGTCTGAAGCTGGCCGATCGTGCGAATGCCGTCGCGCTCCAGCGTGGCGGCGAACGCCTTGCCGACGCCCCAGATCAAGGTCACCGGCCTTTCTCTTAGGAATTCGAGCGCCTCGGCCTGGCCGATCACCGAGAAGCCGCGAGGCTTCTGCAGGTCTGATGCAACCTTGGCGAGGAACTTGCAGTAGGAAAGCCCGACGGAGACCGTGATGCCGATCTCCTGTTCGACGCGGCGGGCAAAGCGGGCGAGCGTGCGGGCAGGGGGATCGTGGTGCAGCCGCTGGGTACCGTTCAGTTCCAGGAAGGCTTCGTCGATCGAGAGAGGTTGCACCAGCGGTGTCAACTCCTGCATCAGCGCGCGAACTTCGCGGCCGACGTGCACGTATTTTTCCATATTGGGCTTGATGACGACCGCTTGCGGGCAGGCTTCGAGCGCCTTGAACATCGGCATGGCCGAGCGTACGCCGTGGATGCGGGCGATGTAGCATGCTGTCGAAACGACGCCGCGCTTGCCGCCGCCGATAATCACCGGCTTGTCGGCAAGCTCCGGATTGTCCCGCTTCTCGACGGAAGCATAAAACGCGTCGCAATCGATATGGGCGAGGGTCAGATCGTAGAGCTCGGCATGACGCAGGAGGCGCGGACTGCCGCAGCCAAGGCAGCGTCGCGCCGTCGCGGTCTGTTCCCTAAGGCAATCACGGCAGAAGCCTGGAGTTTGAGAACCACTGTCGAGCATATCTGGAACAAATGTTGAACATCGCGATTTTACGCTCTACGCTAGCGAGTCTCAAGGGAGGCTGCGTTGGAAATTGCCTTGCACGTGAGATTGCCGACGCCAAGCCGCAGGTCGGATTTTGAGCTACTCCGCGCGGCACTCGCACCGTCGGAGCGGGCGGTGCTACCGTTGGAAATGCGCGCGAATGGCGCTGGCGGCATCGGTCCAGTCGGCGGCAATGTGAACACACCCATCCGGCGCAGGCGCGAGCGCGCGAAACTCGGCGTTCGCCATCAGATTGATCAGCAGGCAGGACGGCGCGTGCGCCTGCACCGATTGCAGGTTGCGCGCGATGTCGTCGATGAAAGCAACGGGAAGCGCCCGTCCGGCATGCAGGCGTTGAACGATAGGCCCTTTGGGGTCCTCGGAAGCGAGCAGCGGATAGGGAAGATCGAGCCGGTCGAGCAGAGCGCGACGCGCGGCCGCATGCCGTGGCGGCATGGCCGTCAGGAAGACGATGTCTGCCAGAGCGGACAGTTCGTGAAGAGCCTCGACAACGCCGACAGCCGGCGTCTGCCAGCGATCCTGCGCGGCGTAGAAAGCGTCGAGCATGTCTTTGACGTCGGCCTCGGTCGCCGGCTGTTCCGTTGCGCGATGGATGATGTTGCCAGTCAGCCGGAAGGAGCGCGGCAGGAGGACATGGTCGCGGCTTTCGAGAAAGGCCCGGAAGGGGCCCAGGAATTCGAGCACGACTTCGTCGACGTCGCTGACGATCAGCGGACGGTTGCTGAGGCGGATTTCATCGTCGCGGACAGTATTGTTCAAGTTCAGCTGTCCTGCAGGTCGGCGGCGCCGGAAAGCTTCTCGTGCGCGCGCACGACATCCTGGGGGGGCGTCCCGGTCGCCTCGCAGAAAGCGATCAGCGTCGGTTCGTGGTCCATGAGAAAGGCGACGAGCCCGCCCATGAAGCCCGGCTCGCCGATCGCATTGCGCAGGGAGGACGGATCCGTCCCCGTCAGCGCCAGAAATCGGGACAGCAGGTCCGGCTCGCCGGCAAGCCAGGAAAGAATGTCGATGGCGATTTCGTCGGCGCTCTTCAATGTCTTGGCCTCCTACTGTTTTTACGCCCGGAATTACCTATTTTTCAACCAAATAGGATTATCGTTGAACTCGAGGAAATGGGTCGAGTCGTTGGCTTTGCAACTTAGATGTCTTGAGAAGACTTGCAAGAAGACGACGGACAGCAAGGGATCGACATGCCCAAACAGGTAATGATTGTTGAGGATAACGAGCTGAACATGAAGCTCTTCCGAGACCTGATTGAGGCTTCCGGCTACGCGACGATCCAGACGCGCAACGGTATGGAGGCGCTCGAGCTGGCGCGCAAGTATCGTCCCGATCTCATTTTGATGGACATTCAGCTGCCGGAGGTTTCCGGGCTCGAGGTCACGAAGTGGCTGAAGGAAGACGATGAATTACACGTCATCCCGGTCATTGCGGTGACCGCTTTCGCGATGAAGGGCGACGAGGAACGCATCCGCCAGGGTGGATGCGAAGCCTATGTTTCAAAACCGATTTCTGTGCCAAAGT
The DNA here is from genome assembly GCF_001695865.1 of Ensifer sp. LC384. Lineage (NCBI taxonomy): Bacteria > Pseudomonadati > Pseudomonadota > Alphaproteobacteria > Hyphomicrobiales > Rhizobiaceae > Ensifer > Ensifer sp. LC384. Next base: position 278,524 of record NZ_MBST01000034.1, read on the forward strand.
TCATTGAGACGATCAAAACCTACCTTGGCGATGCCTGAACGGCGGGAAAATTGATATGACTGCGCGCATTCTTGTTGTCGATGACGTGCCTGCCAACGTTAAGCTTCTCGAAGCGCGTCTGCTCGCCGAGTATTTCGATGTGCTGACTGCGGGCGATGGCCATACGGCCCTGTCGCTCTGTGAGACGACGCCGGTCGACCTGGTGCTTCTCGACATCATGATGCCCGGCATCGACGGCTTCGAGGTCTGCGAGCGGCTGAAGGCCAATCCCCGCACCGCACATATTCCCGTGGTCATGGTGACCGCACTTGACCAGCCTTCCGACCGGGTCCGCGGATTGAAGGCCGGTGCCGACGATTTCCTGACAAAACCGGTCAACGATCTGCAGTTGATGTCGCGGGTGAAAAGCCTCGTGCGCCTGAAGAATGTCAGTGACGAGTTGCGGCTGCGTGCCCAGACGGCGCAGACCATCGGCCTTCAGGAACTGGCCCGCCAGGATCGTCCGGACGAGCCGGGCAACGTCCTCTTGGTCGATGGCCGCGGCTCCTCCCAGGAGCGGCTGCAGCGCACGCTCAAGCCGATTGCCGATGTCTCTGTTATCTCCGACCCGCAGGCGGCGCTGTTCGAAGCGGCCGAGAACAATTTCGATCTCGTCATCGTCAACGCCAATTTCGACGACTACGATCCGTTGCGGCTTTGCTCGCAGTTGCGGTCGCTGGAGCGCACGCGCTTCATTCCGATCCTGCTGATCACCGAGCAGGGCAATGACGAGATGATCGTGCGCGCCCTCGATCTGGGCGTTACCGACTATATCATCCGGCCGGTCGATCCTAATGAGCTTGTTGCCCGCTCGTTGACGCAGATCAGGCGTAAGCACTGCAACGACATGCTGAGGAAGAGCGTGCAGCAGACGATCGAGTTGGCGGTCACAGATGGCCTCACAGGCCTGCACAATCGCCGCTACCTCGACAATCACCTGAAGCTGCTGATGGATCGCGCCGCAGCGCGCGAACGCCCGTTGTCGATCTGCATGACCGACATCGACCGGTTCAAGCAGGTTAACGATACCTACGGCCATGACGTCGGCGACGAGGTGCTGCGCGAGTTTGCCAGCCGCATCCGCTCGACCGTGCGCGGCGCCGATCTTGCCTGCCGCTTCGGCGGTGAAGAGTTCGTCGTGGTCATGCCCGACACGCCGCCGGAGATGGCGGCTGCCGTTGCGGAGCGGTTGCGCCATATCATCGAGAGTCAGCCGTTTTCCATACCGCATGCGGACGGCGCGCTGGTCATCACCGCGTCGATGGGTATTGCCGGCATGAAGCTGGAAGGCGACATGGCGGAAGCTCTGTTGAAGCGCGCAGATATGGCGCTCTACCAGGCTAAGAACGAAGGTCGCAACAGAGTGGTGGCGGCTGCAGCCTGACGGGGGCATCTGAGCCACGTCATCCGCTGGCGGCTTGACGAAAATCCAGGCCCCCTCTTGCGGCATGCCTTTAAAGTTGTATTCTTCGTCGCGTCGATGCTACCGAGGGGTTTGGTGGCCGCGATGGCCATGTATTTCCATGTCCTAGGACGATACAGAATTAACCATGTGCCGAGCAACACCGCTTCGCGCATTAAGAATTCGTTGATTTTTTTCTATTTTCAGGTGATGCTGATAAACACGGGGAGATAGCCTCCACCAGTTTCGGTTACCCCATGATGCTCAGGTCCGCCGCATCTCCTGGGTCGTGGGGTCGGTCGGTTGGCTTTTGACACCTGCGGAATCCTCGTGCCGCGGTTAGAAGCCAGCCGACCCCCATTCAAAGCGCTGTTCCGGAAGGGGCGGCGCTTTTTGATTCGTGCCTGTGCGCATGCACAGTCGCGGGAGGCATGAAAAGGGGCGGGTCGCCGACCTGTCTTCGGCCCGCTTCACGGCGTACTACAGCGCCGCGCGTCTTATCAGGCGCGCAAAGGTCACCGTAGCGCTTTAAACTGCTGCATGTTTCCTTGAATCGCATGCGATTTAAGGAAACATGCAGTAACGGAAAGGGGCGCCAAACCTCGCGGTTGGCGCCCCTTGATCCCGAGAAACGTCAGATCTTACTTGATCTTGGTTTCCTTGAACTCGACGTGCTTCTTGGCGACCGGGTCGTACTTGGTCTTGGTCATCTTGTCCGTCATCGTACGGCTGTTCTTGGTCGTGACGTAGAAGAAACCCGTGTCGGCTGTCGACAGCAACTTGATCTTGATGGTGGTGGCTTTTGCCATGGTCGTCCTGCCTTTATGAAATTGAAAGCCGTGGACAACCGGTTGCGGGCCACGGGCAAGGTTGGCGCGAAACTACAAATCGCGGCCGAAAAGTCAAGGCCGTTTTGGATTCAAAACGATCCTTACAACCGAAAGCGCGACGTATAGACCGAAAAACCCGGCAATCGCCCAGGCAAAACCGTTGTTGCCGGCCACATCCATCGACGCGCCGATCACCTGTGGCCCGGCGACAGTGCCGACCGCATAGGAGAAGACGAACGCGGCATTGGCGGCGGCAAGATCGGAGCCTTGAAGGCGCGAGCCGAGATGACTGAGGCCGACGGTATAGAGGCCGGAGACGCAGCCGCCCCAGAACAACAGCACGATCGCCATCAGGAACCAGCTTTCCACCAGCATCGGCAGACAAAGGGCACCGATAAGGCCGATGACGGTCATGGCCGACAGCAATGTGCGCTTGTCCTTAATCTGGTCTGACAACATGCCGAGCGGAATCTGGAAGATGAAATTGCCGACACCCATCACGGTCAGCAGCAGCGCCGCCTGTGATTCGGTGAAGCCCGATCGTGTCCCATAGACCGTAAAGAGCGACAACCCGCCCGATTCGACCGCGCCGAAGATGAAGACGGCGGCCGTCGCCGTCGGCACCAGGAAGATATAGCGCATGAAGTGGCGGTCTGGCTTTTCGTCGATCACCGGGCTCTCGTCCCGTGCGATGAAGATCGGCACGGCGGCGAGCAGAATGACGCCGGCACCGACCACGAAGGGCAAGACGCCCTCGCTGCCGAGGATCGAGAAGAGCAGCGGCCCGCTCAGGAAGCCGAGGGATAGAACCGTGCCGTAGATGCCGAGCACGAAGCCCCGTTTCGCTGGCGGCGCGGTGGCATTGATCCAGAACTCGGAGAGGATGAAGAGTACGGTAATGGCACCATGGAAGACCACGCGCAGCGGAAACCAGAGCCAGAAGTTGGTAATGTAGTAGAAGCCGAAAGCGCTGATTGCGGCGAGCAGGACGGCCCAGAGCATCGTCGGCGCTACACCGTGGCGATGTGCGAACTTGGTCGTGAAGGAAGCTGCGACCATGGAGGCCACGCCGGCCATGGCCGAATTGAGACCAATCAGCGTCGACGAGATGCCGCGCTTCTCCATGATGCTCGAAAGCAGCGGCAGGCCGAGGCCGATCGCGATGCCGACGGCGCTGATGGCGGAGACCGCCGCGATCAACGACGGCCAGTGAATTTCCTCAACCGGTGCGGGGCACTCGGGCGTCGGCTGTGACATGCGACTGTGGTCCTTAGAGAAGCGTGCGGATGAACCGCCCACGGCGCGTGAAATAGAAAGGCACGGAGCGCTCATAGGGGAGCGATGGGTCCGCGTTAAGGCCGCTTCTCAGATCCGAAAGGATGATGGCGGTTATCTCCGGTATCCGGAACGAGGGGAGGTCGTTGACATCGATCCACTGCAAATCCTGGAGCTCCCGGCTTTCCAGAACCCGCGATGTATCGACTTCGGCTTCGTCCGCGAAGATCGCGAAGAAGCGCGTATCGAACCGCCTCGAGTGTCCCGGAGGAGTAATGGCCCGAGCCATATAGCGCAAGTTTGCGAGATCTGGAAGAAAGGGCAGTGGCGCTTCCGTCTCGGCGCGGGGCATGCCCAGCGGAACGCCCGCTTCCTCATAGAGCTCCCTCAGTGCCGCCAGGGCCAGCGCCCTGGCGCGAGCATCGCTGACGGGTTGGCCATCGACGCTCTTCAGCGCCTGGAGAACGGCGGGGTTGAGGTCGCTGGAGAAGGCGAGGCGATGGTCCGTCGGATCCCGGCGCCCACCGGGAAAGACGTAGAGATCGGGCATGAAGATATGCGCGCTGCTGCGCCGGCCCATCAGCACGCGCACGTGGCCTTCGGAACGGTCAAGCAGCATGATCGACGCTGCGTCACGCGGTCTTGCACGTCCTACGGGGATGCCGGAGGCCCGGGCGACGCTCTCGCGCCCTGACGTCATGCGGAGGGGTCTCGCGCAGGCAGAACGTCCTCGGGCGTGTCCTCATGGCCGCCGAAACCGTGCATCTTCAGCGCCCATTGCAGGCCGATGACCGCACCCTTGATTGGCTGCAGCAAGCCGAGCGAGCTCACCAGCGTGATCGGCGTCCAGACGGCGAGGTGCTGCCAGGTCGTCAAGGGCAGGATCATATCGGTCATCATGTAGCCGCCGAGCACCAAATGGCCGACGATGGTGACGACGATGTAGGGCGGGAAGTCATCGGCACGCTGATGGTCCATGCGCTCGCCGCAGGCCGCGCAGGCATCGACGGATTTGACGTAGCTGCGGAACAGCTTGCCGCTGCCGCAGGCCGGGCAGGTGCCGAGAAAGCCGCGGCGCATGGACCGACCGACCGGACGTTCGTCGGCGGCATGACCACCGAGGTGAAGCGTTTCCTTGTCCGTTGCCGTCATGTGCATTCTCTCCTTGTCGAAGCCGCCGGCCGCTGCTTGTGGCCTAGCGCTTTCCGCGCGGCGGTCGTGTTCCCGGCTTCTTGCGCGGGCCCGAGCGATCACGACGCCCCGACTTGTGGAAGGAGCGCGTAGCGGTCGGCATCTTACGCCCGTCGCTGATCATCTCGAAGCGAAGCGCGCCGGCAAGCGGCACGGCTTCGACCAATTTGACCTGCACCGAATCGCCGAGACGAAAGCCGAGGCCGGTCTTTTCGCCGGAAAGGGCCTGATGCGCCTCATCAAAGATGAAGTAGTCTCGTCCGAGCGTAGATATAGGCACGAAGCCGTTGGCGCCATAGGCCGGCAGGGTGACAAAAAGTCCCGCCTTGGTGACGCCGGCAACGCGGCCTTCGAATTCTTCGCCGATGCGGCCGTTCAGGTGATGGGCGATCAGCCGGTCGACGGTATCGCGCTCGGCGGCCATCGCCCGGCGCTCGAAGGTCGAGATTTCCGCGGCGATATCGTCGAGCACGCCTTCTTCCTGCGGCGTGAGCCCGCCTTCGCCAAACCCGAGCGAGCCGACCAGCGCCCGGTGGACGATCAAGTCGGCGTAACGCCGGATCGGCGAGGTGAAGTGCGCGTATTTCATGAGGTTGAGGCCGAAATGGCCGATATTCTCGGGGCTGTAGATCGCCTGGCTCTGGGAGCGCAGCACCATCTCGTTGACCATCGTTTCGAAGGGCTTGCCTTCGGCCTTGGCCAGGATGCCGTTGAAGTGGTTCGAGCGCATGCTGCCGCCCTTGACCAGCGAGAGGTCGAGTGTGGCGAGGAATTCGCGCAGGCTCTCCTGCTTGGCCAGAGACGGTTGGTCGTGCACGCGGTAGATCAGCACCTGACGCTTCTGCTCGAGAGTCTCGGCGGCCGCGACGTTCGCCTGGATCATCATTTCTTCGATCAGCTTGTGTGCGTCGAGACGGTCCGGAACGAAGACGCGATCGACCGTGCCGTCGGGCTTCAGGATGATCTTGCGCTCGGGCATGTTCAGCTCGAGCGGCTGGCGGCGGTCACGGCCGCGCGTCAAGATGCGATATCCCTCCCAGAGCGGCTTCAGGATCGTGTCGAGGATCGGGCCGGTCTTGTCATCGGGATTGCCGTCGATGGCCGCCTGTGCCTGCTGGTAGGAAAGCTTGGCCGCGCTCTTCATCATGATGCGATGGAAGGTATGGCCCGCCTTGCGGCCCTCCTTGGAAAAGCGCATGCGCACGGCGAGTGCCGGCCGCTCGACCCCTTCCTTGAGAGAGCAGAGGTCGTTGGAGATCCGTTCCGGCAGCATCGGCACGACGCGATCCGGGAAATAGACCGAGTTGCCGCGCTTCAACGCTTCCAGGTCGAGGGCCGACTTCGGCCGGACATACCAGGAGACGTCGGCAATCGCGACGGTGACGATCACGCCGCCGGGGTTGTCTTCCGCTGGGTCCGGCTCCGCGTGGACCGCGTCGTCGTGGTCCTTCGCATCGGCCGGATCGATGGTGATCAGCGGCAGCGAGCGCCAGTCTTCCCTGTGCGCCATGGTAGCCGGGCCGGCGTCTTCCGCTTCCTTCAGCACGCGCTCCGGAAAGACGTGCGGTATGCCGTGGGCATAGATGGCGATCATCGAGATCGCCTTTTCCGAGGCGACCGAACCGACGACGTTTTGAACCTGAGCGCGCGGCAGGCCGTAGCGGCCAAGGCGCGTCAGTTGGACTTCGATGAGATCGCCATCCTTGGCGTCGCCGACGAAGTCCGGATCGACCAGAATTTCCTCGCCGCGCTTTTCGATCGGCATCAGGCGCCCGCCGCCGCCCGGCGTGGCGCGGAAGACGCCGAGGACGGCGTCCCTGCGCTTGTCGAGAACCTTGATGATACGTGCGGTATAGGCCGGACCGCCACGGTCCTTGGCCGGGAAGATCTTGGCAAGCACACGGTCGCCGAGGCCGCCGACCGGCATCTTGCCCTTGTCCTTGCCGACAGACGACTGCTTGATCAGCACCGCCGGTGCGACGCCGTCATCGTCCAGCCACTCGGCCGGGCGGCCGATCAGTTCGCCGTCGACGTCGCGCACGGTGATATCGAGCACGGTAACCGGGGGAAGGGCGCCCGGACGCACGAGCGACTTGCGCTTCTTCTCGACCAGACCGTCTGCTTCCAGCGAACGCAGCAAGGCTTTGAGTTCGACGCGCGTGTCGCCCTTGAGGCCGAAGGCCTTGGCAATTTCACGCTTGGAGGCACGGTCCGGGTTCTCGGCGATGAAGCGCATCAGCACGTCGCGCGGGGGAACCGCACCGTGGATGATCGAGGTTTTCTCCGGTGCCGGCGCGACCCTTGCCGCGCGGCCCTCTTTCCTGCCGGAACCTTTTCCGGATCGTTCGGTCGGGTCGCGCGGTATTCTGGTCAAGGTCAGTCCTTCTTGGCCTTCGCGGCCGTCTTTGGTTTTGTCTTGGCGGGCGCCTTTGCCTTTGTCGTCTTCTTGGCCTTGGCCGCGCCGTCAGCCGCAGCCTTGGACGACTTCGTCACCTTTGCCTTCGTCGCCTTGCCCTTGCCCGTGCCGCTCTTGGCGGCGCGCTCGGCAACGAGTGCGAGCGCCTCTTCGACTGTGACGGACTGCGGATCCTTGCCCTGCGGCAAGGTCGCGTTGACCTTGCCCCAGTTGACATAGGGGCCGTAGCGTCCGTCGCGAACGGTAATTGCGCCACCTTCGGGGTGATCGCCCAGCTCCTTCAGCGCAACCGCCGCGGCGCGGCCGCGGCCGGCACCGGCCTTGGATTGCTTGTCGGCAATCACCGAAACGGCACGGTTCAGGCCGATTGAGAAGACGTCCTCGATCGATTCGAGGTTCGCATAGGTGCCGTCATGCAGCACGAAGGGGCCGTACCGGCCAAGACCGGACGAAATCATCTTGCCTGATTCGGGATGCGCGCCGATATCGCGCGGCAGCGAGAGCAGGGCGACAGCCTTCTCGTGGTCGATCGACGATGGCGTCCAGCCCTTGGGCAGGCTTGAGCGCTTGGCTTCCTTGCCGTCGCCGCGCTGGACATAGGGGCCGAAGCGGCCGCTGCGCAGCGTGATTTCTTCGCCGGTATGCGGATCCTTGCCCAGTGCCTGAGGCTCGTTCGAGACCGAAGCCTCAGCGTCGCTGTTGCCATCAGAGGAAAGCTGGCGGGTGAAGTTGCACTCGGGGTAGTTCGAGCAGCCGACAAAGGCGCCGTACTTGCCGAGCTTCAGCGACAGCTTGCCGGTGCCGCAGACCTGGCAGATGCGCGGATCGCCGCCGTCTTCGCGCTTGGGGAAGACCAGCGGTGCCAGTTCCTCGTTCAGGGCGTCGAGCACGTTGGTAACGCGCAGCTCCTTGGTTTCCTCGATCTGCGCGAAGAAATCCTTCCAGAAGTCGCGAAGAACGTCCTTCCAGTTGACCTCGCCGGCCGAGACCTGGTCGAGCTTTTCTTCGAGCGATGCCGTGAAGTCGTAGCCGACATAACGGGTGAAGAAGCTTTCCAGAAACGCCGTGACGAGCCGCCCCTTGGCCTGGGGCACGAGCTTGCGCTTGTCGTTGGTGATGTAGTCGCGGTCGAGCAGCGTCGTTACCGTAGCGGCATAGGTGGAAGGCCGGCCGATGCCGAGCTCTTCCATCTTCTTGATCAGTGTTGCTTCCGAGTAGCGCGGCGGCGGTTCGGTGAAATGCTGCGAGGCATTGATCTTCTGCTTTGCCAGGCTTTCGCGCGCGTTTATCTCCGGCAGGCGGCCATCTTCGTCGCCGTCGTCAGTCTGTTCGCCGTCTTCCTTGGCGTCGGTATAGGCTGCAATGAAGCCATCGAAACGAATGACGGAACCGGTGGCGCGCAGGCCGGCCTTGTTGCCACCGTTGTCGGCGGTAATCTCGGCTGTCGTGCGTTCGATCTCGGCGGAGGCCATCTGGCTGGCGATGCCACGCTTCCAGACAAGGTCGTAAAGCTTCAGCATGTCGCCGTCGAGGAAACGGCGGACCTGGTCCGGCGTGCGGTTGAAATCAGTCGGGCGAATGGCCTCGTGCGCTTCCTGGGCGTTTTTCGCCTTGGTGGAATAGAAGCGTGGCTTTTCCGGCAGGTAGCGGTCGCCGAACTGGCTTCCGATAGCCGAACGTGCGGCTTCGATCGATTCCGGCGCCATCTGCACGCCGTCGGTACGCATATAGGTGATGAGACCGACGGTTTCGCCGCCGATGTCGACACCTTCATAGAGCTTCTGGGCGACCTGCATCGTGCGCGAAGCGGAGAAGCCGAGCTTCGACGACGCAGCCTGCTGCAGCGTCGATGTCGTGAACGGCGGCGAGGGGTTCCGCTTGACCGGCTTTGCTTCGATGCTGTCGACGACATAGGTGGCGCCGTCGAGCAGGGTCTTCAGCCGGTTGGCTTCTTCGCCGTTGCCCACCGCACGCGGTGCCAGCCGCTTTCCATCCGCCGAAACAAGGCGCGCCTCGAATTCATCGCCGCGGGGCGTCTTCAAAAGCGCAGACAGGTTCCAGTATTCTTCGGAGATGAACCGTTCGATTTCCGCTTCGCGGTCGCAAACCAGCCGCAGCGTGACCGACTGGACGCGGCCGGCAGAGCGGGCGCCGGGCAGCTTGCGCCAAAGCACCGGCGACAGGTTGAAGCCGACGAGATAGTCGAGTGCGCGGCGGGCGAGATAGGCATCGACGAGGGGAATGTCGAGGTCGCGCGGATGGGCGATCGCGTCAAGCACAGCCTTCTTGGTGATGGCGTTGAAGGCCACACGCTTGACCGGCTTGTCGCCCAGCACCTTCTTCTTCCTGAGAAGATCGAGCACATGCCACGAGATCGCTTCGCCTTCGCGATCCGGGTCGGTCGCGAGGATGAGGCCATCAGATGCCTTCACGGCATCGGCAATATCCTTCATGCGTTTGGCCGACGCGGCGTCGACCTCCCAGGACATCTCAAAATCTTCGTCAGGACGGACCGAGCCGTCCTTGGCAGGCAGATCCCGCACATGGCCGAACGAGGCAAGAACCTTGTAGCCGGGGCCGAGGTACTTGTTGATCGTCTTTGCCTTCGAAGGCGATTCCACCACTACAACATTCATCGTCATTTTTCTGAGACAACCGGGTTTGGTCTTGCGTCAGCGCTGTTCGCACCGAGCGTCGCCGAATATCGATGCCCCGAAATGGACAGGGATTCGAGCGGGGTCAAGGGGTTTCATTCAAAATAGCGACAGCGCTGCGTTATGCAGCCATCGCGAGAATAGATAATTATATCGCTTTCCGATTGAGTCGGCCGTGTTTCCGTCGTATCTGCGAATGTGCTTTTGTGTCGTCGGTTGCCGACTGGACAGCGCACAAACAAGAAGTTTTATTGCTCCGCATTAAGCGACACGAGTCCGCCTGCATGGCGGCCAAGGCGTCCGGCGAGGTCAAGTTCAAGCAGCACGAGGTAGACTTCAGCTGCAGGCAATCCGGTGTGGCGAATGACATCGTCGACCTCGGCCGGTGTCGGGCCGAGTGCGTCGATGATCGCTGCCCGGTCGCCGTCACCGAGCTGCCCCGCCTGTCTCGACGGGGTTTCAAAGCCCGGCTCCTCGGCTCCTGCCGACAACGGCAGCTTGTATTGACTGAGAGGCGCAAGCGCGTCGATTACATCGTCCGATGTCGTCGTGACGATGGCGCCCTGTTTGAGCAGGTCGTTGGTTCCGTGACAGCGCGGATCGAGTGGAGAGCCGGGAACGGCAAACACCAGGCGACCGAAATCGGCGGCATAACGGGCAGTGATCAAGGAGCCGGAGCGGTTGGCTGCCTCAACGATCGTCACGCCGAGACTGATGCCGGCAATCAGTCGGTTGCGCCTGGGAAAATCGCGAGCGCGCGGCTCCCAGCCGAACGGCATCTCGCTGACCGCCAGGCCTTGGCCCGCCATGATATCGTTGAGCAGTCCGACATTCTCCGGCGGATATGGCCGGTCGATACCGCCGGCAAGCACAGCGATCGTTCCACTCTCCAGGCTTGCCCGGTGGGCGGCGGTGTCGATGCCGCGCGCAAGTCCTGAAGTGATCACATAGCCGGCTCGCCCGGCATCGCGCGCGATCATCGCAGCGAACTTGGCGCCGCTGACCGAGGCGTTGCGCGAGCCGACGATGCCGAGGGAGGATCGCGTCGCGGCGTCGAGGTTGCCTTTGACGGCGAGAAGAGGAGGAGCACCATCGATCTGACGAAGGGCGAAAGGGTAGTTTGGTTCGCCGATGCCGACGAAGGCCGCGCCGAAACGGTGGGCGACTTCGAGTTCTCGCTCCGCCTCCGCCATGGTGGCGACGCGGAACGTCCGCGCTCCAGCGCCGCGCCGGGACAGTTCGGGCAAAGCGTCGAGCGCTGCCTCGGCGGTGCCGAAGTGATTGATGAGGTCGCGGAACGTGGCGGGGCCGACATTGTCGCTGCGGATCAGTCGCAGCCAGGAAATCTTCTGTCGTTCGGTCAGCGCAACTCCGGTTCGTCGTGCACTGACGTCCAACATTATCGCTTGTCTCCGATCTTGCTTTCGGTGCCTGCAAGCAGCCGCTGGATGTTGGCGCGATGTTTCACCCACGTGATCAGGGTCATGACCGCAAACAGCAGGGCGACTTTCTCGTGTCCCGTGACATAGAGTACAACCGGAATGACTGCGGTTGCAACCAGTGCCGACAGCGAGGAGTAGCGGCTGATTTTCGCCATCGCCAGCCAGATCGCCCCAAAGGCGAGAACCATCAGCGGCACGAGGCCGAGCAGCACGCCGATATAGGTGGCGACGCCCTTGCCGCCCTTGAAACCGAGCCAGACGGGGAAGAGGTGGCCGAGGAAGGCGGCAAGGCCCGCGGCGATGCCCGCTTCGATACCCCAGAGAGAGGCGATCGCGGCTGCGGCCGTGCCCTTCAAGGCGTCAAGCAGCAGGGTGGCGGCGGCAAGCTTCTTGTTGCCGGTCCGCAGAACGTTGGTGGCGCCGATGTTGCCCGAGCCGATCTTGCGGACGTCACCGAGGCCGGCCATGCGCGTGAGGATCAGCCCAAAGGGGATCGAGCCGAGCAGGTAGCCGAAAGCAAGGCTCAAGACTGTTGAGGGCAGTCCGAGCTGCCAGGAAAAAAGATCCACCGATTCCTCCCGCGCGACCGCTGTCGCCTATGCCGAATGCACAAGCTCGCCGGCAACATAGGTTTGCACAACCCGTCCGGTAAAGCGCGCATTTTCGAATGGCGTGTTCTTCGACCGCGAAACGATCGCTTCCTTGTAGAGGACCCAGGGCTCTTCGAGATCGATGACCGTGATGTCGGCCTTGGCGCCGGGCTTCAAGGTGCCCGCATCCAGGCCGAAGATCGTCGCCGGGCGCGTCGACATCGCATCGATAAGCCGCATCAGCGGAACCTGGCCGCTGTTATGCAAGCGAAGCGCTGCGGCAAGCATCGTCTCGAGCCCGATCGCGCCGTTCTCCGCGTCGGAGAAGGGCAGGCGCTTGGTGTCGACGTCCTGCGGATCATGCGAGGAAACGATGATGTCGATGGTGCCGTTGGCTAGAGCTTCCGCCATCGCGACGCGGTCGTCCTCGCGGCGCAGCGGCGGCGAGAGCTTGAAGAAGGTCCGGTACTCGCCGATGTCGTTCTCGTTGAGCGTCAGATGATTGATCGAGATACCGCAGGTGACGTTGGCGCCGCGGTCGCGGGCGGTCTGAACGGCCTCGGCGGATTCGGGAACCGAGATGTTGGCAGCGTGGTAGGCAGCCTTGGTCAGGCCGGCGATACGCAGGTCGCGCTCGAGCGGGATGATTTCCGCTTCGCGCGGCACACCGGCAAGGCCGAGCCAGCTTGCAAGCAGCCCCTCGTTCATCACGCCGTTGGCGCCGAGATATTTGTCACGCGTTTCAAGCGCGATCACCGCGCCGAACTCGCGGGCATAGGTCATGGCGCGGCGCAGCATCAGCGTATCGTGGATCGCCTTGCGACCGTTGGTAAAGCAGACAGCACCAGCCTCGCGCAGCAGGCCGAACTCGGTCATCTCTTCGCCGGCAAGACCCTTGGTCATCGCCGCTGCCGGATAGACGTTGACGAGTGCCTTGTCGCGTGCGGTCTTCTGCATGAACTCGACAAGCGCGATGTCGTCGATCACAGGATCCGTGTCCGGCATCGAAATGAAGGAGGTGACGCCGCCGACGGCTGCTGCGCGCGATGCCGATTCGATCGTTTCGCGGTGCTCGGCACCTGGCTCGCCGACAAACACGCGCGCGTCGACGAGGCCCGGGACGGCTGTCAGCCCATCGCAGTCCTTGACGAAGGCGCCATCCGGCGTGCCCTGATTGAGCGCATCCTTGCCTGCTGCCAGGATGCGGCCATCGTCGCCGACGATGATCGTGCCTGTTTCGTCGAGGTTGCGGGACGGATCGACGATGCGAAGGTTTCTAAGAACGAGCGGTCTGGTCATACGCGCGGCCCCTGGTTCTGGGAAAGAAGAAGCGTTTCCATTACCGCCATCCGCACGGCGACACCCATCTCGACCTGCTGCTCGATCACGCTCTGAGGCCCGTCGGCGATTTCGGACGCGATTTCGACGCCGCGGTTCATCGGTCCCGGATGCATGACGAGCGCGTCGTCCTTCGCGGCTTTCAGTTTTTCGGCATCAAGGCCGTAGTAGTGGAAGTACTCGCGCACCGACGGCACGAAGGAGCCGGCCATGCGCTCGCGCTGCAGGCGCAGCATCATCACCACGTCAGCATCCTTCAGTCCCTCGGCCATCGAGTGGTAGACCTCGACGCCCATGTCGGCGATCCCTGAGGGCAGCAAGGTCGCCGGTGCGACAACGCGCACCCGTGCGCCCATCTGGTTGAGCAGGAGGATGTTGGACCGCGCGACGCGCGAATGCAGCACGTCGCCGCAGATCGCCACGATGATGCGCGAGAGCTTGCCCTTGATGCGGCGGATCGTCAGCGCGTCGAGCAGGGCCTGGGTCGGATGCTCGTGCTGGCCATCGCCGGCATTGACCACCGAGCAGGAAACCTTCTGCGCCAGAAGTGCGGCGGCACCCGCCGAGGAATGGCGCACGACCAGCACGTCGGGGTGCATGGCGTTCAGCGTCATTGCCGTATCGATCAGCGTTTCGCCCTTCTTCACCGACGAGTTGCCGACCGACATGTTCATCACGTCGGCGCCAAGCCGTTTGCCGGCAAGTTCGAAGGAGGATTGTGTCCTCGTGGACGCTTCAAAGAAGAGATTGATCTGCGTCAGCCCTCGAAGGGTGGACGTCTTCTTCTCCCTCTGACGGGAGATCTTGACGGCTTCATCGGCGCGATCGAGCAGGTAGGTGATGTCCTGCTCCGTGAGACCTTTGATGCCGAGCAGGTGGCGATGCGGGAAAGTGGTCATGGGCCGCCCTTGCGCTCTGGAATGTGGCTCGCTCTATAAGACTTGCCCCCCGGTACGGCAAGCGGTGCGCGAGCCCTTCCGCGGAAAACTTGGGTGCGGCATCCTATCTTTCCCTGGCCCGGTTTCGTGGTCGGCAAACTTGCGCTAGAACCGGCCCATGAATCAGATGAACCGGACCGAACAGAAACTCGCCGAGCTGAACCAGCCCAAGCCCTGGTCCGGCATCAATGCCTATCGTTCCGATCCGCTGACCGTGGACATCACGTCGGGCATGACGAAGGCCCTGCGCGACGAGTTCGATACGCTCGGGCGTTATGTGACCTCGCCGGAGGCGCAGGAACTGGCGCGCATGGCCAACGAAGGCGTGCCGAAGCTGAAGACGCATGGACCGCGCGGCGAGCGCCTCGATGTCGTCGAGTTCCATCCGGCCTGGCATGCCCTGATGCGCCGCTCCATGACCTCGGGCCTGCATGCATCCGCCTGGGAAAACCTGCCTGACGAACGCAATCAGTCGCACAAGACAAGAGCGATCCGTTTCTACCTGACGGCTCAGCTGGAATGCGGCCATCTTTGCCCGCTGACGATGACCAGCGCCTCGCTGGCCGCGATCACTGCTTCGCCAGCCGTACAGAAGGAATGGGCGCCGAAGATCCTCTCGCGTAAATATGATTCGTCGAACAAGCCGTGGATGCAGAAGTCTGCGGTCACCGTCGGCATGGGCATGACGGAAAAGCAGGGCGGTACCGATGTGCGCGCCAACACCTCGACCGCCGAGCGGGTGGGCGAGGGCATCTACCGTCTGAACGGCCACAAGTGGTTCATGTCGGCGCCGATGAGCGATGCTTTCGTCATGCTGGCGCAGACCCGCGACGGGCTCGGCTGCTTCCTCGTGCCGCGGCTTCTGGAAGACGGTGCCGCCAACGGCCTGCGCTTCCAACGTCTGAAGGACAAGCTCGGCAACCGCTCCAATGCATCCTCCGAAGTCGAGTTTTCCGACACGTTCGGTTTCGTGCTCGGCGCGCCTGATGCCGGCATCCGCACCATTCTCGACATGGTGACGCTGACCCGTCTCGATTGCGCGCTGGCGTCCGCCGGCATCATGCGGGCATCGCTCGCTGAGGCCGTCCACCATACGCGTGGCCGCAAGGTCTTCGGCAAGCCGCTCGTCGGCCAGCCGATGATGACCCGGGTTCTCGCCGACATGGCGCTCGACGTTGCTGCTGCCAGTGCCTTGTCGTTCCGCCTCGCCGATGCCTTCGACAAGGCCCACGGCAGTGCCGAAGAGGCCGCCTATGCCCGCATCATGACGCCGGTTGCGAAATACTGGTGCTGCAAGATCGCCCCGGCACTGATCTATGAAGCGATGGAATGCCTCGGCGGCAACGGCTATGTCGAAGAGCGGGCGCTGGCCCGGCACTATCGCGAGGCGCCGGTCAATGCCATCTGGGAAGGCTCCGGCAACGTCATGGCGCTGGATGTCTTGCGTGTGCTGCTCAAGCGCAAGGATCTTTTCGAGCAGCTGTTTGCCGTCCTCAGCCGCGATCTCGGGCCTGCGGGGCGCAAGACCATCGACGTGCTGCGCGCGGCGATGTCGCTCTGCGAGCGCGACGAGGGGGCCGCCCGCATGCTCGTCGAGCAACTGGCTCTGGCTGCCGCTGCCGCCGAACTCTATCGCCTTGGCGCCGGCCGCATCGCCGATGCCTTTCTCGAATCGCGCCTTGCCGCCGGATGGCGGTCGACTTACGGCATGCTCGATTCGCGCTTCGATTCGGCCTACATCCTCGATCTGCTCTACCCGGCTGCCACGTAAGCGGTCACCGATAGCACCAGCGGTATCGTGAAGAAGGAGACGACGGTCTGGACCGTCGCCACCGCCGCATAAAGCTCGGCGTCGCCGCCCATCTGTTTGGCCAGCAGATAGCCGTTCATCGCGGTGGGCACGGCCGCGCCGAGCGCGATAACGCACAGCGCGTCGCCGCGGATGCCGAGCAGGAAGCTGGCGCCCACCATGAACACCGGCATGACGATCAGCTTCAGGAAGACGGCCAGCAGCGCCGACCCGCTCGGCTTCAACGCGTCGGACACCCGCAGTCCTGCTCCGACCATCACCAGCCCGAGGCTGAGCGAGGCGCTCGCAAGCATGTCGATGGTCGTCATCACCGGCCCGTAAACGGTTATGCCGGTCAGGTTGAACAGTATGCCCAGCACTGATGCGACGATTAACGGATTGGTGACGATCTTGGCAAAGAAACGCCGGAAATCCCGGTTGCCGCCGCCGAACCAAACCAGCACGCCGACGTTGTAGAGATTGATCGGGATGATCACGAGCGTCATCACCAGTGCCGTCAGCGTCAGTCCGATCGGTCCGTAGAGCTTTTGGGCGATCGCCAGTGCCATGAATCCGTTCCACCGTGTCGCCGTCTGGAAGACGGAGGTGAAGGAGGCGCCCGAAACCCCTCTGTTGCGAAACAGCGGCCAGAGGAAAAGGACGAAAATCGACATCAGGCTGACGCTGCCGATCGTGGCGATCGCCGTGGCGTCCGCCTTCATGCCGGAAAAATCGGCCTGGGCCAGCGTCGAAAACAAGAGGGCGGGGAAGAGAATGTAATAGCCGAACTGTTCGAAGCCCAACCAGAGCTTCTGATCGACGAGCGTCGTGCGTTTCAGCCATGCGCCGAGCAGCACCAAAAGGAAGATGGGTAGGATACTTTCAAAGACGATGATCATGGCAGGGCCTGCGCGGGAAGAGGGCCCACCGTTACTGCATAATCCGTCAAACCGGAATCGATTTAAGACGAAATCATGCCGCGAGTTTCAAGCTTTGCAGCGTCCTTCGCCCATCAGGTTTGACGGACGGCGCATTGGAAGGAGGCCGCGCTGACCGCAGCCGGGCAGGAGCCTGTGAAAATTAACCTTAACGAATGGTTTACATTGCGCGTTCGCCGGCGAGCGTGGACAGTGGCTGGGTAACGCAAAGAAATCCGGAACGGAGCGGTTCGGTGCGAACTGGTCTTATGATCATCATGATGATGTTTTTCGCCGGACTGGCGCTCGATATCGTGGTCCCCGCGATCGCGCTGCTTGCCTTGGTATTGGCAGATCGCGCGATCTATCCATTGTTCTATCGACGCATATCGGAAAGGGGGGCCGCATGAAGTGGTTTCTGATCCTGTGGGCATGCCCCGTCATGCTTTTGGCCGCCTGGTACGGCCTTTCCTATTACGACATGAGCTTCGGCTTCTTCATGCTGACGCGCGAGACCCATGACCTGGTCTTCCAGATCTATGGCAACGTGCTCGGCTTTCCGCCGGAAAGCATTCCACCGCTCGTCGCGCGGGCCATCATTGTCGACAGCTTCATCGTTCTCGGCATCGTCGCCTTCCGCAAGCGTCGCGAGCTTGCTGCCTGGTATCGCCGCCGTTTCGGTGCAGGCGCCGTTCATTCGGCTGGTGCGCCGTCCCTGGCAAGAGACGCCAGCCTGTCGAGCGCGCCTTGAAGAATGAAGGATGCGGCGGCCGAGTCGATGCGCTCGGCCCGCTTCTTGCGTGACACGTCCATCTCGATCAACACCCGCTCGGCCGCGACCGTCGAAAGCCGTTCATCCCAGTAAACGAAGGGCAGGGGCGTCTTCTCGACCATGTTTCGCACGAAAGCGCGGGTCGCCTGACACCGAGGACCTTCGCTGCCGTCCATATTGACCGGCAGGCCGATGACGAAGGCGGCGACCCTTTCCTTCTCGGCCGCCGCCAGGAGCGCCACCGCGTCGATGCCGAACTTGACGCGCCGGATCACTTCGCGCGGCGTCGCGATCCGGCGTCCGAGATCGGATACCGAGAGGCCGATCGTCTTGGTGCCAAGATCGAGGCCGGCGATGGCCTGGTTGGGCTGAAGCTGGCTCGCGAGCTCTTCGATGGTCAGAATTGTCATTTGATTTGCCGATTCGATCTTTGCAGGTGTTCGTCTCGTTCCATATAGCTGCTCCAAAGCACAAATCATCTGGGAGAATGTCATGAAGATCAAATGGCTCGGCCATTCCGCCTTTCACATCGAAACGGCAACGTCGAAGATCCTGATCGATCCCTTCTTTACCGGCAACCCGGCATTCCTTGACAGCGAACGCAAGGAGGTGACTGCCGGGCTTACCCATATTCTCCTGACGCACGGTCATGGTGACCATGTCGGCGACACCGTCGCCATCGCCAAGGAAACGGGAGCGGTGGTCGTTGCCAACTTCGATCTCTGCATGTGGCTCGGTCGCCAGGGCGTTTCGGCGATGGAGCCGGGCAATACCGGCGGCACCATCCACCTCTCCGGCTTTTCCGCCACTTTCGTCAACGCGCTGCATTCTTCGGCGCAGATTACCGAAGACGGCGTTTCGCATTCGCTCGGCAATGCCAACGGCCTCGTCCTGCATTTCGAGGACGAACCGACGCTCTACCATATGGGCGACACGGACATCTTCTCGGACATGGCGCTGATCGAAGAGCTGCACCAGCCCGAGATCGGCCTTGTTCCGATCGGCGACCGCTTCACCATGGGGGGCGCCGTGGCGGCACTTGCCTGCCAGCGCTACTTCAAGTTCTCGACCGCCATTCCCTGCCACTACGGATCCTTCCCGATCATCGACCAGACGCCGGAAAACTTCGTTGTGGGCATGGATAGCGCCTCGACCAAAGTGGCGACACCGGCCGTCGGCGGCGTCGTAAGCGTCTGACGGCGAAGACCGTCAGCACTGCGGCAGGCGAGTGATCGGGCGATTCCCCCGTTGCGCGCCTCGCCGCGCACCATTATAGCGGGGGAAAGTTCCAGATACCGGAGACGACCATGTCCGTAGACCTTGCCACCGTGAAGCGCGTTGCGCGCCTCGCCCGCATCGCCGTCAGTGAAGATGAAGCCACGCGGATGGTGGGCGAAATCAACGGCATCCTTGGTTTTGTCGAGCAGCTCTCCGAAGTGAATGTCGATGGCGTCGAGCCCATGACGTCGGTGACGCCGATGGAGATGAAGAAGCGCCTGGACGTCGTGTCAGACGGCAGCAAGGCCGACGATATCGTCGCCAACGCGCCCAATACCGATCGCAACTTCTTCCTCGTCCCGAAGGTCGTCGAATAATCCGACCGCCTGCCGCCCCGACGTCCCTGATTGCGAAAGTCCGATTTCATCATGACCGAACTCACCAGCCTTACGATCGCCGAAGCCCGCACCAAGCTTGCCGCCAAGGAGATCACCGCCGTTGAACTGACCGACGCCTATATCGCGGCGATCGATTCCGCCAACGAAGCGATCAATGCCTATATCGCCGTCACGCCCGACAAGGCGCGCGAAATGGCCAAGGCATCGGATGCGCGCATCGCGGCAGGCAAGGCCGGCGCGCTCGAAGGCATCCCGCTCGGCATCAAGGATCTCTTCGGTACCGAAGGCGTGCACACGCAGGCCTGCAGCCACATTCTCGATGGTTTCGCCCCGCGTTACGAATCGACCGTGACCCAGAACCTGTGGAACGACGGTGCCGTGATGCTCGGCAAGCTCAACATGGACGAGTTCGCCATGGGCTCCTCCAACGAGACGTCCTACTATGGCGTCGTGAAGAACCCCTGGCGGGCCAAGGGCTCCAACCTCGATCTGGTCCCGGGCGGATCGTCGGGCGGTTCGGCCGCTGCGGTGGCCGCGCATCTGTGCGCCGGCGCGACAGCAACCGACACCGGTGGCTCCATCCGTCAGCCGGCTGCATTCACTGGCACCGTCGGCATCAAGCCGACCTATGGCCGCTGCTCGCGCTGGGGCGTCGTCGCCTTCGCTTCGTCGCTGGACCAAGCCGGGCCGATTGCCCGCGATGTGCGCGACGCCGCGATCCTTTTGAAGTCGATGGCAAGCGTCGATGCCAGGGACACGACCTCCGTCGATCTGCCGGTGCCGAACTATGAAGCCTCGATTGGTCAGTCGATCAAGGGCATGAAGATCGGCATTCCCCGGGAGTACCGGGTCGACGGCATGCCGGAAGAGATCGAAGCCCTGTGGCAGCAGGGCATCGCGTGGCTCAAGGACGCCGGTGCCGAAATCGTCGACATCACGCTTCCGCACACCAAATATGCGCTGCCGGCCTATTACATCGTCGCTCCGGCCGAAGCGTCTTCGAACCTTGCCCGCTACGATGGCGTCCGCTACGGCCTGCGTGTCGACGGTAAGGATATCGTTGATATGTACGAAAAGACCCGTGCCGCCGGCTTCGGCCAGGAGGTCAAGCGCCGCATCATGATCGGCACTTATGTGCTTTCCGCCGGCTATTACGATGCTTACTACCTGCGCGCCCAGAAGGTCCGCACGCTGATCAAGCGCGACTTTGAACTGGCCTTCCACGCTGGTGTCGACGCGATTCTGACGCCCGCCACTCCGTCCTCCGCCTTCGGTATTGCCGACGAGGATCTCGCATCCGATCCGGTCAAGATGTACCTGAACGACATCTTCACGGTGACGGTCAACATGGCCGGCCTGCCGGGCATTGCCGTTCCCGGCGGCGTCGACCATAAGGGCCTGCCGCTTGGTCTGCAGTTGATCGGCAAGCCGTTCGAGGAAGAAACCCTCTTCAAGACCGCCCATGTGATCGAACAGGCGGCTGGTCGTTTCACGCCCACCAAGTGGTGGTAAAGCACTGAGGGCGTAGCACTACACGCGTGCTGCGCCGCCTTGAAGCGTTACAGCGCCGAGCGTCACGCATGACGCGCGGCGCTGTAGTGATGCGGAGACGAGAGCCGTCCTTTGCCTTTGATCCGTCATGCTCGTCTGGATGAGGTGGGTGTGCTTGCCGGCATAGGTCTTTGCGCCAGGGAAGCGGCGATCGTCGGCGCTGCCGATGTCGGCCGGATGAAGGCGCCTGGCGGAGAATGCCTTTGTCGATTTTCTCTTTGTGATAGAACCGCGACCATTCCCGAAATTCGCTAGAGGTCTCGGACGAGATGCCGAGCGTGCGCCCGGCATCTCCATGGGTTTCCCCGATCAGCGATTGTTGAGTTCCGATCGGACCAGATGCAGGCCCCGCTCGGTGATGCGATAGGGTTTGCCGGCCGATGACGAGATCGCTTTCTTGCGCTTCAGTTTGCGGAAGAGCTCGAGGTCGAAGCCTGGATAGACCCATCCGTCGCGTGTGAAGCATCGGATTTCGCTGATCGCCTTGCCGTCACGGATGATTTCGATACGGCCGCCTTGGGCCAAATGATAAAGAATGCGCTGCTCAGCGCGTGAGATATCCATTTCTGAATGTTCCGGAATAGCGTTCGTGAGAACGCAAAAAAACGTTCCGCAAATCTTGGGAAAAGCGGGGTTACGTTTCCGGCCCGTGCGCGCAATCTCTGGGAGAAAGCGGGCAAGGGCCCTTACCGGGACTCAGAAGAAGAGAACATCAAAACTCCATTCGAACGAACGTTTCCTAGAAGAGACCGGCAAAGGCGTCAAGATATCCGCCGGCAGCGAATGTGCAGGCGATGACCGCGATCGTCTGAAACAGGACGATCAGAATGAGCCGTGTTCGAAACGGCTCCTTGCGCGTCTTGTGCCTGAAGACCTGGCGGCCGGCCATCGCACCTATGCTGCCGCCGAAAAACGCCGACGACAGCAATGTCCGCTCACGGATGCGGCGCCAGCCTGATCGCGCCGCATGCTTGTCGTACCAAAAGAGACAGAAGGTTGTGGCGTTGATCGCGACAAGGAAGCACACGAGCGTGGCCGTGGTGACGGGCATATTCGCCTTTTGCCATGGGAGGCGCTAAGCGGCGGTTAAACCGTGCGCCCTGTCATCGCGGGATGGCTGATCGCGCCTAACAACTTGCACCATTGCGGCAATTGCTCTACCGAGAAACCAAGAATTCAGGCTTCAAAGAAGAGCATGATATGAGCATTGTCGACGTCCGCACTCCCGATTCCAAACGCTTCATTCCTGGCGCCACCGGCGACTGGGAAGTCATCATCGGCATGGAGGTCCATGCCCAGGTGCTTTCCAATTCGAAGCTCTTCTCGGGTGCATCGACCGAATTCGGCAAGCCGGCGAACGCCAACGTATCGCTGGTCGATGCGGCCATGCCTGGCATGTTGCCCGTCATCAACGAGGAATGCGTCAAGCAGGCGGTGCGCACCGGCCTCGGCCTCAAGGCCGCAATCAACAACCGCTCGATCTTCGACCGCAAGAACTATTTCTACCCCGACCTGCCGCAGGGCTATCAGATCTCGCAGTTCAAGGATCCGATCGTCGGCGAAGGCAAGATCATCATTTCCGTTGGGCCCGATCGCCAGGGTCAGTTCGAAGACGTCGAGATCGGCATCGAGCGCCTGCATCTCGAGCAGGACGCGGGCAAGTCCATGCACGACCAGCATCCGTCGATGTCCTATGTCGACCTCAACCGCTCTGGCGTCGCGCTGATGGAAATCGTCTCCAAGCCCGACATGCGGTCGTCCGACGAGGCCAAGGCCTATATGACCAAGCTGCGTTCGATTGTGCGCTATCTCGGCACCTGCGACGGCAATATGGACGAAGGCTCGATGCGGGCCGACGTCAACGTCTCGGTCCGCCGCCCCGGTGAAGGCTTTGGCACGCGTTGCGAAATCAAGAACGTCAACTCTATCCGCTTCATCGGTCAGGCGATCGAGTACGAAGCGCGTCGCCAGATCGGCATTCTCGAAGATGGTGGTTCCATCGACCAGGAGACGCGCCTGTTCGACCCGAACAAGGGCGAGACGCGCTCCATGCGCTCCAAGGAAGATGCGCACGACTACCGCTACTTCCCGGATCCGGATCTGCTGCCGCTCGAGTTCGACCAGGCCTTCGTCGATGCGCTAAAGGCCGACCTGCCGGAACTGCCTGACGACAAGAAGGAACGCTTTGTCAGCGACATGGGCCTGTCGGTCTATGACGCCTCGGTACTCGTATCCGAAAAGTCGATTGCCGATTATTTCGAGGCCGTGGCCGAAGGCCGTGACGGCAAGATTGCCGCAAACTGGGTCATCAACGACCTGCTCGGTGCCCTGAACAAAGCCGGCAAAACCATTGAAGAGACTCCGGTTTCCCCCGCTCAGCTCGGCGGCATCATCGATCTCATCAAGGCAGAGACGATTTCCGGCAAAATCGCCAAGGATCTCTTCGAAATCGTCTGGAACGAAGGCGGAAATCCCGCGGAGATCGTCGAAGCGCGCGGCATGAAGCAGGTGACGGACACCGGCGCCATCGAGAAGGCAGTCGACGAGATCATCGCCGCCAACCCGGATCAGGTCGCCAAGGTGCAGGCAAAGCCGTCGCTGGCCGGCTGGTTCGTCGGTCAGGTGATGAAGTCGACCGGTGGCAAGGCCAATCCGCAGGCCGTCCAGGCTCTGGTCAAGGCCAAGCTCGGCATCGAGGAATAAGCGATGTTCTTCGTCCGCACAGCGAGCGAGCGCGATCTGGAAAAGGTTCGCGCGCTGCTGGTCGAAACGTGGCACGCGACCTATGAGACCTTCTATGGTGTCGAGAAGGTCAACGAACTGACAGGGCGCTGGCATTCTCTGCCGGCGCTGAAGGCTCGCCTGGAGCGCAAGAACGCGGAGTTCCTCGTCGCCGACAATGGTCGCAGCATCGGTGGCATGGGCTATGCGTCCATGTCCGATACGTTGAAGAAGACCATTGTACTCCACCAGCTTTACGTTCTGCCGAAACTCCAGAGGCAGGGCATCGGACGCGACATTTTCGCCGAACTCGAAACCTGCTTCCCCGATGCCGAACGCATGCGGGTCGAAGTCGAGCCGCAGAACCTCCATGCGCTCGCATTCTATCGGGCGCACGGCTTCTCTGAAGTTGGTCAAACGAGCAATTGCGGTGACGATCAGTCGGGACTTCCGGCACTCATTCTCGAAAAGCCGCTGGTCTGACGCGCCATTCCTTCTGACTCTGGGCTGCAGATTTACGGCCGTGGCCTTGTTCTGTGGAAAAAAAAGCGCGGAACAATGTCGCTGTCACGAACCTGTAGCCTTGTGATGATTGACGCTTGGCGCTCATTGCCAAGCCTCGAGAGGACACATGGACGCGACAACCGACTTCGAGATCCGCAAGGCCGAACTAGCGGATCTTCCTGCCATCATCTCGCTCTTTGCCGCCGACGAGGTTGGTGGACACGGAGATACGACCGAGCCTGAGGCTTTCGCTGACTATCTCGCCGCTTTCGCGCGGATCGAAGCATCGCCGCTTCAGACGCTTTATGTTGCCCGCCTCGGCGAAGAAGTGGTCGGTACTTTCCAGACGGCATTGTTGACGTCTCTTCCTGGGCGCGGCCAGCCAAGACTGGTGATCGAGGCGGTGCAAACCCGAGAAGACATGCGCGGCCGCGGCATTGGCGCGTGCATGATGCGCCACGCGATCGAGCGTGCACGTGAGGAGGGGGCAGGAAAGGTGCAACTCTCCTCGAATGCGACGCGAACGGCTGCGCATCGCTTCTACGAGCGTCTCGGTTTTGTGCGCAGCCATTTCAGCTTTCACATGCCGTTGAAATGACCGCGGTTGCCTCGGAATCACTGGACAAGCCTGGAGTGGCGGGGCATAAGCGGGGACATAGTTTTGGTATCCGGCCGCCTTCCCAACGGTCGGTTGAGGACGGCATCCATGAAGCTCCTGCTGCAGATTTTCACCTGGTGGAACCAACAGACGATCGGAACGCGGTTTCATACCTGGCGTAACGGTCAACGTGTCGGCGAAGACGAGCTCGGCAACGTCTATTATCAGGGCGGCAAGGACTCCGAGGGCCGTACGCGCCGCTGGGTGATTTACAACGGTTATGCCGAAGCCTCTGCCATTCCGGCCGGCTGGCACGGCTGGATGCATCACCGCACCGACATTTCGCCTGCAGACGAAAAATACGTCGCTCGCGAGTGGCAGAAGCCGCATCGCCCGAACCCGACCGGTACGGCCAACGCCTACCGGCCGCAGGGCTCGATTGCAGGTGCTGGAGCACGCCCGCGCGTGACGGGCGACTACGACGCCTGGACGCCGGGTTCCTGAGACGCTTGTCGTCGGAGAAGGTGCGCCGCCCGTGAAAAGGTCCAGTGACCACGGGGCGGCCACATTTCATGTTTAGCGCCTGATATCCATCAACGGTGAATGAAAAGCGCGCGGGAGACAGGCGGGAATGGCGGGTTCTTATCTGCGGAAAACAATCGGCCAGATGTCGAGCCGGCTCTGTGTCGCCGCGCTTGCCGCGCTGCCGTTGGTTTCCGCGACCGGTACGGCCGAGGCCGCGCGGATAAACAACGCCGTCGCCGTGTTTTCCGGCATCGACAAGATCACCGGCCGCATCACGACGTTTGACGTCTATATCGGCGAGACCGTCCAGTTCGGCGCCCTGCAGGTAACGCCACGCGTCTGCTATAACCGGGACGACACCGAAGCCCAGAAGATCACGACCTTCGTCGAAGTCGACGAGATCACGCTCGACCGCAAGATCAGGCGGATCTTCACCGGCTGGATGTTTGCCGACAGCCCCGGCCTTAACGCCGTCGAGCACCCGGTCTATGACGTCTGGCTGCAGTCCTGCAAGGCAACGTCGGACCTGCCGCCACCAGACACCGCCTCCAAGAAATAGCGTTGTCTTGCCCGCCGCGATCGAAAGCGGCACCGATATCCTCCATCGATTTTCCTGCACTCGCTCTGTCCTGAAACGCCTGCGGCACGCGGGGTCGTGCGTGCAGCAAGGAGCGCGCTCACTGAGGCGTGCGTCTCCTTGCTGGATGCCTGAACAGGGCGCGCTCGCAATCGAAACGACTTATCCGTTGGGATGGCCAATATCGGCCATGCGCTCAAAACGATAGATCGGGCGAGTTCATCGCGTTGGCGAGCATGATCTCGTACTCGGCCTTCGGCACATCGATCGCGCCGAAGGATTTCAGATGCTCTGTGGTGAACTGGGTGTCCAGCAGTTCAAAGCCCCTGGCGCGCAGGCGTTCCACCAGATGCACGAGACAGATCTTGGAGGCATTCGTGCGTCGGGAAAACATGCTTTCGCCGAAGAATGCCGAGCCCAGAGAGACGCCGTAGAGGCCGCCGACCAGCACGTCGTCCTCCCAGGCTTCGACACTGTGTGCGTAGCCCATCGAGTGGAGCGTGGCGTAGAGGCTGCGGATCTTGTTGTTGATCCAAGTGGTCGGACGATCGGGCGCCGGCGCGGCGCAGCCTTCCATGACGGCCTCGAAGGCCGTGTTGAAGCGGATGTCGAAGTGGCTCTTGCGGATTGTCTTTGCGAGACTGCGCGAGACGTGAAAGCCATCAAGCGGAATGACGCCGCGAATTTCCGGCTCGACCCAGAAAAGCTCCGGATCGTCGGCCGAATCGGCCATTGGAAACAGGCCTATGGAATAGGCGCGCAGCAGCATGTCCGGTGTTACGTCGGGTTGCTTGCTGCGCGTCCCTTTCAATGCACGGTCCTATTCGGACGACATGGCCAGATGGTGCTCCAGCCAATGGATGTCATATTCGCCGTTTGCGATATCCTGATTGTTGATCAGGTCCTGGAATAGCGGCAGCGTCGTCTTGATGCCGTCGATGACGAACTCGTCAAGAACGCGACGAAGGCGCATCATGCATTCGACACGTGTGCGGCCATGCACGATAAGCTTGCCGATCAAGCTATCGTAATAGGGCGGGATCCGGTAGCCCTGATAGGCGCCCGAATCGACACGAACGCCGAGACCGCCCGGTGCGTGGAAATGCGTGATCGTGCCCGGCGAGGGGACGAAGGTACGCGGATCTTCGGCATTGATGCGGCACTCGATCGCGTGGCCGGAAAACACGATGTCTTCCTGCTTGACCGAAAGCCCGCCGCCCGATGCGACACGGATCTGTTCGTGCACAAGGTCAATGCCGGTGATTGCTTCGGTGATGGGATGCTCTACCTGAAGGCGGGTGTTCATTTCGATGAAATAGAACTCGCCGTTCTCGTAGAGGAACTCGATCGTGCCTGCACCGCGGTACTTCAGCTTCTTCATGGCATCGGCGCAAACCTGACCGATCTTCATGCGCTGTTCGACGTTAAGGGCAGGTGAGTTTGCCTCTTCCCAGACCTTCTGGTGGCGTCGCTGCAAGGAGCAGTCACGCTCGCCGAGATGGATGGCATTGCCTTCGCCGTCGCCGACGATCTGGATTTCGATGTGGCGCGGCCTGCCGAGATACTTCTCCATGTAGACCGCGTCATTGCCGAAGGCGGCAAGCGCCTCGGAACGAGCGGTTGACACAGCCTCGTCGAGGTCAGCCTCGGTCTTTGCGACCTTCATGCCGCGGCCGCCGCCGCCAGCAGTCGCCTTGATCAGAACCGGGAAGCCGATCTTGCGCGCGACTTCGAGCGCATTTTCCGGCCTCACTTCGCCGTCCGAGCCCGGAACCACGGGGATGCCAAGTTCCTGCGCCGTCTTCTTGGCGGTGATCTTGTCGCCCATGATGCGGATATGTTCCGCCGTCGGCCCGATGAAGGTGATGTCGTGCGCGTCGAGGATTTCGGCGAACTTGGCGTTTTCCGACAGGAAGCCATAGCCCGGGTGCACGGCATCAGCGCCGGTGATTTCGCAGGCGGCGACGATCTGGTGAATGTTCAGATAGCTATCGCGCGACGGCGGAGGACCGATGCAGACGCTTTCGTCGGCGAGGCGCACGTGCATGGCGTCGCTGTCGGCCGTGGAGTGGACGGCCACCGTCGCGATGCCGAGCTCTTTACAGGCGCGCAGCACGCGAAGGGCGATTTCGCCGCGATTGGCAATGAGAATTTTCGAGATCATCGCAGCGGCGCCTTATTCGATTACGATCAGCGGCTCGCCATATTCGACGGGGGCTGCGTCCTGGACGAAGATTTCTGTCACCTTGCCCGAACGCGGGGCAGGGATCTGGTTCATGGTCTTCATCGCTTCGATGATCAGGACTGTCTGGCCTTCCTTGACCACGGTACCGACCTCGATGAACGGGCGGGCGCCTGGAGCCGGTGCGAGGTAGGCAGTGCCGACCATCGGGGCCGTGACGGCGTTCTTGGAGTTGCGGCTGGTCTCGGCCGGAGCGGCAGCCGCGACGGGATGCGCAGCGTTGACCGCCGGCTGGGCCTGGTAGGTCGGCATCGAGACGGCGACGGGCGTGCCGGCGCGCGATACGCGAATGCGAAGGTCTTCCTGCTCCACTTCGATCTCGGTGAGGTCGGTGTCATTCAGGATATTGGCGAGATCGCGGATCAGCGCCTGGTCGATACCGGGTTTCTTGTCAGCCATGGGATATGAGCCTCGTGTTCTTTTTATTTCGACGTTTCTGTCAGGTTCTTTAGCGCATGCAGCGCCAGAATGTAACTCTGCGCGCCGAAACCGCAGATGACGCCTTTGACCGCCGGGGCGATCATCGACTTGTGGCGGAATTCTTCACGCGCGTGGATGTTGGAAAGATGCAGTTCGACCACCGGGATGCCGATCGCGCGGATGGCATCGTGCAGCGCGATCGACGTATGGCCGTAGGCAGCCGGATTGATCGCGACGCCTGCCGCCTTTTCGCCGGCCTCATGCAGCCAGTCCACGAGCGTGCCTTCATGGTTGGATTGCCGGAAATCGACTTCCAGTCCCAATGCCTTGCCTTCCGCGGTGCACATCGCCTCGATGTCGGCGAGCGTCTGGCCGCCATAGATCCCCGGTTCGCGCTTGCCGAGCGCATTCAGGTTGGGGCCGTTCAGCACGAAAATTTTGGTGGGCATGCGGGATTCCGGTCCAGTGATAGAGGGTTACCTATAGACTGATGGTCCCGCGAGGAAAAGCCCTTTGGGTCCTCGCGGGATTTGTCCACAGTTGGGACTGGTCGTCCAATGCAGGCGGTCAGCAGGCGGTCTTGCCGCAGCTGCGCATATTGGACACCTTGGTGCTGATTTCCTCGGCGCCGACTGCGCCGAACACGGCCTCGTTGCCGATCACGTAGGACGGCGTGCCGGTGATGCCGAGATCGTTGGCAAGGGTGTAGGCCTCGCGCACGGCCGCGTCATGCGGCTCCTTCTCCATCTTGGCACGCAGCTGCTTTTCAGTGACGCCCAGCTTGCCCGCAACGGCGATCGCCGTTTCCTCGGTTGCGCGGTCCTCGCCGCCGAGCAGGGCGCGGTGGAACTCGCCGTACTTCTCGGGTGCAACCAGCCGGAACGCGGCACTGACCTTGTGGGCGGCGAGCGAATCCGGGCCGAGGATCGGCAGTTCCTTCAGCACAAAGCGGACATTCTTGTCCTTGGACAGGATTTCGTCCATGTCCGTCAGTGCCCGTTTGCAGTAGCCGCAGTTGTAGTCGTAGAACTCAACGACCGTGACGTCGCCGTCCGGATTGCCAAGCACCATGTCGTAGTCTGAGTTGAAGATCGCCTTCTTGTTTTCGGTGATCGCACCTTCAGCCGCTTCCTGCTGCTTGGCACGCTGCTTTGTGGCCAGCGCCTCCTGGACATCAAGCATGATTTCCGGATTGGCGAGCAGGTACTCCTTGATGAAGGCGCCAAACTCTTCCTTCTGTTTCTGGTCGAGCGCGAGTGCGCTTTGCGGCAAGCTCACCCCTGCCATGAACGCGGCAAGCGTTCCGGCGGCAATCATTTTCGTGCTGAAATTCATTTTTACCTCGTTGTCTCTGCCTGCCCTGTCTGTCGTCCATGTCGCGATACGGCGTCAATGCGCGCTTGTAAAAGACAACAGGAATCTCCAACACCGCAACACGCGGGCAGCATAGGGTGGGCCCCGGTGAAACGAAACGGCAAAATCGGCGGAAATACGGCGCTCGCGCACTTGTGAAGCTCTAAGCGATCGGGCAAAGGGGCGACATGTGAGCCGCTTTTTGAGGATATTGCCTTGGTAGAATTGTCGAACCGCAGCGCCGTCGAACCCTTTCATGCCATGGACGTACTGGCAGAGGCGACGCGTCGACGCGACGCCGGGCACCCGGTGATCTCAATGGCGGTCGGGCAACCAGCGCACCCTGCGCCGAAGGCCGCATTGGATGCGGCGCGCAAGGCGCTCGAGCATGGTCGGCTCGGCTACACCGATGCGCTTGGCACATTGTCGCTGCGAACCGCGATCGCCCACCACTATCAGAAGCGCCATGGTATCGCGCTCGACCCACAGCGCATTGCCGTGACCACCGGATCGTCGGCCGGGTTCAATCTTGCCTTCCTCGCGCTCTTCGATCCCGGCGATTGCGTGGCGATCGCCCGGCCCGGCTATCCCGCCTACCGCAATATCCTCGCAGCGCTCGGCCTGACGGTCGTCGAGGTGGAAGCCAATGCCGAGAGCGGCTTCACGCTGACGCCGGAAAATCTGGCGCGTGCAGCCGCGAAGGCAGGGCGGCCGCTGAAGGGGGTTCTTCTGGCAAGCCCGGCCAACCCGACGGGAACGGTCACCGGCAGGGCGGGTCTCAAGGCGCTGGCCGACTATTGTCGCGCCGAAAACATCGCCTTCATCTCCGACGAAATCTATCATGGGTTGACCTTCGCCGGCGAAGAGGCAAGCGCTCTGGAGGTGACCGACGACGTCTTCGTCATCAACTCCTTCTCCAAATATTATTGCATGACGGGTTGGCGGATCGGCTGGATGGTACTGCCGGAGACGCAGGTTCGCGGCTTCGAGCGCATCGCCCAGAGCCTCTACATCTCGCCGCCGGAATTGTCGCAGATTGCGGCGGAGGCTGCGCTCGGTGCAACGATCGAACTCGACGGCTACAAGGCGGCCTACGCGGCCAATCGCGACATGCTGCTGAAGCGCCTGCCGGAGATCGGCTTTTCGATCGCGTCACCGATGGATGGCGCTTTCTACGCCTATGCGGATGTCAGTCGCTTCACCAACGACAGCATGGCCCTTGCCCGCCGCATGCTGGCGGAAATCAACGTCGCGGCAACACCCGGCTTCGATTTCGATCCGCTTGAAGGGCATCGCACGATGCGTTTCTCCTATGCCGGGTCGATGGCCGACATGAGCGAAGCGATGGACAGGATCGCCCGCTGGATCGCCTGATCTTCTGCAGTTTCAGGAACTTGCGGCCGTTGCCGGACTCTTTTTGAGAAGCCCTTGATTCAAACTCGCAGCTGAATGGGCGCTTGCGGTTGTCGCCAAATGGAAACGAAAAAGCCCGGACCGAGGTCCGGGCTTTTCTGTTCGTCCGAAGTTCAGGCGTGGCTTAGAAGAAGCCGCGGCGCTGCCACCATCCGCCCTTCTTGGGCTTGGATTGGTCTTCTTCGGTGCCTTCGTTCTTGTTCGTGACCGTCGAGGTCAGCACCGGTTCCGATGCGATCGTCGAAAGGTCGCGGTTTGCCCGGGCGGGCTTGCCTTCTTCGAGGTCAGCGGCAGCGTCTTCGATTGCTGCCGGCACCGGCTCAGCCGCTTCCGGCTGTGCTTCGACCGCGGTCTGCGCTGCCTCGTCGACACTGATGACAGCCTCCTCGGCCTTGACGGCCTTCTTGCGTGTGCGCTTCGGCTTGGCGGCCTTCTCTACGACCGGTTCTACGGTTTCCGCGATGACCTCGGCTTCGGCAACCACGGCTACTGCTTCAACCTCGGCTGCCGCCGGTGCTTCCACGTCGCCTTGCTCGCCGGCTTCGCCATCGCCGGATGCAGCAGTCTGCTCTTCGCCCTCGACTTCACCTTCGCCCAGTTCCGGGCGATTGCGGCGACCGCCACGCTTGCCGCGACGGCGACGCTTGCGCTTCTGTTCGCCGTCGGCGGTCAGCGCATCCGTATCGGTTTCGTCCTCGTCGCCATCGGTCTCGGCGGCGTCATCGGCGTCATCCGCAGCATCGGCTTCCTGCGCGGTGGCGCCTTCCGCCTGCTGGCTGCCCTTGCCACGACGACGGCGGCGGCGCTTGCGCTTGCGGCCGTTCTGGTCGTCGGCCTGGGCGGCGGCCTTCGGCTGCTCCTGGCGCTGTTCGGCGACAACTTCTTCTGCTTCTTCCTCATCGAGATCCTCTTCGATCACGATGTCGTCGTCCTCTGGCTCCGGCTCGAAGTGCAGGATCTGTTCGATCTTGACGGGGTTTTCAACCGGCTCGCCGCGATCAATCGCAAAGTGCTGCGCGCCGACATGGGCGTCAGCCTCGATGATGATCAAGACGCCGAAGCGTTGTTCGTAATCCATGATCGTGCCGCGCTTCTGGTTGAGCAGATAGAGCGCGATATCGGGGATCGTGCGAACGGTGATGTTGTGGGTGGTGTTCTTGAGTAGATGCTCTTCGATACCGCGCAGCACATGCAACGCGACCGAAGACTGCGAGCGGACGTGACCCGTGCCGTTGCAATGCGGGCAGGTCTGCATCGTCGATTCGAGAACCGAAGCGCGAATGCGCTGGCGCGACATCTCGAGCAGACCGAAATGCGAGATGCGGCCGACCTGGATGCGGGCGCGATCGTTCTTCAGGCAATCCTTCAGCCGCTTCTCGACCGAGCGGTTGTTCCGCTTTTCTTCCATGTCGATGAAGTCGATGACGACGAGGCCGGCAAGGTCGCGAAGGCGCAACTGGCGGGCGACTTCTTCCGCGGCTTCCAGGTTGGTCTGAAGTGCCGTGTCCTCAATCGAATGCTCGCGGGTCGAACGACCGGAGTTGACGTCGATCGAAACCAGAGCTTCCGTCTGGTTGATGATGATGTAGCCGCCCGACTTCAGCGTTACCTGCGGCTGCAGCATGCGATCAAGTTGTGCTTCGATGCCGGAGCGCGAGAAGATCGGGTGCACGTCACGGTAGGGCTGAACCACCTTGGCGTGGCTCGGCATCAGCATCTTCATGAAGCCCTTGGCTTCCTTGTAGCCTTCCTCGCCGGAAACGACGATCTCGCTGATGTCCTTGTTGTAGAGGTCGCGGATCGAGCGCTTGATCAGGCTGCCTTCCTCGTAAACCAGGCAGGGGGCAGTCGAGTTGAGCGTCAGCGTGCGGACGTTCTCCCAAAGGCGCATCAGATATTCGAAGTCGCGCTTGATCTCGACCTTGGTGCGGTTGGCACCGGCCGTGCGCAGAATGACACCCATGCCCTGCGGCACTTCGAGGCCGCGTGCAATTTCCTTCAGGCGCTTGCGGTCCTGCAGGTTGGTGATCTTGCGGGAAATGCCGCCGCCACGTGCCGTGTTCGGCATCAATACCGAGTAGCGACCGGCAAGCGACAGGTAGGTCGTCAGCGCTGCGCCCTTGTTGCCGCGTTCTTCCTTGGCAACCTGAACGAGCAGGATCTGGCGGCGCTTGATGACTTCCTGGATGCGGTACTGCTTGCGCGGCTTGCGAACCTGGCGATCCGGAACCTCTTCCATCGCGTCTTCAGCGCCGACGGATTCAATGATTTCCTTCTCGCCGTCGTGGCTGTCGTCATCATCGTCGTCGTCATCGCGGCGACGACGGCTGTCGACGTCCTCGGAGATCGAATCGGTATCGACCATGGCGGCCATCTCGCCGCCATTGCCTTCTTCGCTTGCTTCCGCCTCTTCGGTTGCCGCAGCTGCAGCGGCCTCTTCAGCGATCTTCGCCTTCGTGCGGCGCGGGCGCTTCGGCTTTGCCTTGGGCTTTTCGGCGGGCACCTCGGCCTCGACGACAGCTTCAACTGCCGTCTCGGTGGCTTCGGCGACGACTTCCGTTTCGGCCGCAATCTCCAGATCAACCGGCACGCTGAGCGCGCTCTGGGTCGGCGTTGCCGTTTCGACGTGCTCGACATCGTCGTCGCGGCGCGCTTCTTCGGCTTCCGCCTTCAACAGCGCCTGACGGTCGGCGAGGGGGATCTGGTAGTAGTCAGGGTGGATTTCGGCGAAGGCCAGGAACCCGTGGCGGTTGCCGCCGTAGTCGACGAAGGCCGCCTGGAGCGAAGGCTCCACTCGCGTCACCTTTGCCAGGTAGATATTGCCGCGGATCTGCTTCTTGTGTTCCGATTCGAAGTCGAATTCTTCTATGCGGTTCCCGCGAACGACAACGACGCGCGTCTCTTCAGAGTGAGACGCATCGATAAGCATTTTCTCTGCCATCTAAGTTGTGCTCCTCGGCGCGACAACGGAACGGGCGGCAGACGTTCTTCCATGGGAAGACTGCCACTCGCGTCAGAGGTTGCGCCGGATGTGAAAGGTCCTGTCTGGTGCAGGTGATGGTGCAGCAGCCAGATGGCAGCCGGAACGGTTACGTTCCGGGGCCTCTCTACTTCTGACCGATACCGCTGAGTCAACATCAATGACCAAACAAGAATGCCAATGTCAAAGGCCTCATAAAGACCCGATGAATGCGCCCGCTTGCGGGCTTGCCGGTGAAAATCACCGCTAAGAACTCCGGCCACCGCCGGAAATTTACGATCCAGTGTACAGGGAGGAAATGCAGCGACGGCGGATGAACACCTTGCGGCCGCGGAAAGATGATACGGTTGCAACCGGCAATTCCGGCTCGATCACTCCCTGGCGCCAAGCTCTGGAAAGCTCCGGCTGCCCGGCCGACGATTCTATCCCGTCAACACTTTCTCCTTGTGATGCTTTTATGTTTTCTATGTCACATTGGCAAGGGAAAAGCCTGTGCCGCCACAATAATGATCGATTCGCTTGCCCCGGTAGAGTAGGTCGGGGGACGGCGAATCGCATGCCTTGGCCGCGTTGCTGAAGGAGCGCTGTCAAGCTTTGGTTAACCATAAGGGTTCATTGATCAAGGGATGTCGCGGTGTGCGCGGGCGGACGCCCGACGCATCTGCCGCTCGGATTTCGTGGATTGACGGAGAGACCGGCGTGAAGCCTTCGGCTATTCATATGCGCGCTTCGCTATTGTCGGCACTGCTGCGCGGCGGCGCGCGCATCGTGGCTTCAGTGTTCGTTGCGGGCACCTTGCTGGGGACTTTGCCGATGGCATACGCGGCCGAGCCCGTGCCGTTGTTGGCATTCGGTGCACGGGTTGCCGGTGACGACGCACGCACGCGCGTCGTCGTCGAGTTCGATCGGAAACCCGACTTTTCCATTCATTATGTGGCAAACCCGGTGCGTGTCGTCGTCGATCTGCCGGAAACCGCCTTCGGCCTGAAGCCCGAGAGCCTCGAGCCCCGTGGGTTGTTCGAAGCCATTCGATATGGCGGCATGGGCGCCGGCAGCTCGCGCCTCGTGCTGTCGGCCAAAGGGCCGGTCGCGGTGACCCGTGCCGAAGTCATCGAGGAGGAGGGCGGCAAAAGTTATCGCCTCGTCGTCGACGCTGAGAAGGTGGACCAGACCCGTTTCGACGCGCTTTTGGGCGACCAGCAGTGGACCGGCTCGGTCGTCGCCGCCAAGACGGACAGGCCGACAATTGCCCCGGCGCAAAGGACCGGCGCCTTCGTGATCGCCATCGATGCCGGCCATGGCGGTATCGACACCGGCGCGATCGGCAGCGGCACGAAAACTGAGGAAAAACACGTCACGCTTGCCTTCGCGCAGGAGCTTGTCGCCACCCTCAACCGCGAAAGCGGCGCCGAAGCCTTTCTAACGCGTGACAAGGATGTGTTCCTGTCGCTGCCGCAGCGGGTGCAGATCGCCCGCAACAAGGGCGCCAATCTGTTCATTTCGATCCATGCCGACACGCTCAGGCAGAAGGACATCCGCGGCGCGACGGTCTATACGATCTCCGACAAGGCGTCCGACCATCTGGCCGCCGACCTGGCGCAGCGTGAAAACCTCTCCGACGAGATAGCCGGTGTACCGCTCCAGAGCGAGCCGGCAGAAGTCGCCGATATCCTGATCGATCTGACGCGTCGCGAGACCCAGGCTTTCTCGGTCAACATGGCGCGTACCGTGGTGTCGTCTTTCGAGGGACAGATCAATCTCATCAACAATCCGCACCGTCACGCGGGCTTCCGCGTGCTACAAGCGCCGGATGTTCCGTCGATCCTGCTCGAGCTCGGATTCATGTCGAACAAGGACGACGAGAAGCTGTTGCTCGATCCGGAGTGGCGCAAGAAAGTGTCCGGTCTGCTTGCCGTTGCCATCAAGCGCTACCGTGAACAAGCGGTCGCAAATGGCGGCTGACGTCTGATCGCGACGATCTGCTTGACGGCGCGGCGAACGAAGTGATTTGTGTCGCTCCGGTAACAGCGATATGCTTTTCAACAGGATGCGCACTCGATAATCGGAAACAAGCCCTATTTTACGCACAATCCGGGACCTAACCCGAATTGCGCCCGGATTTGTTGGGAAACAGTGTTGATGCCCGGTGCCCCTCGCCATATGAGGAACTGGGTGGGCGCGTGTAGCCGCAATGCCAGACGATTTCTGATAGAAGCGTTTGGCCAGGCCGACGAAATGCGGACCGTTGGGACGGGAAGCGTCTCGATCGGTTTATGTGGCCTGGCGATTGGACGATAATAAGGTACCGGTATCTGACTGATGATCAGACTGATTGGATATTTCTTCGGCATTGGTGCGTTCTTGCTGCTCGGTGTCGCCGCGGCCGTTGCCATCTATCTCGGCAGCGTCACCAAAGATTTGCCGGATTACGAGGTGTTGGCGAAGTATTCACCGCCGGTCACCACGCGCTTTCACGCCGGCAACGGCGCGCTGATGGCGGAATACGCCCGCGAGCGGCGCCTCTACCTGCCGATCCAGGCGATCCCCGACCGCGTCAAGGCGGCGTTCATTTCGGCTGAAGACAAGAACTTCTATCAGCATCCCGGCGTCGATATCACCGGTCTCGCGCGCGCCATCGCCGTCAACCTCCAGAATTTCGGATCGGGTCGCCGTCCTGTCGGCGCGTCGACGATCACCCAGCAGGTCGCCAAGAACTTCCTGCTCTCGTCGGACCAGACGATCGACCGCAAGGTCAAGGAAGCGATCCTCTCCTTCCGCATCGAGCAGGCCTATAGCAAGGACCGTATTCTCGAACTCTACCTCAACGAGATCTTCTTCGGCCTGAATTCCTACGGCATCGCCGGCGCAGCGCTGACCTATTTCGACAAATCGGTCACGGAACTGACCGTTGCCGAAACCGCCTACCTGGCGGCTCTGCCAAAGGGCCCGGCCAACTACCATCCGTTCCGCAAGGCCGATGCTGCGATCGAGCGGCGCAACTGGGTCATCGACCGCATGGTCGAAAACGGTTACGTCACGAAGACGGATGGCGAAGACGCGAAGAAGCAGCCGCTCGGCGTCAATCCGCGCCGCGGTGGCGCGCATCTCTTCGCCTCCGATTTCTTCGCCGAGGAAGTGCGTCGGCAGATCATCCAGAAATACGGCGACAACGCCCTTTATGAGGGCGGCCTTTCGGTCCGCACCTCGCTCGATCCGCGCATGCAGATCGCGGCGCGCAAGGCACTGCAGGAAGGGCTGCTGAGCTATGACGAGCGCCGTGGTTTCCACGGTCCGGTCAAGTCGATCGAGATCGGCGGCGACTGGGGCGAGCCGCTCGGCAAGGTCGTGGCCTTGGCCGACGTGCCGGAATGGAAGCTGGCCGTCGTCCTCTCGGCCGATGGCCGGGGTGTCGAGATCGGCATCCAGCCGGACAAGGAAGCGTCCGGCAAGATCATCGCCGAGCGCGTGACCGGCCATATCTCCGCAAAGAACATGCAGTGGGCCTACCGCTCGGCCGGCGGCGAGCGCAAATCCGCCAAGTCGCCGGAAGGTATCCTAGGCCCGGGCGACGTCGTCTATGTCGAGCCGCTGGCGGACAAGGGCGAATACCGCCTGCGTCAGCCGCCGAAGGTCCAGGGCGGTCTCGTCGCGATGGACCCGCAGACCGGCCGCGTGCTGGCCATGGTCGGCGGCTTCTCCTACGGTCAGTCGGAATTCAACCGCGCGACCCAGGCAATGCGCCAGCCGGGTTCCTCGTTCAAACCGTTCGTCTACGCTGCCGCGCTCGACAATGGCTATACGCCTGCATCCGTCATTCTCGATGCGCCGATCGAAATCGTCGCCGGTGGCCAGGTCTGGCGCCCGGAAAACTATGGCGGCGGCTCGGCCGGCCCGTCGACGCTGCGCCTCGGCATCGAAAAATCGCGTAACTTGATGACGGTTCGCCTCGCCAACGACATGGGCATGAACATCGTTGCCGAATATGCCGAGCGCTTCGGCATCTACGACAAGATGCCGCCGTTGCTGGCGATGTCGCTGGGCTCGGGCGAAACGACCGTTCTGCGCATGGTGTCGGCCTATTCGGTTCTTGCCAATGGCGGCAAGCAGATCAAGCCGTCGCTGATCGACCGGATCCAGGACCGCTACGGCAAGACGATCTTCCGTCATGAAGACCGGACCTGCGACAACTGTAACGCGGCTGACTGGGGTAACCAGGAAGAGCCTGTGCTCACCGACAACCGCGAGCAGGTTCTCGATCCGATGACCTCCTATCAGATCACTTCGATGATGGAGGGCGTGGTTCTCAGGGGCACGGCGGCCGGCAAGATCACGCTCGATCGTCCGGTTGCAGGCAAGACCGGTACCACCAATGACGAGAAGGACGCCTGGTTCGTGGGTTACACGCCCGATCTCGTTGCCGGCCTCTACCTCGGCTTCGACAACCCCGCTCCGCTCGGCCGCGGCGCGACCGGCGGCAGCCTTGCGGTGCCGATCTTCAACAATTTCATGCAGGAAGCCGTCAAGGGCACGCGCCCAGGCAAGTTCGTGGTTCCGGAAGGCATGAACATGATCGCCGTCAACCGCAAGACAGGCATGGCCGCCTACGAAGGCGAGCCGGACACGATCATCGAGGCCTTCAAGCCCGGCACCGGACCGGCCGACACCTTCTCGGTCATCGGCGGCCTCGACCAGTATGTGCCGCCGGAGGAAATCTTGAAGAATTCCCCGCAGGCTAACCAGGCCGTTACCTCCGGTTCCAACGGCCTGTTCTAGACCTATCCTCCGTCTTGCGATGCCCGCCGCCTTTACATCAGCGGCGGGCATCGCTATTTGACGCTCACGTTAAATCGGGTTCACAAGAAGCAGGATCATGCGCAGCGAAATCGAGAATATTGTCGACGAGATCAAGCAGGCCATAAGCCTGCTGAGGAGGCATCTTTGACTGGGATCAGGCGGTAAGACGACTGGACTGGTTGAACAACAAGGCGGAAGATCCGTCGCTGTGGAATGATGCTGCCGAGGCGCAGAAGCTGATGCGCGAGCGCCAGCAGCTCGACGATGGCATCAACGGCCTGCGCCGTTTCGAGCAGCAGCTGAGCGACAACATCGAACTGATCGAGCTCGGCGAAGAAGAGGGCGACGCAGCCATCGTTGCCGACGCCGAACAGGCGCTGCGCGAACTGTGCAACGAAGCGGCCAAGAAGCAGGTCGAGGCGATGCTGTCCGGCGAAGCCGATCAGAACGACACCTATCTCGAAGTGCATTCCGGTGCCGGGGGCACCGAGAGCCAGGACTGGGCAAACATGCTGTTGCGCATGTATACCCGTTGGTCCGAGCGCCAGGGATACAAGGTCGAGCTGATGGAAATTCAGGACGGCGAAGAGGCGGGCATCAAATCGGCCACCCTGCTGGTCAAGGGCCACAATGCCTATGGCTGGCTGAAGACGGAATCCGGTGTTCACCGCCTGGTGCGCATCTCGCCCTATGACAGCAACGCGCGTCGCCATACGTCGTTCTCTTCGATCTGGGTCTACCCGGTCGTCGATGACTCGATCCAGATCGACATCAACGAGAGCGACTGCCGTATCGACACCTATCGCTCGTCGGGCGCCGGTGGCCAGCACGTCAACACCACCGACTCCGCCGTGCGCATCACCCACATGCCGTCCGGTATTGTCGTGCAGTGCCAGCAGGAACGTTCGCAGCACAAGAACCGGGCCAAGGCCTGGGACATGCTGCGCGCCCGTCTTTACGAGTCCGAACTGAAGAAGCGCGAAGACGCGGCCAACGCCGAGGCGGCATCGAAGACCGATATCGGCTGGGGCCATCAGATTCGCTCCTACGTGCTGCAGCCCTACCAGCTGGTCAAGGACCTGCGGACCGGTGTCGAAAGCACGGCGCCGGGCGATGTGCTGGACGGCGAGTTGAACGAGTTCATGGAAGCCGCACTTGCTCACCGCGTCAGCGGCGGTGCTGACGCCGCCGTGGATGACCTAAACTAACCTCACTGCGGCGGCGTTCGCGCCGGCATGACGTAGTGAGTACGAGACGAAGAGGGCCGGGTGTTTTCATTCGGCCCTTTTTTGTGACATCAGTTCGATGCCCGCTCGACCTTGATGTCGCCGAGATCGTCGATCAGCACGGTCCAGCTCTCCGGCTCGCGTGCGGCAGGGTCGGTCTTCAGATAGACGGTTGCGAACATGCCGGGTTGTGCGGTCACACCTGTTGACGTTTCCGGCCGTATGTCCGTGACATAAGCCTTCAGCGACGAGAACTCCTCGAGTTCCGCAGAGGAGACGACCTTCGGTCCGGCGGGCGTCGCCTCGATCTGCTGCAGATGGATCTGTGCGGTGCCGTCCTGTTGCCTAACAGCGATCAGCTTGTAGTAGCCGCGCCGCGCACCTTCGGCACTCCCCGGTTCGGCAGGTGTTTCCGCCTGCGTGCCGTTCGGGTCCAGTGCCGAAAGTGGATCGCCGCTTTCTTCCCAATAGCCGGTGCTGGTGACGAAGGTCACTTCGGGCGAAACCACATTCGCATTCTCCGAATTGGCGTTCACGCCGACCGGGGCGAGAAGAAGCGCAAGGAGGAGAGGCTTGTGCATCGCTTTGATTTCCTGTTCGAACCGCGACGCGGTGCTTGTTCCAAGATTGATCCTTCGCCGAGTGCCCGGCGATCGCAGAAATTATACCATATCGCGCGTTGAGACCGTCGGCTCAATTGGAAAATTGCTCGGCCAGGATGCGGTCGGACCAGGAATGATCGGGATCCGAGAGGATGCGGGCGGTCATGTTTTCCGATTCGGCGATGCGCACCTTCGCCACCGACTTGACCTCTTGGTGGTCGGCCACGGCGTTGACCGGCCGTTTGTCGGCCTCGAGGATCTCGATCTCGACGGTGACATGGTTCGGCAGCAGGGCGCCGCGCCACCGCCGCGGACGGAACGGGCTGACGGGCGTCAGCGCGAGAAGGGGCGCTTCCAGCGGCAGGATCGGCCCATGGGCGGAGAGGTTGTAGGCGGTGGAGCCCGCGGGCGTGGCGAGCAGCAGACCGTCGCAGGTCAGTTCTTCGAGCCGGGTCTTGCCGTCGATGACGACGCGCAGCTTGGCCGCCTGGTAGGATTGCCGGAAAAGATAAACTTCATTGATCGCAAGCGCCATGAATGTCGAGCCTTCACTGTCGGTGGTCTGCATCTCCAGCGGGTGAAAGGCGTTCTCGACGGCATTGCAGATGCGCGTCGTCAGGTTTTCGCTGCTGTAGCGGTTCATCAGGAACCCGACCGATCCCCGGTTCATGCCGTAGACTAGTTTGCCCGAGTTCATCGTCTGGTGCAGCGTCTGCAACATGAAGCCGTCGCCGCCGAGCGCGACGATGACGTCGGCCTTGTCGGCATCATGATCGCCGTAGATCGCCTTCAGATCGGCCGCCGCCTTTTGCGCCTCTTCGGCGGGCGAAGCCAGGAACGCGAGAGAAGTGAACGTGCGGGCCATGAATTTTCAGTCCGTTCAACATGTTGAGCATCGCCGCGGTGGCCGAGCCTAGGCTTCGTTTCTGGCACGACATGGCCCTAAACGCATCTGAAAAATTGGGAGAATTCGCAATTTTGCTTTACACGCCGTGAGATTGTGATAACTCCCACCGCTGAAAGTGCCCTTATAGCTCAGTTGGTAGAGCATCTGATTTGTAATCAGAGGGTCGGGAGTTCGAGTCTCTCTGGGGGCACCACTTTTTTCCAAGATAGTATTTGTCTTTGCGCCGCCTCGATCCGGCGCATAGGTGGTGTTTGGCGGACGCCGGCAGGGCGAAGTTGGCCGAACGTTTGCCGTATCTTGACCGCGCCTTGACCAAAGATGCTCTGACCTTGGGCGACGCGCTTCGCGGCGCCTGCCTGCGGCGCCACGTGCCTGCTCAGATCTCGAACGATCCGGCGCTCCTCGGCGTAATCTCCCGGCACTTTTGCAGGGCGTTCAGAAGATTGTCGGCGAGATAGTCGATCAGGGCACGCGTCGCCGGCAGCATGCCGTGACGCGACGGAAAGACGAGATGGACGACGACGTCGCCGGAACTCCATTCCGGCAGCACGGGCGCAAGCACGCCGGCGCGGAAGGCGCGCTCGCAGATGTGGTCGGGCAGCAACGCCACGCCCATGCCCTCGATCGCTGCGCGTTCGAGGATGAGGAAATCACTGCAGCCGATGATCGGCCGGTGCGAAATTTCGGTGGCATTTCCTTCGCCATCGACGAGGCGCCAGACATCGGCGGCGTGCTGCTCGTTCATCGACAGCGTCGGCATCTCGCTCAGATTGTCGATCGTGACGTCGTCGAAGCGCGCGAGCAGGGTGGGGCTTGCCGCCAGCCTCTGACGCACCTCTCCGAATCTGCGGATGATCAGCTGATTGTCGGTGTCCAGTTGATCGCGGGCGCGCAGCGCCACGTCGATCCGCTCCTCGATAAGATCAATCCGCCGGTTGGTGGCGGTGATCAGCAGACGGACGCCGGGATAGCGGCGATGGAAGGCGGGCAGGATGTCGGCAAGCATCGGCGTGAAGCCGAGCGGGCAGGCGAGCCTGACCGTGCCGGTCGGCTCGGCCTTGACGGCGGCGATCTCGGCTTCCGCCATGGCGATGCCATCGAGCAGGCCCTGGCAATGTTCGTAGAACACCTGCCCGATCTCGGTGACGCGAAGTTTGCGGGTCGAGCGCTCCAGCAGCCGGACGCCGAGCTGCTCTTCGAGGCGTGCTACGTGTTTGCTGAGCTTGGATTTAGGGATATTCAGATCGCGCGCGGCGGCACTGAAGCCGTTGTTGCGCACCACAGCCGCGAAGAGGGCGAGGTCGTTCAGGTCCTGCATCTGTTTTTCGTCTCCCATCGCCGGATCGCCGGTCTCACTGTTTCCATTTGGAAACAGTATGTCAAACAACCGCTGACTTATCGCGCGATTGTTTTCCAATCATATGTGATGCACCGCAACGCCAACACAAAGGTGCTCCACATGAACGTCCTTCACATCGACTCCGGTATCCTGGGTGATCACTCCGTTTCCCGTCGCCTGACCGCGGCGATCACCGCCCAGATCAAGGCAGACCGCCCGGATGCCAACGTCACCTATCGCGATCTCGCCACCAGCCAGATCCCGCATCTGACTGGCGCCCAGATCATGGCGCCTGCCGATCTCGCAGGTGTTGACGCCGGCCTGGCTGCCGAAGTCAAGATCGGCCGCGAGATGCTCGAAGAATTCCTTGCTGCCGATACGGTCGTCGTCGGTGCGCCGATGTACAATTTCTCCATTCCGAGCCAGCTCAAGGCCTGGATCGATCGCCTGGCTGTCTCCGGCAAGACCTTCCGTTATACCGAA
The DNA here is from genome assembly GCF_001695865.1 of Ensifer sp. LC384. Classification (NCBI taxonomy): domain Bacteria; kingdom Pseudomonadati; phylum Pseudomonadota; class Alphaproteobacteria; order Hyphomicrobiales; family Rhizobiaceae; genus Ensifer; species Ensifer sp. LC384. The sequence continues at coordinate 321,968 of NZ_MBST01000034.1, forward strand.
TCCGGCCCGGAAGGCCTCGCCAAGGGCAAGAAGGTAATCGTCGCTTCGACGCGTGGCGGCCACTATTCCGCCGGCCCCGCCTCTGCAATGGATCACCAGGAAGCCTACCTGAAGACGGTCTTCGGCTTCTTCGGTATCACCGATGTTGAATTCGTCCGCGCCGAAGGCCTGAACCTCAGCGCCGACTCCAAGCAGTTCGCGATCGCCGAAGCCGAAAAGACCATTGCCGAAGGCACCGTCCTTCGCCTGGCAAGCTAAAACAAGGGTTCAGCGGATCACGTCAGTGGTCCGGTGAAGGGGCGTTGGCCCCCATTGCGGACGGTGCCGGTTGCACATGCAGCCGGCATTGTCCGTTTTCGCATGGGCTGATTTGTATTATGATGCGCTCATGAGAGACCGGCGGAGAAGGCCCTTGGCTGTCATCGCTGCGGTGGTCGCACTGGTGGCTGCCGACGTCGGTTATGCGTCGCCACCTGACACGCGTTGCACCTGCCGCAACCGGGACGGCGCCAAATACGAGCTCGGCCAGATCGCCTGCCTTCGCGTCGGCGGCATCTCTTATCTCGCCCGCTGCGAGATGAACCTCAACGTCACCACATGGAAGAAACTTCGCGACGGCTGCCCCACGGCGAACAGCCAGACCCTATGGCTTCGCGTGGATAAAGATATAGCGATGCGTTTCTGACGACAGCGACGGCTTGCACGACAATCGGCTGCGAGGCGAGGATTGCGTCGTGCTGCATCGGTGCAGAGACCCGTAAATCGGTCGAACACACCCAATCAACCGTTACGACAGATGCCCCAATCTCTCCGGTTGCGCGCAGCCGGAGAGATTTGCAGGTGTTCGGCGGCCTTACTGCATAATTCCTTAAATCGGAATCGATTTAAGGACAAAATTATGCATCAACTCAAAGTGTTACAGCGACCTTTGCGCGTCTAAATAGACGCGCGGCGCTGTAACGACCGGGACTTACTTGTTCAGGAACTGGCGCGCCGCATACATGGCGATCGCAGCCGCATTCGAAACATTGAGCGATTTGATCGCGCCGGGCATGTCGAGGCGGGCGAGCGCCTTGACGGTCGATCGTGTTTTCTGCCGGAGGCCCTTGCCCTCGGATCCGAGCACCAGCGCGACCTTGTCGCCCGCGAAGCTGCCTTCAAGCGGGGCCGGTCCCTCCGAATCGAGCCCGATCGTGTGGAAGCCAAGCCGATGCAACTCCTCGATCGTGTCGGCGAGGTTGGTGATCTGGATATAGGGGATCATTTCCAGAGCGCCGGAGGCCGATTTTGCAAGAACGCCCGATTCGGTCGGACTATGGCGGATCGTGGTGATCAACGCCCCCGCATCGAATGCCACGGCCGATCGCATGATCGCGCCGACATTATGCGGGTCAGTGACCTGATCGAGCACGAGGATCAGCCGGCATTCGCTGAGCGCTTCAAGTTTGCGCAGTGGCAGCGGCTTTGTTTCGAGCATCACGCCCTGGTGGATCGCGTCTGGACCGAGAATCTTGTCGATATCCTGCGGCGCAACGGTCTCGACCGGGAAGGGGAGTTCCGAGAGTTCGCCGAGTTCGAGCCGCGCCGCAGCGTTCTGCGTCACGCACAGGCGAACGATCTGGCGCGTCGGATTGTCGAGGGCGGCCCGCACGGTGTGCAGGCCGTAGAGAAGCACCTGCTCGGGCGCGAGCGCCGGCGGCTTCCAGTCGCCTGGCTGTTTGCGCCAACGCTCCTGCTTTGGCGTCGGGATTTCCCCGCGTTCGCGCTTGGCGTCGCGATGCGCGCGTCTGAGAGTGGCGTAATGGGTGTTCTTGGCGCTCTTGTCGCCTGCGTTATCTTTGCTCATGCCCGCCTTATAGAGCGCTTCGCTTGGCCTGGGAACGGAATTCGATGGCAGTGGACAAAGGGGGCCTGTGGAGAATTTCACAAAAATTCGGTTTTGGCGTGTTGACAGGAGCAGGGCGGGCGGTCATATACCCGGCGCAGATTGAGAGGCGGCAACGACAAATCGCTGGATGTCTCACGATCTCAAATGCTTGGTCGACTTGATCCCGACAGAATAATGGAGGGATGCCCGAGTGGTTAAAGGGGACGGACTGTAAATCCGTTGGCTTCGCCTACGTTGGTTCAAATCCAACTCCCTCCACCATTCTGCTTCTGGATCGAAGGCCCGCGGGTATAGCTCAATGGTAGAGCAGCAGCCTTCCAAGCTGAATACGCGGGTTCGATTCCCGCTACCCGCTCCAGCAGCGCTGACCTTCTTCTGCTATTTAACGTTACGCTTCAATTGCTCTTCGTAAGCCGTTGTTTGTTCTTTCGTCGCTCGACGAGATGATTCGGGAATCTGTCCAACTTGCATCTCTGATGCGCCGTTCCTACATGATGGTAGGAAGAGGCCGCCGTGGCTGGTCCGGGCGCACGCAATTAAGTCTTGCGCAAATCCCTTGAAACCCTTAAACGGCTCCACAAACCGGCCCCGCCGGCTGATCAATCATACTTGACCACAGGAAACGTACCCATGGCAAAGAGCAAATTTGAGCGCAACAAGCCGCACGTTAACATTGGCACGATTGGCCACGTTGACCATGGCAAGACGTCGCTGACGGCAGCGATCACGAAGTACTTCGGCGAGTTCAA